>DCGY01000071.1 GCA_002314715.1 Lachnospiraceae bacterium UBA1766 | reverse complement strand
TAATATTCATCATCCTCAAACTGCACATTTTCTGCCCTGCCGAAGTCCACACAGAAGCGGAAAAATTCTACGACCTTACCAACGGCTACTGCCAGCAAAGCACCCAAAATAGCCTGAAGAGCGGAGAAATTACTGGTATCGTAAATCAAATCGCCCACCAACAAAATCACAAGGTTTACAATGGCACCGGCCACCATGGCGATTGTCCAGTTATAATCCATCGGTAATCTGCGAATCATATATACCACTACTACCGTAATTGCAAAAGCCATTACAATGACCAGCATGGATTTATTTGCCAGAATACCGTCCAAAAGCAAGCGAATCTTTGCAGACATTTCGGTGTCACCCATGGTCAGAAGAGTAGGGGCATTTCCGATAATCATTGCCAGGAAATAATATACCGCGATGCCACAGGCTGCTGAAATCGCCGCAACGGGAGTCGCTACAAGACCCAGTACAACCGGAAGCACATAGGGAATCTTCATTACAAACATCAATGGGGTCAATACAACCACCAGAGAGTATTTCGGAGCAAATCGGAAAAACAGCAAAAACAGAATCAGGAAGAAGCACAATCCCACGATTGCCGTTTCCAAGGACAATGCGTACAAATGCAACATACAAAGCAGAGCACCGATAAATACCATTACGCCCGAGGGCAAAATGCTGGTGGTCAGGGACAAAATCAAAACAATCGCCAAATTATCCAACCGATCCATGTAACCCAACTTGCTGTTAATCGTACAAATCATCAGAAATGCTACCACAAACTTTACGATAGGGAGAAGAAATACCGCATATCTGGCATAAAACTTCTTCACTATATCTCTTACTTCCAACAAACTAGTCATGAAATAAATCCTCCAGAATAAAGCAATTTGCTTTATTTCTTTTTATACATCTTATAAAGTCTTTTCAAATTCTGATAAAAAAGCTTTAAGCTTTTCTTCGCCATAATATAGCGATACCATCCGGCCAGATAACATACCACTCCGTATCCGATAACAAATACCACATAGTAGAACAATATATTCTTTGCGAAGCTTACCAAATCTATCTTGTAAATATCCTGCATAAACTCTTCAAAATCGCTGAAAATATATAATCCAAATACCAAACCAAACACGATGGTAGCTGCAACAATTGCCTTCAGTACCTGAATAGACAAATAATCGCTGCGGAAATAATTTGCAATCTTACGGCTCTTCTTTCCTTCTTTTGCTTCATAGGAGGCAAGCTTGGTCATAAGAATGATTCTCTGCTCATTTAACATACTAATCCCTGCATTTCACAATCTGATTATATTTAGTCTTCCACTCTATGAGTGAAAATGCTACAGATTGCGTTGTCACTAATTTAAAAATCTCATGTCACGAGATCCTTTTGCATCCTTTTGCTCGGACTTCTGTGCTGCTCCTGTCTGCTCTCTTGCAAAGGAGTTATAGGCCCCTCTTAAGCTGTTTGTCACCTCTGCCTTGCACTTATCACAATATCTGCCGCTTCGAATGGTTGCTCCGCACTTCTCGCAGTTAATCAGCAAAGCACTGCCTGCCACAATTTCCAGTCTTTCCTCGCGAAGCCATTGCTGAATCTGCTGGGTATCCACCTGACACTCTTTTGCGACCTGGGGAATATTCACTCCCGGATTCTCCTGGATGTACTTCTTAACCTGCTGAAATTTGGACTCCAAAGCTTCTCTGCAGGCAGGGCAGATTACCTGTCCAAAACCATAATTGAAAATGTTGCCGCACTTCTTACAATTGCGAACGTCCATCCTGTTCCTCCGTTCTATATACCGTCCCCACTGGCCAAAACCAGGAAATAAATCCGCTTAATTCCGTGCTCTAAAAGAACACCGGCGACTTCATCCATCGTACTGCCCGTGGTATATATATCATCGATAAGTATAGTTGTATTTAATTTTACATCATTTTGCCCGATAATAAAAGCTTTTTTCAAATTATTTTGCCTTTCTATCGGATTTAAACTCTTTAATGGCCGGGTATTTTTCTTTCTGTACAAAAAATTCCCATAGACAGGTACTCCGCTGTACTTAGAAACCGCTTTTGCGAGCACCATAGCCTGATTATATCCTCGTTTGTTTTGTCTTTTTTTGTGCAAAGGAATGGGGATGATTCCATCCGGATTGACCATGCGGATAAACTCTCCCAGCTCCGCCACCATCTGCTCTCCGAAGTAGTCCCCATATTCCCTCCTGCCGGCATACTTAAACCGATACACCGATGAGGAGCAGGAGCCATATTCGTACAAGGCACGCCCTCTTTCAAATAAATGGGGTTTATTTTGGCAATCCTGGCATAATTCTCCCTGTGTCAGAAGCTTCTTTCCGCATCGGACACACCAGGGTTCCTTCAAAACCACAAACTGATTCTTGCAAGGCCTGCATATTTTTTCGATGGGTTCCTTTGCTCCGATTCGTATACCCACGACCTCATCGCAGTAAGGGCATCTTAACGGAAACAAAAGCTGTAAGCTCCATTTCCAAAGTATTTTGATTGGATTCATTTTCCTCCCGGTCTTCTCCAAACCATGAACCCGCTAATTTGCTTCCCCACGCAATTCCAAAATACGATCCTTTAACGCACTGTAGCGCTTATTTTCGCTCTCATTGTCAATCATTTCGTAAACCGTCTCCGAAGAACCCAGAATCGTCACACATCGCTTGGCTCTTGTAATGGCCGTATACAGCAGATTCCGGTTAAAAAGCATCCTGGGTCCGCTTAACAAAGGCAATAAAACCGCAGGGTACTCGCTACCCTGGGACTTGTGGATGGTTACCGCGTAGGAAAGTTCCAGTTCCTCCAGCATGCTGTAAGGATAGTTCACCAGACGATGATCATCAAATTCCACCACCACCGTAGAAGCGCTTTCCCGGATTTCCTTAATTCTGCCCATGTCTCCGTTAAACACGCCCATTCCTTTATCAATGGGGATATTGTATCTACTTACTATTTCCCATTCTAACTGGTAATTATTCTTGATCTGCATGACTTTGTCTCCTTCACGGAACAAACCGTCACCGTAAGTGCACTCTGCTTTCCGACTGTCCGGAGGATTCAAATATTGTTGCAATACCGTATTTAAGGTTTCACAGCCAAGCGCTCCCTTTCGCATGGGGGTAAGCACCTGTATGTCAAAGGAAGTGGCATCCACATACTTGGGAAGCTTCTCCTGAATCAGTTGAATCATATGCTTGTAAATCACATTCACATCATTTCGCTCCAGCATGAAGAAATCCTTGGACTTGTTATCCAAAAGGATTCTTTCTCCCCGGTTGATTTTGTGAGCATTTACCACAATATCACTTTCCTTTGCCTGTCGGAAAATCTTCTGCAGGACCGCCATGGGGAAACACCTGCTGTTCATTAAATCCCGCAGCACCTGTCCCGGACCAACACTGGGAAGCTGATTCACATCCCCTACCAGAACCAGTCTGGTACCCGGAATAACGGCCTT
Organism: Lachnospiraceae bacterium UBA1766; assembly: GCA_002314715.1. Lineage (GTDB taxonomy): Bacteria > Bacillota > Clostridia > Lachnospirales > Lachnospiraceae > Acetatifactor. The sequence goes on along the minus strand of DCGY01000071.1, from coordinate 15,254 downwards.
TAAGAGTGCCTGAAACAAAGAAATATCCACCATGGACATTTCATCAATAATAATCACATCTGCTTCCAGCGGATTGTCCTGGTTCCGCTCAAATCGAAGCTTCTTGGTATCATCATCCGACAAAGAATTGTTTAACTCCAGCATACGATGCAGGGTTCTGGCCTCAAATCCGGTAGCCTCCGTCATACGTTTGGCCGCCCGCCCCGTAGGCGCTCCCAGCAAAATATCCAGTCCTTCCGATTCAAAATAACGAATAATCAGATTAATTGTTGTTGTTTTTCCCGTACCCGGTCCACCGGACAGAATAAACAAACCGTTTTGAATACAGCCCTTTACCGCATGAAGCTGCAATTCATCCAGTTCCATTCCCTGTTCTCTGGCCAGTCGGTCAAGAGTCTTTTGCATAGCAGCTTCCTGGGAAGGTAATTGGTGTTTTTCCGGCATGGTTACATTAATCTCATGAAGCATGCGGGCGCAGTTTAGTTCCGCATAAAAATAAGGCGCAGCAAAAACGCACTCCTCCCGGCATACCAGCTTTTTATCCATCATCATATTGGAGATCTGAGGACGGATAAATTCCTTTTCCAGCCCCAAAAGCTCCGCACTTTTCTCCAAAAGCAAATTCAAGGGCAAATAGCAATGTCCTTCTCCCACGGATTTTTGCAGCACAGAAAAAATACCGCATCGAATACGATAGTCCGAATCGGTATGAATTCCGATTTTTGCGGCAATTTCATCTGCAATCTTAAATCCTACACCATTGATATCCTCTGCCAGACGATAGGGATTTTCCCGCATCACCGTGTATAACTCCATGCCATAGGTATTGTAAATTTTAATAGCCAGCGTATTGGAAATTCCATAGTCGCCCAAGTATACCAAGGCCTCTCGCAGGTCCTTTTTTTCTTCCATCTGAATCGCAATTTCCCGCGCCTTTTTCTCACTGATACCCTTTACCTTGGTCAGCTTCTCCGGCTCCTCCTCGATGATTCGGAAGGTATCCTCCTTAAACTGTTTCACAATGCGGGCAGCAAGCGCCGGCCCCACGCCTTTTATGGCACCGGACCCCAGATATCTTTGTATACTTTCCTGATCCTTGGGTGCAACCACTTGGTAGGAAGTAATTTTAAATTGTTTTCCATACAGAGGATGCTCCGTATACTCTCCCTGAAGAGAAAGATTTTCCCCCTGCGTCAATCCTTTACATAGACCGACACACACAATCTCCTCATCCTCGGAGACCAGATTCATTACGGTGTATCCGTTTTCCTGGTTCTGGAACACAATATGTTCTACATACCCGTTTAATTCTTCCATGAATTTCTATGTAACTCCTAATAGTTTGGAAATTTATCAAAAGTAGATTTCTTTCGAAAAAAGAACCGAAAGCCCCTATCGGGACCTTCGGAAAGAATTCATTTCATTGCGGAACCGCAATTCGTTATTCGGTTACGGTTTTTATCGTATCATCCAAACCGTAATTTCTTCTCATCTGTTCATAAAGCATCTGGGATAATCCCAAACTGCTCTTTTCGGTAGACTGGGCCGCAATTTCCTGCACCATTTTGTCCTTAAAGTAATCCATCATGGCATTGGAATCATCCGAGCTTTCTCCTGTAATGGATACTGTCTTTTGCATTTCCTTAAAGACCTGCTCCAAAAAGTAAGCCTCAAACTGATTGCAGGCATCCTTTAACTCGGTATCGGTAGCCTGGGAATAATCATTTTTCAATTTGCCTTCCAATTTTGCAGTGGACTGATTGGCCGCACTGGCATACACCTCACTGTAATTCGTTGATAAACCGGAAATATCCAAATCAAAGCCTCCTTCTGAAAATACCCCCACATACCTGCTTTAAAGCAAAAACTATCTTCTTAAATTGTTCGCCTGCTGCAACATTTCATCGGATGCGGTGATTGCCTTGGAGTTTAACTCATAGGCTCTCTGGGCTACAATCATGTTTACCATTTCATCTACCACCTGTACATTGGAGCCTTCCAAAAAGCCCTGTACCACATTGGTCTTCTGTACATCCGTATTGGTTGCTTCATTGATTACTTCACCGCTGGCAACGGTCTGCTTATAAAGGCTGGAACCTAATTTCTCCAAACCGTTGGGATTGTTGAACTGGAACACACCCATTGTAATTCCGATGGACTGGGGATTGTTCTGTTCATCCGGATAGCAAAGCTCACCATTCTTGGTAACCGTAATTTCACTGAGCACATACTTCTTGTCCAGAATAATGGCATTTCCTTCGGTATCCACTACCGGAAGTCCCTCGGAGGTGGATAACATATTTCCCGTATCACCCAAAGTGAACTGGAAATTACCGTTTTTTGTGTAATAGATTTCTCCGTCCTCACCCTTCACGCCGAAAAATCCGCGACCATCCAAGGCAAAAGCGGTATCGCTTTCGGAAGCAAGGAAGCTTCCTGTTTTAAAGTTGGTGGTAATGGCGGAATTTCGCACACCAAGTCCTACCTGTACTCCGCCGGGCTTTTCATCCCCGTTTTTGGAGGTGGTTTTGGTCTGAATTGTCTGATACAAAAGACTCTTAAACTCATTGGTCTGGGTCTTGTATCCGTCTGTATTTACATTGGCAAGATTGTTGGCAATGGTGTCTACATTCACCTGCTGCGCAATCATGCCGGTTGCTGCTGTCCATAAACTACGTACCATACTTTTACCTCACCTTCTGAATTACTGCAACTTACCAAGCTGGGAAACGGCAATTCCCAAAGACTCATCATAGGTCTGAATAATCTTCTGATTACTTTCATATGCTCTGGTAACACTGATCAGATTGACCATCTCGGAAACGGTTTGTACATTGGCCATCTCTAAGCATCCGGAATGTACCTCTGCGGTAGATTCTTTCTTGGTTGCTCCGTCAATGGTCTGGTAATAGGTCTCTCCGTACTTCTCCAAATAATCGTAGTTCTCGAAATCTGCCACCTGAATCTGAGCCAGAACCTTTCCGTCCTGTTCAATATTTCCGGACTTTGTAATCGCCGTATCCTTTAACGGATCGATTTTAATTCTCTGATCATTTACATCCAGCACATAATCTCCGTCCTGGTTTACCAGATATCCTTCTTTGTTTAGGGTAAACTGGCCGGCACGGGTATATTTGATGGAGGTATCTCCTGATTTGTTGGTGAACTCAATGGCAAAGAAACCGTCACCGGACAAAGCCAGGTCATAAGTATTATCGGTAATTCGGAAGGATCCCTGAGAAAAATCGGTATAATTTTCACCGATTACTACACCGGGATTTACGATGCCCACTCCCTGGGCATTCATTTCACCCACGGAAGCATCCTTTATTTTAATACTCAGGATATCTGCGAAAGCCTGGCTGGTAGAGCCTTCTTTCTTGTATCCTACTGTGGAAACATTGGCAAGATTATTGGTCAGAATATCCATTCTGCGCTGTTCGTTAACCATACCCATATGTGCTACGTATAAGCCTTTCAGCATAGTGCCACCTCTTTCCGGTCCGATGAATCTGCCTTTTGTTTCCTGTGTTTTCTGATTACTCTGTATATCCGGATAAGAACTCTACGTACTTACCGGTACCGATTGCTACTGCGGTCATAGGATCTTCCGCGGTCATGGTATTGATTCCGGTTCTGGAATAAATCAGTTCTTCCAAACCACGAAGCAAGCTTCCACCACCGGTAAGAACGATTCCTCTGTCTGCAATATCCGCTGCAAGTTCCGGAGGTGTTTTCTCCAAAACGCTGTGAATGGTCTCCACAATCTGTGCAGTGGTCTCGCGAAGTGCTTCCTCGGTCTCTTCGGAAGAAACGGTTACGGTCTTTGGCAAACCGGTAACCAGGTTACGTCCTCTTACATCCATATAATCCACTTCAGGTCTCTTATAGCAAGATCCAATCTTTATCTTAATATCTTCTGCGGTTCTTTCACCAATCAGAAGGTTATGTTTCTTACGCATATAACGTACAATTGCCTCATCGAAATCGTCTCCTGCGATTTTGATGGAAGCACTTACTACCGTACCGCCCAAAGAAATAACGGCAATATCAGAGGTACCACCACCGATATCCACAATCATATTTCCGCAAGGCTTGGAGATGTCGATACCTGCACCGATTGCTGCAGCGATAGGCTCCTCAATAATGGAAACCTCCTTTGCTCCGGTCTGGTAGGTAGCATCCTCTACTGCTTTCTTCTCAACTTCGGTTACCCCACTGGGTACACAAACAGCAATACGGGGTCTGCGGAATACTCGCTTACCGATTGCTTTCTGGATGAAATACTTCATCATCTTCTCGGTAACGGTATAGTCGGAAATAACGCCCTGACGAAGGGGTCTTACGGCTACAATGTTGCCGGGAGTACGTCCCAGCATCAATCTTGCATCCTCACCGATTGCTTTTATCTTATTGGTGTCACGGTCAAAAGCTACTACGGAAGGCTCTTTTAACACAACACCCTTTCCTCTGATGTAAACCAGAATACTGGCAGTACCAAGGTCAATTCCAATGTCTGTACACTGCATTTTGTTACTCCTTTCAAGAGTTTGAAACATTCTCTATGATCAATAAGCATATTTTTAGTCATACATTGAATATTATAACCGAGTTTTTTTTATTTTCATAGTAGATTTTCAAAAATTTAGAAAGTCTTAACAAAAAATACAAAAACGCAAGGGTGCAATCTGTGAGAAATCATGCCTCCGCTTGCATCCTTGCGTATTCGAATCATCCTTGTATCCTATTTATCGGCCAAAACCGAAAAAACTTTAGGATTCTTTTGCCTTGTCCAGCAATTTTTTCACATAAGCACCTGTATAAGATGCTTTTGCCTTAATCACTTCCTCCGGAGTGCCCTTTGCAATCACGGTACCACCCCTGTCTCCGCCCTCGGGACCGATATCAATCAGGTAATCCGCTGTTTTAATCACATCCAAATTGTGTTCGATAACCACAACGGTATTTCCCCCGTCTGCCAAACGATGCAGAATCTCCACCAGCTTGTGAACATCCGCAAAGTGAAGTCCGGTAGTGGGCTCGTCCAGGATATAGATAGTCTTGCCGGTACTTCTCTTGGAAAGCTCGGTAGCCAGTTTAATTCGCTGCGCTTCACCGCCGGATAAGGTGGTAGACGGCTGTCCCAGCTTTACATAAGACAGGCCCACATCATAAAGGGTCTGAATCTTGGTGCGAATGGAAGGCACGTTCTCAAAGAAGGATAAGGCTTCCTCCACATTCATATCCAGCACATCAAAAATACTCTTGCCCTTATATTTTACATCCAGGGTTTCGCGATTGTAGCGCTTTCCCCCACAAACCTCACAGGGCACATAAACATCGGGAAGGAAATGCATCTCGATTTTAATAATACCGTCTCCGCTGCAGGCCTCACAACGACCGCCCTTTACATTAAAGCTGAAACGGCCCTTGGTGTATCCCTTGGTCTTGGCATCCACCGTAGAAGCAAACAAATCGCGAATCTGATCAAACACACCGGTATAAGTAGCCGGATTGGATCTGGGGGTACGACCGATGGGAGACTGATCAATATTGATTACCTTGTCCAACTGCTCCAAACCGGTAATATCCTTATGTTTGCCGGGAATCACTCTGGCACGATTTAAGTCTCTGGCCAGATGCTTATACAGAATTTCATTCACCAATGAGCTCTTGCCGGAACCGGACACACCGGTAACACAGGTCATAACGCCCAAGGGAAAATCCACGTCAATATTCTTTAAATTATTTTCCTGCGCCCCCAGCACATGAATCCAGCCGTTGGGCTTTCTACGTTTCTTGGGTACAGGGATAAACTTCTTGCCGCTCAGATACTGTCCGGTGACAGACTCCTCCACCTGCATAATCTCCTCTGCGGTACCTGCGGCAATCACTTCTCCACCGTGAATGCCCGCACCCGGCCCGATATCCACAATATAATCTGCCGCCAGCATGGTATCCTCATCATGCTCTACCACAATTAAGGTATTTCCCAAATCACGCAAACTTTTTAAGGTATTTAACAGCTTATCATTGTCTCTTTGATGCAAACCGATACTGGGCTCATCCAAAATATAACATACCCCTACCAGTCCGGAACCAATCTGTGTGGCCAGTCGAATACGTTGAGCCTCACCGCCGGAAAGTGTTGCGGTAGCACGTGCCAGGGACAAATAGTCCAGTCCCACATTAATCAAAAATCCTACTCGGGACTTGATTTCCCTCAAAATCTGATTACCGATTAACTGCTGCTGATTGGTAAGATGCATGCCCTCCAGGAATTCATACATCTTCAGCACCGACATATTGGTAACTTCGTAAATATTCTTGTCGCACACCGTAACTGCCAGAGATTCTCTCTTCAGACGCATACCATTACATTCTTTACAGGGAGTGAAACGCATATAGGACTCATATTCCGCCTTGGTAATCTCCGATGCGGTCTCCCGGTACTTTCTCTCTACATTGCGAATCAGTCCCTCAAAAGCAACCGGGTATTCTCCCTTGCCTCGCTGACTCTCGTAAGGTACAATGACCTCTCTGCCGTCTGTGCCGTGGAGAATGATATTTTTTATTTTGTCCGGATACTCCTCGAAAGGCGTATCCATACTAAATTTATAGGCCTTTGCCAAAGCATTTAACAGGGCATTGGTGAAGCTTCCCGCTACATTTGAGGACTGCCATCCCATAACCACAATCGCTCCCTGATTCAGGGAAAGCTTAGGATTGGGGATCATAAGCTGGGGCTCAAATTCCATCTTGTATCCCAAACCGAAACAAGTGGGACAGGCACCGAAAGGATTGTTGAAGGAGAAGCTGCGAGGCTCTACCTCATTAATGCTGACGCCACAGTCCGGACAGGCAAAGCTCTGGCTGAAATTCATAGGTTCCCCACCGATGACATCCACTACTAAAAGACCATCCGCCAAATCCAGTACATTTTCAATGGAATCCGCCAGACGACGTTCAATTCCTTCCTTTACCACCAATCGATCCACTACGATTTCGATATTGTGCTTCACATTTTTATCCAGTTTGATTTCTTCGGTCAGCTCATATAAATTGCCATCGATGCGGGCTCTTACATATCCGCTCTTGCCGGCCCTCTCCAAAACCTTCTCATGCTGACCCTTACGTCCGCGAACCACCGGCGCCAGAAGCTGGATTTTGGTACCCTCCGGTAATTCCATCACCTGATCCACCATCTGATCTACCGTCTGCTTGGCAATCACACGGCCACACTCCGGACAATGGGGAATACCGATTCTGGCATATAACAAACGGAAATAATCATAAATCTCCGTAACCGTACCCACGGTAGAACGGGGATTTCGGTTCGTAGACTTCTGGTCGATGGAAATCGCAGGGGAAAGACCCTCGATACTCTCCACATTGGGTTTTTCCATCTGGCCCAAAAACTGTCTCGCATAGGAGGACAGGGACTCCATATATCGACGTTGTCCCTCCGCATAAATCGTATCAAAAGCCAAAGAAGACTTACCCGAACCGGACATACCGGTCAAAACCACCAGCTGATCACGGGGAATATCCAGGCTGATATTCTTTAAATTATGCTCGCTGGCTCCACGAATTCGTATATACCCACCTGCCTGCTTCTTCGGCAGAATTTTCACATTTTCACTCATTTTAACTCTCTCATTCTATTCCATACAAATCTTTTACTGTATATATCCGATTTCCCGAAAATAAGGGGTAAATCTGCGCTTGGGTCCCTTTAACATCTCCGTGTTTACAAAACGAATAAATGCTTCCTCCGGAATCCACTTATAGGCTATGGTTTCACCGGCCTGCAACGTGACGGAATCCTTCCCACAATCCGTTTCACACAGATACACATCATATATGGTGCACTTTTCCTTGTAAACCTCTCTGCACAGATAGGTAATCCGATCCGATACAATTCCGGTTTCCTCCAAAAGTTCGCGATGTACACAGGAAAGGGTATCTTCTCCCTTAACCGCCGAACCGCCTGCGGACGCCTCCCATTCGCCGGGATGGGTTTCCTTCCCGAAATCCCTTTGCATCAACAGGTAGCTGCCGTCCCTGTGTCTTACCAGCACCTCGCACACCAAATGAAACAGGCCCTGGGGAATCTCCTGTCCACGAATCAAATCCCGGCCGGCCAACGCACCGTTTTCCAAATATGCATCCCAAATTTCCATTGTATTTTCACCTTTCACATTGCCAAACTATGATAACTTTCGAACAATGCTATTCCTTCAAGTCTCTTAAATGGGTCTTCAGTTCAATCATCTTGTCACGAAGCTCTGCCGCGGCTTCGAAATTCAAATCCGCAGCCGCCTTCTGCATCTTCTTTTGCACCTCGGCAATAACCTTCTCCAATTCCTTTCGGTTCATGGACTCCGGATCCTTCTCGAAACGAGCCTCTTCCTTGGCAACCACCTTGGAAATGGTGATTAACTCGCGAACTGCCTTCTGAATCGTCTGGGGCGTAATACCATTGGCCTCATTGTATTTCTGCTGAATCTCACGACGTCTGCCGGTTTCGTCCAGTGCAATTCGCATGGAATCCGTAATCACATCCGCATACATAATAACATGGCCTTCCGCATTTCGGGCCGCACGACCGATGGTCTGAATCAGGGAGGTGCTGCTTCGAAGGAAGCCCTCCTTATCCGCATCCAGAATCGCTACCAGCGAAATCTCCGGGATATCCAAGCCCTCTCGCAGAAGGTTAATACCTACCAGCACATCAAACACATCCAATCGCATGTCACGGATAATCTCCGCACGCTCTAAGGTATCAATATCGGAATGCAGGTATTTCACGCGAATGCCCACATCCTTCATGTAATTAGTCAAATCCTCCGCCATTCGCTTGGTCAGAGTCGTAATCAGAATCTTATTATGCTTGGCCGTTTCTTTATTGACCTCACCGATCAGGTCATCAATCTGGCCCTCTACCGGTCGAACCTCCACCTGCGGATCCAACAGTCCGGTAGGTCGAATAATCTGCTCGGTACGCAAAATCTCATGTTGCGCCTCATAATCGGAAGGCGTAGCGGATACAAACATCATCTGATCGATATGGGTCTCAAACTCGCTGAAATTCAAGGGACGATTATCCAAGGCAGAAGGCAGTCGGAAGCCATAGTCCACCAGCGTAGTCTTACGGGAACGGTCTCCCGCATACATGCCGCGAATCTGAGGAATCGTCATATGAGACTCATCCACAATAATCAAAAAATCATCCGGGAAGAAATCCAAAAGCGTCATCGGCGGCTCTCCCGGATTGCTGCCCACCAGATGTCTGGAATAATTCTCGATACCGGAACAAAAACCCGCTTCTCGAAGCATTTCGATATCAAAGTTGGTACGCTCCGCGATTCGCTGCGCTTCAATCAGCTTGTCCTCTCCCTTGAAATACTTTACCTGCTCCTCCAGTTCCTTCTCAATGTTGTCGCAGGCTACCTTAATTTTGTCCTGGGAAACCACATAATGGGAAGCCGGGAAAATAATCACATGACTTAGGGTAGCATGTACACGGCCGGAAACCGGGTCCACCTGAGAAATCCGGTCGATTTCATCTCCGAAAAACTCCACACGGATAATATAATCCCCACCAATGGCAGGATTAATCTCCACCACGTCGCCCTTCACACGGAAACAGCAACGGTCCAGGTCCAAATCATTCCGCGTGTACTGAATATTTACCAGATTTCGAAGAAGGGTATCTCTGTCAATGGCCATCCCCTCTCGAAGGGATACCGTCATGTCCTGATATTCGTCCGGACTACCCAGACCATAAATACAGGACACGCTGGCGATTACCACCACATCCCGCCTCTCCGTCAGAGAAGCCGTGGCGGAAAGTCGAAGCTTATCGATTTCCTCATTGATGGAGGAATCCTTGGCAATATAGGTGTCCGACTGGGGCACATACGCCTCCGGCTGATAATAATCGTAGTAGGATACAAAATATTCTACCGCATTTTCCGGGAAAAATTCTTTAAACTCGCTATATAACTGACCGGCCAATGTCTTATTGTGGGCGATGACCAAAGTCGGCTTATTCAACTGTGCAATCACGTTGGCCATGGTAAAGGTCTTACCGGAACCGGTTACACCCAAAAGAGTTTGAAACTGATTGCCCTCCTTGAAGCCCTCCACCAAATCTTTAATCGCCTGAGGCTGGTCACCGGTAGGCTGATAATCACTATGAAGTTTGAAAATTCCTTGTTCCTTTTGCATATTAATTCTCACCTATCACTAATTCATACTCAATGTTGCTCTCTACGAAAGGGCAAACCTATTCCTCCTCCGGCTCAATCTCCGCACCGATAGGCTGTCCGGTGGCCCAGGGACTGCACACATCACATCGACCGTGATGATATTGCTTTTTCACCTGATCATTTTCCATATTTTCATCCATCAAAACCTTCAATCGGCTGGTATCCGATTGGGCAAATCCATCCAGCATCTTTATAATTTCGTCTTCTGTTATCATCCCTGTTCTCCTAAAACAAAAGGTCTCCCAGTCCGTCATCTTCACTTTGAATGGTATTAATCAAAAAGGCCTTCGCCTGCACCTGCATGCGATTCAAATCCTCTATCATTCGATTCACAATATCCTTTTGGGGCTTCACAATATCCAGATACATCTGCCATAATTCCATGTCATTGGCACATTCTTCCTTTAGGGTGCGCCATGCAAAATCATGCCCTGTGCCAAAGCCTCTGTCCCGAATATACGCCTCAAACCGGCACCTCATCTCCGGGTCCAAATCCGTATCGTGCTTCAAACGACTAAACACCAGGATACACTTATTCTTCGCTACCGTACGTATATATTCCTCGGTTTCCCCCGGCATCTCCCCGTCAATCATGCCCACACCGGCATAGAAAATATCTTCCTCTCCGCAAAGGGCCGTTTTATTGCTTCCGTCCGTGTCGTCGGTATTTAACAGAGCAGACAAGGACAAGTCCCACTTTTCAAACCAGCTCTTCTCACCCAAATCATTTCCTCGAATCAAGTGGTCATTGGACATGCGATTTGCGGCAAAAGCCAGCAAAATCGTCGCATCCTCGCACAAGTTGGAGAAAGCAATTTTACGCAGGGAACCGCAGTTATCAAATACACCTCGATCAAATATTCCTCCGGTAAAATCCCCGTTCACAATCAGTTCCGATAGATTCTGGCACTTGGAAAAGGCCCAGTCTCCGATTCCGGTCACACTACCCGGCAAAATAATTTTCCGAAGTATTTTACAGGAAAGAAACGCCTTTCTGTCAATCTCCGCGATCTCCAGACCGGACAAATCCAAGGTAGGACTACCACCCTCGTAACCCTTTATGATCAGGCCTTTTGAACCTGTTTCCTCTTCACATAATAGGACAAAGCCGTCCTGCTCCAACTGTATCATCAAACCCTTTTCACTCCTCGGGGAAATGTTTTCATCCCTATTGTAAACAATCCTACAGGATATTATAGCATTCCAAAATAAAAAAGTACAGAACAAAAATCGAACTTTTGTTCTGTACTCTTTATTCATTCCGCCATAGATGTAATTTTTTAAAGCAAGGATTCCTTTTATAGAAAATCAGATGTGATTTAGACACGTCAAGGGGCGCAAAAGAAAAGATGCTTTGAAAATCGTGTAGCATTTTCAAAGCATCTTTCAATTGTAAATAGCTTTCATCTGCCCACTGCTCTATGCTTCCCAATTATCAATCGTGATTTTTCCTTCCGCAATGATATCCAGCATTGCCTGACAAACAGACGGGTCAAATTGCTTGCCAATATTATTTTTTAATTCATTAATCACATATTCTTTCGAGAGAGCTGCTCGATAACATCTTGAGGAAGTCATTGCATCAAAGGCATCCGCAACACAGATAATTCTTCCAATATACGGAATTTCCTGTTCTTTCAAGCCCTCCGGATATCCCTTTCCATCATAACGTTCATGATGATATTTTGCACCATCCGAAATATGATTAATCGTTTTGATACTTTTCAGCATTTCACCACCATATACGGTATGTTTTTTAATCGTATCAAACTCCTCATCTGTTAATCGGCTGGTTTTTTTCAGAATTTCGTCCGGGACATAACACTTTCCAACATCATGTAATATTGCCGCATAAAACGTATATCGAATCTCTCTTTCATTCATTCCCAGTTTCTCTGCCAGCATTACCGTATACTGGGCTACTCTGTTTGAATGACCATTTGTATAGGAGTCCTTGGCGTCAACAAAGCTTGTTATCAGACCCATTGTTTCTTCCAGCATAGCTTCCCGTTCCGCTAAATCTCTCTCTGTCTTTCTCCTTACAATATACCAAACCATTACAACGGAAAAAATCAAAATCCATAAAAGACTAAGTACTATAAAGATTATGTACTCGGTCCCCTGAAAAATAGATTTTCCAAACTGATAGGTGATTTCATAATCAAGCTCCGAAAAACTGAAATTGAAATAAAAAATCATACCAATCGTGGCAGAATTATTTACACCACCCAAAGGATACTCATGTGTAGCATTATCATTTAACGGATGATAAATCAGATAATCTCCTTCACAAAGATGAATCATCAGGTCATTTTTTCCTTCGCCCTTTGATTCAATATTTAAGCTATCATAGTCTATGTCAAAATTGTGCAAATCGAGAGTATTCACCTTCTCATTGTTTGATTTCACATCCTGATGCACTTCTACCTGACCATTCCATGCCTGATTCAAGTAGCAGTCCTGTGAAATATCCACTCTCAAGGTCCAATTTGCCACATCATAATTCGCTAAATCTGTAATCGTGAATTCATAGGTACCACCATTTGTAACTCCCGAAACCTTCGCATCCTGTTTCGGCCATATACCCGTCATGCTCCCGCTAACGCTCACCTCATTATTGGTTTCATTCTTTACAAGTGTATGAATCCTGTTATTAAATTCCCTTGTTCTAACAACATGAATGCTAAAATTAAGCACTATAATAAAAAGTAATACCACCAAAATGCTATTCAAAATAATTATAATTTTGTGTGTACTATTATTCTTCATATCTCAACCCCTGCGATTATTCCAATCTCAATCAACATCTCACTCATGAGCGGAATGTTCCCTATCTTTTTGTATGCTCGATACTTTTCTCCCATACACAATATAGTTCCCACGGCAATTTACTGTCAATAAGAATCTATATTCAACTGCCCACTGTTTTTCTGTTCCTATACAATATCGACCATTATAAGATACACATTTCATCTTTTTGTATATAAAAAATCAAAATAAAAGAACCGAAACAATAAAAAGGCTCCTCACCTCTCGGTTTGGAGCCTAACTTTTTCTTCAAAATTCTTTCTCTACACATTTTGTTTCGGAACGAACTCAATTTTTATGCCATTAGGGACAGACCTTGGTGCCAAAAACACCGTCCCAGGCGACTAATCGATTTGCTTAGTAAAGTGATTTATTGATATTATTTCTCTCGAAGTATTGCATACGATTCATGAATTCTAATTCTTTTCTAGCACGTTCAGCATTATATGCAGTCAGTTCAGAGGATGCTTGAAGTCTGCTTAGATTTGCATTCATACCGTCCATCTTATTTGAAAGATTTTCGCATGAATTTATAATTCCATTCATTCGATTATTTGATTCATTGATTGCGCAATAAAGATTAAACTGATTCTGTCTGATGCTTTCCAAATTATTAATCACTCGATCAAGCTGCCAAATAATCATATTTAAACGCATTTCTTCTTCAAGTTTATTGTATGCACCTGAAGCTCCATCTAAAGTAGTACATCTTCCGGTTTGTAAATATTCATAAATTGTATTAACCATTACAAAATTTCGATACTTAGGAAAGATTATTCCCAAATTGTACATGCTGTCTAATCTTTGCATACTGATGTTTAATTGTGTTCTCGCAGACATTATTTCTGCTTCCAGATAATCAATTATAGGCTTTTCTTGGTTTAATCTTTTTCTATCGGCTTCCACAAGTCCATTATAAGTTCGTAGTTCGATTTCATATTTCTCGTTTTGTTTTTTAAGGTCTACTTTTTCTGCAGCACCCAAAGATACACCAATTATAGCCGTAATAAACAATATTATCGAAAATATCAAACAGCCAAAACCTAAAAAACCAAATAAAAGTTGGACACCTTCTCTTGTTTTAGTTGAAACTTCAATACACAAAACAAAACCGATAAAGGAAATAATCGAATAAATGAATCCCATACCATTCCCCCCTTCGGGTGCTTCTTTCGGTTTATATGGAGCATTTATAGTTTGGGGGATTCCATATTTATTTCTTTTCCTGGTAAGTTCTTCAATAACTCCCTTTTGCATGAAGATGCTATTCTCCATATCCGCAACGATTCTAACATACTCTTTTAATTCTTCAAATGACATTTGTTTTCTCCTTCAAACATTCATATTTTCAGGCGTTTGCGAAACGCCACAAACCGCATAAATTCGGCTTTTTATTACTCAAAAGCAACTTACTCCTCACTGGGTATGGTGTAATAGAGAAATCCAAAACGAATCATGAATTCGTAATGCGAAGTGAGCAGTGCGTTTTTTTATTCTGCAAAGGCCTCATTTATAATATCACATAGCTTGAAATAATGCAAACTGTCACTTTGCATATGCTGTTATCGGTGTGTTTATGCTTATTATTAAATCAAATATAATGTAAAAGGGTGATGATTATTGAAAAAACAAACAAATCAAACTTTTACACAAGAAAAACCAATTGCAAAATTAGCAGAAGACCGTTTACAAATATACAAATTATTAGGATTAAAAATTGCTTTTTACCGTAAACAAAAAGGAATGACCCAACTAGATTTGGCAGAAAAAGTTCATATAAGCAGAACCTATATCAGCAATATTGAGGCACCGAGGTGTTTAGTAAATCCAACTCTTGAAATTCTTCTCGATATTGCAAACGAACTAGATGTGCCAATTTCAAAATTATTTGATGATTCAGCCATATAAAAAAGGCTCCTCACCTCTCGGTTTGGAGCCTAACTTTTTCTTCAAAATTCTTTCTCTACACATTTTGTTTCGGAACGAACTCAATTTTTATGCCATTAGGGACAGACCTTGGTGCCAAAAACACCGTCCCCTGTGGCAATGTACTCTATAAGCTCTGATTCCGTCATATGGAGCTTTTCGGCAGCCACAGCAGTAGACAGAATTCCTTCTTTTACCAAATTAATTAAGATCTCTATTTTACCTTCTTCTCGACCTTCTTCTCGA
>DCGY01000086.1 GCA_002314715.1 Lachnospiraceae bacterium UBA1766 | reverse complement strand
TGTCCTCCATCAACATGGAAAACACGTCACTTTTGTACTCTCTGTTACTCATAAGTTCTCCTTTCGTATTGGGAGAACCTATTTTCAGGCAGAATAAGAAACTTATTCTACCTTTTTAAGGACTCCCGCTATAGATGTGATTTTTAAAGCATGGATTCCTTTTATAGAAAATTAGATGTGATTTAGACACGCCAAGCGGCGCAAAAGAAAAGATGCTTTGAAAATAGTGTAGCATTTTCAAAGCATCTTGGCAATTGTAAATAGCTTTCATCTGCCCACTGCTCTATGCAATGTGACAAAAAATAAAATAGCGTTTAGTCATTAAAAAAACGCTTTACCAAAATCCGGTATTCCGCTACCGTATCCACCTTGCGAATTGCCTTTAATTCTTTCTCCCGGTTCGGATATTCCGCTCCCAGGAAATTCCAAATATCCTTTACCTTAAACAGTACATTCTTGTCCTGCTTCGGTCCGTACAGCTCCTCATAGCCTGCTGCCAGTTTCAGCAGAAAATCCCGAAGTTTCCCGGAATCTACTCCTCTTGTACCCTTTGACTCACCGGATGATTCCACCACAATTTCCTCCAAAATTCCGGGATTTCGAAGGAAACCTCTGCCAATCATAATCCGCTCAGGTGTCCCGATTTGTTCACGAATCTTCTGTAGCGACTCTGCAGAAACAATATCCCCATTATAGCAAATAGGAAAAGGAAGCTCCGCCTTCACAGCTTCCATATAAGCGCCCAGCCTGGGCTTTCCCTGATAATAATCCTCTCGAAGTCTGGGATGAATCACCAGTTCTTCCAGCGGGTATTTTTGAAAGACCTTCAAAAGGTCCTCCCACTCGCTCTCAAATTCCATACCGATACGGGTTTTCACCGAAATCTTCAAGGGACATTTTTCGAAAATATCATCCAGAAACCGGTCCAACGCATAAGGATCGTCCAACTGTCCTGCGCCTCTCTTCTTGGCCACTACCGTGCCGGAAGGGCATCCCAGATTGAGATTCACCGTATCGTATCCGTATTCACCTACCTGACGGGCAATCTCCAGGAAAACTTCCGTCTGATTGGTCAGAATCTGCGGTACCACCTGCATCCCTACATTGTTCTCGGGCAGAATCTCCTTTTGTTCCTTGGAGGATAACTTCTTACTGGCCAGAAAAGGCGTGAAATATTTATCGCAAGCCGGATAAAACCTGCTGTACGCGGTTCGAAATACATGGGTGGTAATTCCCTCCAGGGGGGCCATATAGTATTGCATCCAAAATGCTCCTTTATGAAAAACTCTGAAGCAGAAATACCGGAATCAAAAAGCATACAAAGCATACAGCCAGACACCCGATTCTGCTGCGACACTTCTTTCCCACCAAAAGCACCAACAGCCCTGCTCCTATAGCTATCATACAACGATACGCATATAAAAGAAACAAATATGTGCGAATGGAAATCTCAAAAGGAAAACTTCTGAGAATTTCCAGACTTTGTACCAATCCCTGCATGTTCTTGTAGGGGATAATCTGACCGATTCGGATAAACTGAACCAGGTGAAGCGGCAACACCAAAGCCACCGACAAAAAAACAATCCAGCCAATCTTTTGCAAAAGCAATCGTTTTCCGCCTCTTGGCATTGTGTGGAGAATGGTTTCCATGTGAGAGGTTTTTTCATAGGTCATCACTCCGGAAAAAACCAGAATCATACAAATTAATCCATACAAACGATTGCGATGATAGGTCCGTACATCGTCCCGCAAAAGCATGTTGTAGGCATGGGGCTCCATCAGAGAAATCACCACATTGTGCTCATCCATGTATTCCTTGGCACTTTCCGCATTCTGCAGTACCGGACGTAAGCCATCTAAGTAAATACTGTACTTTCGAAAAGCAACTTCATTTTCGGACAAGCTGGCACCCACCTGGCTGGGAATCTCCATACCATTGGACGCAAGTTCTTCTATTTGTGCACGAATCCGCTCTATATTGCGCTGACAGGCTCCCTGTCTCTTGGTATATTTCGCCTCCAGTGCCCGAATGGCCTGCAGCTTCTCCTGGGTAATGGGCCCCTCGTATTCCTCGTAATACTCGGATTGCAGACGGTTCCGAAAATCCAGATAGTCGGTTTGAAAGGTGGCTGAAAATGCCAGATAGAACAAAATCCCCACAATCAGGATTCCCCCCTGCGTCACCATAATCTTTCGGCCTTCCCACAAAAAAGCGGGATAAATGGGCTTATGCTTTTGAACAAACCGCACCATGGAATCCCACAATCGACTCCACAGGCTGCTTCCGGAAAGGGGCTTACTGCTGTGTCCTATCAGGCCCAAAAGAAACATTCCCAAAAGGAATCCCAACACGCAGGTAAATTGTCCGGTAAAAATGCCCACCGGCTTTTCCCACAAATTCAAATTATAATAGGTTCGAAAACAATCCTGTCCCCGAAGCAGCGCGTACAAATTCAAGTATTTCAACGGATTCCACAAAGAAGCAGCTCCGATGAAACGGTTCAGAAAATATTCTCCCACAATCACCAAAAGAAAGAGCAGCATGGAAAATCCATTCCGGATAAATCCCCATATTGCATACAAAAAAGCACAGATTCCACAGGCTGCCAGGAACTTAATTCCCACCCAAAATACATAATACTGACCAATGGATAAAAGAAAGGTGCACTTCATAAACTCCGGAATGGATTGAATCGGTCTGGAGAAATTCACGCCGGGATATTGAGAGCAGACTACCAGTAAATCGCTTCCGTACAAAAGGACACTCATTCCCATCAGTCCCAAAAACAAAATGACCAATCTCCAAAAACACAGTTTGCTTCGACCGTTTATGGTGGCAAAGGTCAGCAGGCACAGGCCTTTTTTCTGCTCTGCGGTAAACATGAGGATTAGGAATATCCCGTATCCCACCAATAAAAAGTCCGAAAGTTCAAAGCCCCAAAGAGCTACAATTCCCCGGTTCTCTCCATATACGGGACGAACCTTTTGCATTTTCTCAAAATCCTTTACCGTCTTTTGAATATTTTCGAATACAAAGGAATTGTTTTTGGAAAACAAACTTAGGACCTGTAAGCCCTTGGCGTTTTCCAAGGTATTCTCCACATATTCCGGATAAGATTCCAAATAGGCTGTCAGTTCTTCCCCGGTCTTGGTAATCTCCTGGGTATCGTTACATTGCAGGAAACAAAAGATACCGTTTACCAAAAGAATAATAACCACCAGAAGCATATGGGTTTTATTTTTATAAATACGCAAAAACTCCGCCATAAATCCCCCTCTGTTTTATGCGTGATATAAATACACGTCCTCTAAGGTAATTTTCCCTTCTACCGGGCGATATCCTTCCGGAAGCGGGTCCCGGACGATACGGATTCCAAAACCCTTGGAGGTTTGGAATAATTTTCCGTTTGGATAAAGCTCCTTTTGCTCCATCATTTCCTCGTAGGTACCAAACCGCTCCCCTACATTTCCCTCGATTTCCTCTATCAGCTTCCCCGGAGTATCGAACCGAAGAAGCTTGCCCTTTTGAAACAAAATCACCTTCTTGGCAATGCCTTCGATATCATCCACCACATGGGTTGCCAGAATCACCGTACGATCTCTGGATACCTGGGTAATATAATTATGCAAATGAATTCGTTCCTGCGGATCCAATCCAACCGTGGGTTCGTCCAGAATTAAAATCTCCGGATTTCCAAGCATGGCGCAGGCAATCAAAACCCTCTGCTTCATACCGCCGGAATAGGAACCGATTTTCTTATGGGCCACCGAGTCCAGATTCACAATTTTCAGGAAATCATTGGTCTGCCGGCGGATATCCTTTGTCTTCATGCCCTTTAGTCGGCCAATATAATGCAAAAATTCCAAGGCTGTGAATTCCTCATACATTCCCCGTACCTGGGGCGTATATCCTACCTGTTCCCGATATTTTTTCCCCAATTTGCGAATCTCCGTGCCGTGATACAGGATACTTCCCTCCGTCCGGGAAATATTGTCTGTAAGCAAATTGAGGAATGTGGTTTTGCCGGCACCGTTTGCCCCCAACAAACCGTATACACCATGCTCCAGTTCAAAGGAAACCCGGTTCAGTGCGGTAAAATCCCCATATTTTTTTGTTAAATGCTGAATTTCCAATACCATACTTTGCTTCTCCCGCTATCCCCGACGTTCTATAAGCCGCCTATTCCACATACGAGCCGATTTGAGGTAAGTCCTTTTCAAAAATCAACGCAAAATCCAGTCGATTTTTCTCCAAGCCTTCCTTCAAAGCACAACTGTATACACCCAAAGGTGTTTCCAGATAGGCCGTATCCTCCAGAAAGGCGCACTTGATATAATAGGGAAAGTATATGTCTTCCCGTTGGGATTCATCGAGTTGCTCTTTGTATTTTTTTAATTCCGCCCGATAAATGTCTACCACATTGGTATCCACTTCCTCACTGCCTACGGTTTCGTCCGGATTCCACCGCCAAATAGCAAAGTTACTCTTTTCATCCAGCCAGTTATCATCCCCCGAATCGTATAAAATGGAGGCTTCGAAGGTGTTTACATAAACCATGCAATACATTTGATCCTCATAAAACAGGAAATCCCTTGGCTGAAAATCCGATGGTATATTAACTGTATGGATTTCCCCATCTACTTCCGAAACAGTCTCATACTGTCGCTTGACTTTTCCCAGCTTTTCAACTTCCTTCTCGTTCCACTTGTACGCATACAAATTGCAGAAATTATCCACATATACCAATGTATTTTCATCCTTTAGACGATAAGTACCGCTGTAATTGGCTGTCAGCTCAGCTGTCTCAATTTCCCCGGTTTCGATATTGTAGCGGCATAAAACCGTTTTGGAACGATTACCCTTTGGCTGATATTCATTGTAATAAACATACTGTCCCTCTGCCTGAAAGCGATCGCGTTGTCGCCCGTAATTGGTGACATTCCCATTTCCTGCATTGAGTTCAAATGCAACAGAAGGCAAAGTGCTTAGGGTGTGGTCCACCAAATTGTAAACAGCCGTTTCGTAATACATCTGTCCGTCCGTCTCTACCCCATAGGCGCAAAATGCCATTCCCCGATGAATAAACAGACTGTGGGTGGCTGAGATGCTAAGAGAATCACCTCTTACCTCTCGCATGGTGGCCAGATTGGTAAATGCACTTCCGTCCAATTCCGCAGAGGCCAGTCGAAGGGAATCCACTAAGACGCCATCCTCTTCCTGCCATTCCAGATAGGCCACATACAATTTGTCGTCATAAAGATTCACACCCTTCCAGTAAACATCCGCCGACATGGTAGCCGTACAGAATTCATCTCCAAGATGCAAACACTCCGGACGACTGCACAAATAAATATTCTGTTTGCTGGCATTGTCAAAATAATGCATATTATAGGCGGGAATAATCGGGAATTCACCCATGTAATAATAACCGGTATCCGATTTTAAAATGGGGGTATACATATCCGCCTGTGGATTGTAATTGTTGGCATCCAGAATCGCTACGGGACGATTTCTGTCCTCCTTTTGTGCCTCTTTTTTTGTATCTCCACAACCGGTCAGGCAAAGCAGGATACCCAGTACCCCAATGATTTTGGCCAATGCTTTTTTCTTTCTTCTCATAGTGCTCTCCTTCTCTACGATTTATCTTCCTACAAACAATCCTCCGACAGGGGATGGTCCGCTTCTGTCCTTTTTTCATTGTAGCGCCCGAAAAAAAAGAAACAACCACTTTGACACAAGTGGTTGTTTCTAAGACACAAGCGGTCAATATTACCTTATTTTTGAGCCATCATCAATACTTTTACCAGGAATTCTCCCTCTTTGGTCTCGACTTGCAGGGATCCGTGATACTTCTCACAGACGCGTTTGATTCCGCTTAAACCATATCCATGATTCTTTGCATCCTGCTTGGTGGTACGAAATCCGTGTGCACTTTGTTTCCGTTCCCCTACATAGGCATTTCTGGAAGTTATAAAGAGCATGTCCCCTTTTCTTTGAATCTCCAGCGTGGCCTTTTTTTGCTCCGAAGGGTAATCCTTCAAAGCCTCCAGGCAATTATCCAATAGATTGCCCACCACGCAGCACATGTCCACATCCGCAAATTCTTCCCGTTTTATCTTGGCCAAAATGGAAATATCCAGGTGAATTCCTGCTTCCTTGGCCATTTGGTTCTTGCGATAGATAAGCACATCCAAGGCCTGCGAACCGGTCTTTGTCAGAATATGAGTTTCATCGATGGCACTTTCCAGCTCCTTCATATATCGGTTGGCCGCATCAATATCCCCTGTACGGGTCAGCTCCTGAATCGCCAGAAGATGATTATGGAAATCATGCCAAAGCTGTCTGGTTTCCGTGTATTTCTGTTCCATTTCTTCGTAATAAGAAAACTGTACCTTCTGAAGCACTTCCCGTTCATTTTTTCGCACCAGAAGACTCACTCCCACCAAAAGAGCCATGCAAAATACACTCCAGAAAATCACGAAAGCAGTGGTTCTGGAAAAAACCAGCCCAAATACATTCAGGTGGTAATATCTGGTAAAAAATCGTTCCATGGTAACTGCCGAGAAAAGATTGATTTCCTGCAATACATTTCCCAAAGAAGTCCCCTTTTGCCCAAAACACCAATAGCTTTCTGCCAAAATACCCACACCTGTCAGGGTAGCAACTATGGGGCGAAATTTGGGAGCAGAAAGGGTAATCAAAAGACATAACCCGTAGAGCACCAGGAAAAAAGTGCTTTTGGCCAACAGAAAATACCCCAAAAAAGACAGTAACTGTATCGGTTTGGGATAAGCATAAAACGCCTCAAAGGACTGAACCCAATCCGACAACTGATAAGCTTGCAGTTCCCGATTCATCAAGATCCAATTGGTTCCGTAAAGCAGCACACAGGCAAGCACTAGAAACAACGCCCCCCGAAGAAAAAAGTGCCCTTTCTTTTGCATATGCTTTTGCAAATTCCATTTTTGATAAATTGCAAACAAAATCGCAAAACCAACAGCCAGAAAAGCAGCCAAAAAGTCTGTAATTCGATAGTTTAGAAAAACATTCAACCCATTATCGTACAATATGGAAAAATGAAAACTGGATAATCCATAAAAGTCCCGCATGGTGATGGATATATTTTTTTCAAAACCCTCCTGCTGGAAGATGGACACCTGAGAAAGCTTTTGCGCATTATCTTCCAGGTGATGAATTGTCTTCTCATATTGAATGGACTTTTCCAATTTTTTGGAAACAGCCCCCAAATCCGCCAGTTCCTCCTCCAGATTTGCCCGGGTGACAGAATCCATTTCCTGTCCCTTCTTGGATCTGGCATTGTATTGGTTAAGCTTTTGCATATACACTTCATTCAGCTGAAGAAGTGCTTCTTCCTTATCCTCCGACAAATTCCTCAGAAGGTTCATCTGCTTGTTCAGTCGAACCTTTTGGATGGACTGGGTATTTCCCCACAAATCACGACTTTCCAAATATTCTCCGTTACATTTGGTAAAGTAAAAAATCAGTCCGTTAAACAAAAGAATCAACAAAAAAATGGAGATGACTGACAGAAGAAACAGTTTTTTATTTTTCATGAATTTCTCTCTCTCATTTCCAAAAACATCTATGGCATCTCACTGCAATTACATTCCACTGACATACTGCATTACCGCATCCATCACCGCTTTTCGCTTTCTGCGACTGACAGGAACGGTTTGAGCATTGTCCAGTTTCAGGGTATCTGTATCGATACGACTGATATGCTCCACATTCACATACACACACTTATATACTTCCTGGAAGCGCTCCCGAGGAAGTTCCTGCACGAAGGCCCCCACCGCGCGTTCATCCGAAAAGGCATCCTTTAGCGTATGCACCAAGGTCTTTCGGCCATCCGCCTCAATAGAATACACATCCCGATAATCCAGTAATTTTAAACCTTCCGAATTTTTTATGGTCATCTTGGCCAGACAACCGTATTCCTTCCAAAAGCGTTCCAAGTGTTTCTCTAATTTCTCTTCGTAATTGCGCTTATACAAAAATGCAAAGGCATTTACCTCATATCCGTCCAATACACGGTCTTCCATACTGGACACAAAAATGACGGGAGTTTTCTTTTCTTTTTTGTTGCGATATCGGTCAATCAACTCAATACCGTCCAAATCTCCCAAACAAATATCCATAAAAATCAGGTCAAAGCCTTCCTCGTCCGACACATCCTGCAAAAGCAGTTGTTTCTCAAAGGCTGCACCGTTTTGCAGATAACAGAACTGTATTTCCTCCTTCTTCCCCAAAAAGAAGGTTTCAATCTGCCTTCTTAACCCTTTCGCAAACTTCTCTTCATCCTCACAAATCAAAATCTTTCTGCTTTCCAAAATAAGTCCCCCAACCTAGCGATGATACAGCATGTAAATATAATGCAACCGAAAAATAATGCGAAGCAACAAAAATAAATGCAGTCCCTTCTCCCAAATCAAAAGCTCCGGATGTTTCTCAAAAACAGCCCGAATTCCAAGGAATAAACATAAGACCACCCCGAAAGACAAAGCCCAATGAAGACTTGGCAGATAGGTCGTAAGCGTAACCCCGGTACGGTCAAAGTAGTGCACCAGTTCCCCCATGTTGGTAATGGGCATAAAGGAAATATACAGGGCCAGGCACGAAAACAGGGACACCGTCCCCTTCTTACGAAACACCAGACAGGGAATCCAAACCGACAAAAAAATCGTAAGTACTCTTACTCCATCCAAGAGTAGATCAAACACCAGTCGGTTTTCGCTTTTGGCCTGCATGGCCAGATACAAGCCGGCACCCTGTTTGACCTGAATATCATGGTACACAAACAAAACCCCCAAAAGAATCCCCAGGATTCCCAGAAGCGCCGGTATAGTATGTTTTGTTTGTAACCAGTTCAGACACTTTTTTCTCATTTTAATCTCCACTCTTTCACCGGAAACCAAAAGCTGCCGAAGACGCTTTTTCTCCCATTTCCTTATAGGATACCGGAAATCGCATCCTTTGGATAAAATACCTCTGCATAAATAATGATCTGCAATAAAATATAGCATACTCTGGCTAACAGGATACCTCCGGCAACATGCAACCAAATCTTCTTTTCGCAATACTCATAAATTTTTTCCAACATGGACACGCTGAGCAGTACGCAAATGCAAAGCACGCCGAAGGTGGCCCGGTCCGGATATGTGGGTGATAACAGAAATGCCCCATGCGCCATGACACCCATCAAAAACATGGCAATCTGCCATTTCTTCAGGGTTTGCTTATAAACTCCCACATACAGACAGGTCGACACCAACAGTATGAAAAATCCTAAGAATAAAAAATTAAAGGAAGCGTGAAACATTTCATAAATACGGTCATGCAGCTTATCCCATAGGGAGTCATAGGTAATCAACGCACTTCGCTCAAAATTACCGGGAGCCAAAATCACCAAAAGACTTCCCAAAAGAGAAGTCAGAATCCCTTCCAGCATCCAGATTTTCGGTTTTTTCTTTTCGAAAAGGAATCGAAAAACGGTTATCCCAAGGGCCATGACAAAAGCGGCGGGACCCATATTTTCATTACTCCATCCGGTCATAAGTCCCAATGGCAAAATCCAAAGATTTGCCAAAGGAAGCTTTTTTTCCTCCCCTTCCAGCTCCCGAAGATAAAGGAATACAAAGAAAAAAATCCAAACCGTGGAATAAACATAATTCACGCAACCGGCTTCCCACATCATGCTTACCAACACGTTATAGTTCACGCCGATTAACAAAAATAGACTTCCCAAAATCCAGTAGGGTCTTTTCGCTTCGGACATTTTATACATCAAAAACCCCAGTCCCAGGGTCATCAGGGTATTGATCACATCCGCGCATACAGAACCGCAAAGAATCACCGTCTGCAGAATAAAATGGGTAACACTTCGACCACCCCAATGGAAGAAATGCCAAACCTGTCCCTCCCAAATATCCCGAAGATTCTTTAAGGGCTCCCCTGTCACCAGATTGGTGGCGTACCACTTATCATCCCGCATAAACCCAACCGCTTCATTGGCCAGAAAGAGCAAAAGCGTAAAGCAGACAAAGGAGAGCCAAAACCATATTTTTTTTATTTGCGATTTCCGATTTGAAACTTTTTCTTCCATGCAATCCCTTTCCTTCGTCTATTCTTTCTCAAAAATCCGCATATTATTTCTTTTGAAAATACAATACTCCTGCCGTCCAGTCCTTTGTATGCGAGATACGAAGACCTTCCGGACACAATTCATAAAATACACTGCCATAAGATCCGGCAAGGGTCATTCCATCCTCCATGGGAAGAAGCAAATCCTCCTCCGGTCCTTCAAAGGCATGCACTACTACCAGCATTTCTTTGTCATTCTTTCGAACCACTGCCTGAAGTCCTTGGGGATGACGAATCACCTGCTCCTTGGTCCGATACACTCTGGTAACACCGTTTTGAAGTACGGATTCCGCCTGACGATACAATTCCAGTCCGTCGGTAACTACCTTCCACTGCTCCCTGGTTAATTGTTCAATATCTCCCGAGAAACAAAGTCTTCCCAAAAATCCGGCAGATACGCTGTATTCCAGGCGCTCCTTTGCATCATCCTGACGAAGCACTGCCCAAATCAGGTTTTGCTTTGGTACGCATAAATTCTGTAAATTGCCCGCAATATAAGGAATTTCTCTGGCCTCATGACAGTCGGAAAAAGAGCTCATTCCGGTAACCGACATCATAGCCGGCTCCATACGATGTCCGCCGGAAGCACAATTTTCCACAATCAGCTCCGGAAGCTCCTTCTTGATTTCCAGGAAAAACTCCCGAACCGCTTCCATTTGCTGACGAAGTCCTTCTCCCAGGCTCTCCGCACCATCACAACCAAGGCCGATGTTTCCGTTGTAATCCACCTTCATATAGCCGAAATCATATTCCTTCAAAAAGTCGATGACCCGCTCTCGCAAATATTCTCTTACTTCCTTCTTTCGGAAATCCCAAAAGCTTCGGTCAGCGCCAAAATGAATCACCTGACCCTCTCTTTGCAGATGTAAAACATCGTATTCTTTTGCAAACACATGAGAGCCGTCGGTGGTAGCCTCAAATTCAAACCAGATTCCGGGAATCATGCCCATCTTGCGAAGCTCCCGATTCATTTCCTTCAGATTGGGGAATCGGTCCGTATCCAGAATCCACTCACCGTTGCCCCACTGCTCATGACTTCCCCTGGACCATCCTGCATCTATGACGAAATAGCCTACACCCTTGTCCTTAAGGATTTTGGCATATTCCAACTCCTTTTCCTGGGTAGGATTTCCCCAGGAAGAACAATATTCATTAAAGGTCACAGGCATACCCTGCTCCCCATACTTTGCTACCGCAAGGTTTTGTAACTCCAAAAGGCGCTGACAGGCATCCTGAATATCACCCTCTACCACGGTCAATCTGGCTCTGGGGGCTACAAACTGCTCTCCGGGGGCCACCCGCTTCATCCAGGCACCCTGCTCCACATCTGCCAAACCGCCGGAAAAAGAAAGCGTGTCTCCGTCTCTGGTAAGTTCCATCTGCCAGGAGGATACCGTCTCCAAGGCTGCTGCCCAGATAATTTGATTCTCCCGATCCTCCAAAGCTGCTACCGGGAAATAACGGTGCGTGGTCCAGCTTCCGATCGTACCGAAACGCTCTCCCTTTATGAAAGGAGAACACCAGGATTTCTGCAGACCCAGATCCTCAATGGATTGGCACACATGTCTTCCTTCCAGTGCCCAACTGCCGTAAAAACGATGAAAGGCCAGCTTTTCGGTCTGGTCATTGTCTGCCTGATAAGGGCTCAGATCATCCATACAGAAACTGCTTAACATTTCCAGCTCATATGTCTCTTCACTCAAGTTCAGGAACGAGGTTTCGCACCAAAGCGCTCCCACACCCTCTTCATAACCCAGTATATGCAGGACCTGATAGCCTTCCTGTGCTTTTAACAGGGTGCAAATCTTCGTCTGTCCCTGATCCTCTTCTGTCCATTGCTTATGAAATTTCAAAAGCTCCATGCTTTGGGAATTCTTCATGGTCATTCCGTTTCCACGGCTTCGATTATGATGACGAAGGTGTAACTGTACCAAGGTACCCTGTCTCCACTCCCGTATATATTCCCCGCGAACATCCCACTTACCGGGTCCAAGTTCCCAATTTTTGGCTTCTTTCGCCCGGGTTTCTACGGGAAGTAAAAGCATAGACGCTCTTCCTTCCTCCGAAATCAGATATTGTACCTTGATTCTTCCCAAAACAAACTCTTTTACTTCCATATTTTCCCCCAAATTTACACGATATTATTGAAAATCATTCCTCTTCTGCCAACGCAGCCATGGCATTGGCGATTATTTTGGTATTAATCATTAAATTTTCGATGGTAATAAACTCGTCCGGACAATGCTCCACCACCGGATCCCCATCAAACATACAGCCGAAGGCTACAATGTTAGGTATTTCCTTGGCATAGGTACCGCCGCCGATACATTTTGGCTCGGAAGTATCTCCCGTTGCATCCCGATACACGCCCAACAGCTTCTGCACCAAAGGCTCCTCCTTCGGTACATACAATTTATCTTTATAAAATTTCGCACCCAGGACAAAACCCTGCTCTTCAAAGGCCTTGCGTACCTTTGGGCCGCAATCCTCAAAACAGAAGGTTACCGGATAACGATAGTTTATCTTCACACCAAGATTCTTTTCATCCCCAAACAAAACGCCCAAATTAAAAGAAGTATGACCGGATAACTCATCCTCCAGATCCACTCCAAAGCCCTGACCATTGTATTCCATACCGATTTTTTCTGCCAGGAAGGATACTGCTTTCTTTAAATCTCCCACAAGCGGTAAACGATTTAGATAAATCATTAAGCGGCCAATGGCATTGATACCATCCTGCGGCAAACTTCCGTGGGCTGACTGACCCTTAGCCCAAACCTCTGCACCGTTTTCTGTCCTGGTAACGGTAATTCCGTCCTCTTCGGGAAATTCCAGGTCCTTCGGACAAATCAAAACTGCCTTGGCATAATTGGGAACCACATTATCTGCCACACCACCGGAGAAATCGCAAACCTGTATTTCTCCTGTCTGCTGCAAAGGGAAGGTATAGGTCTCACTGATAATTCCTTTTTCCCCGTTAATCAAGGGATACTCCCCATCCGGAGTAAAGCCCATTACCGGCACCTCTCCACCATTTGCCAAATAATATTTCATATCCTCGCATCCGGTTTCCTCATTGGTGCCCATCAGGATTCGAATTCTTCTCTTTAAGGGTACACCCGCATCCAAAATCGCCTTTAAAGCGTACATGGAAGCTACCACAGGACCCTTATCATCGGTAGTACCTCTGCCATAAATGCGATTTCCGACCACTTCTCCCGAAAAAGCACCATGGGTCCAGCCGTCCATTTCCGGTACCACATCCAAGTGGCCTAAAACCGCTACCATTTCCGGACCTTCCCCGATTTCACACCAGCCTACGATATCGTCCATATTCTGGGTGCGAAATCCCAACTCTTCTCCGATTTTTAAAGCCTCTTCCAGGCATTTCTTCACCGCTACTCCGTAAGGTGTACCGGCTTCACCCTTTTTTTCCACACTGGGGATGGCAATTAATCTTTGCAAGGTACAAATCAATTCCGACTGCATGTTATCAATCTGTTCCGTAAATCTCATAGTAAACCCTTCCTTCCGAATCGGCTTTAACCTGCCGCAATTCTGTAAAGCAGACCTTTGCCATCCGCTTTGCTTCCTGCTCCTAAACGCCGGCTACTTCAATACATTATCTTTATACTTCAAAACTTCCTGAATATACATCTGGCCCATCTCACTTAAAGGAATTCCCTTATGCTGAATGTATCCGATGGTCATAATCTCCTCCGTATCCAGACGGACCGCACAATAATCATCACCGTTTAGCTGTTCACAAATAATACCGGAACAAAGGGTAAAACCATTCATACCCACAAATAAATTCAATAAGGTGGCACGGTCACTGGCATGAATTATCTGTTTGTACTCATGAGTGGGGAACAATTCCTCCGCGAAATAAAAGGAATTCTTTTCCCCCTGATCAAAGGCC
This sequence comes from Lachnospiraceae bacterium UBA1766, assembly GCA_002314715.1. Taxonomy (GTDB): domain Bacteria; phylum Bacillota; class Clostridia; order Lachnospirales; family Lachnospiraceae; genus Acetatifactor. The sequence goes on along the minus strand of DCGY01000086.1, from coordinate 21,911 downwards.
AGGCAGGGATATTCGGATAATTCTTCCAAAGATACCTTTGTTTGACCTGCAAGGGGATGCCCCTTCCAAAGATAAGCATATACATGGCAGTCAAACAGCTTCTGAAATACCAGATCCTTCTCTGCAAACAGCTTGGTAAGAACCTGCTCATTGAAGCTGTTCAAATATAAGATACCCACTTCACTCTTGAAGCTTTGTACATTTTCGATGACACTGCCGGTACTGGTTTCATAAACCGAAAAATCATAGTCATCCATACCAAACTGCTTTACCATTTTGATAAACGCATCCACCGCAAAGGTGTAGTGCTGCATGGATACACTAAACTTCTTTTTCATTTTATCCTTGAAGATAAAGCGATTTTCCAAAAGGTCGTATTGCTCCACCACCTGTCTGGCGTAACCTAAGAATTCTTCTCCGTGGGGAGTTACCTTAATTCCCCGGTTGGAGCGCACAAAAAGATCACAACCAAGCTCCTCCTCTAACTCCTTGATGGACGCAGAAAGGCTTGGCTGTGATATAAATAATCGATGTGCCGCTTCGTTCATGGAGGCCGCATTGGCAACCTCAATAACGTATTTTAATTGTGTAAGTGTCATGGGTTTCTCTCACATTTCCAATCATAATCTAAACAAAATCTCTGCCAACTTTTAACCGAAACTCTGTCTATTTTATTATACTTACCCAGGAAACCCATGTAAAGCGAAACTCACATTCCATCAAAAAATCCCGGAATGTGAGTCTCGAAAAAGAACCATTATTTACAGAAATCATTATAATGCCTTGAATGCTTCGTCCAAATCCTCCAAGATATCCTTGATATTCTCGGTACCGATGGATAAACGAATCGTATTGGGCTTAATTCCCTGATCCAAAAGCTCTGCTTCGTTGCACTCGGAATGAGTGGTAGAAGCGGGATGAATCGCAAGGCTCTTTACATCCGCAACATTGGCCAGTAAGGAGAACAGCTCCAGATTGTCGATGAACTTCTGTGCAGTCTTTGCATCGCCCTTAATTTCAAAGGTAAAGATAGAACCACCCTGATTGGGGAAGTACTTCTGATAAAGCTCCTTCTGGGTCGGATCACTGCTTACGGAAGGATGATTTACCTTCTCTACCTGCGGATGCTTGTTCAAAAACTCTACTACCTTCAGTGCATTCTCCACATGTCTTTCTACACGAAGAGATAAGGTTTCCAGACCCTGTAAGAAAATAAATGCATGTACAGGAGAAAGAGTAGCACCGGTATCACGAAGTAAAATCGCACGGATATAGGTTACAAATGCTGCGGGAGCAGTATCTCTGGCAAATACCACACCATGGTAAGATTCATTGGGAGTGGTTAACCAAGGCCACTTATCACTCTTTGCCCAATCAAAGGTACCTGCATCCACAATCACACCGCCGATGGTCGTACCATGTCCTCCGATAAACTTGGTAGCAGAATGGATTACAATATCTGCACCATACTCGATGGGACGTACCAGGTAAGGAGTAGCAAAGGTATTATCTACAATCAAAGGAATGCCTGCTTCATGGGCGATGTTCGCGATCTTTTCAATATCAACCACTTCCGAATTGGGATTTCCAAGAGTTTCAATCTGAACTGCCTTTGTGTTTGGACGAATTGCCGCACGAATTGCATCGTAATCAAAAGGATCCACAAAAGTAGTTTCAATACCGTAATCCGGTAAGGTATGTGCTAAAAGATTGTAGGTTCCTCCGTAAATGTTCTTTGCCGCTACAATATGATCGCCTGCATGTGCAATTGCCTGGAATGCATATGCCAAGGCTGCTGCACCGGAACCAACTGCCAAAGCTGCAACACCGCCTTCAAGGCTTGCAATTCTCTGTTCGAAAACTCCCTGAGTAGGATTGGTTAATCTTCCGTAAATATTACCTGCATCTCTTAAACCAAAACGGTCTGCTGCATGTTCGCTGTTATGGAATACATAAGAAGAAGTCAAATAAATCGGAACCGCTCTTGCATCGGTAACGGGATCGGGACTTTCCTGTCCTACATGTAACTGCTTGGTCTCAAAACTTAAATTTCTTTCTGCTAAACTTTTTTTGCTCATAATAAATATCCTCCATATAATCTGATTATTATCTGTTACCAAAGTGTTTCGCTTTGGCTCTCTCTTGTTTCTGATGTAATCATACTATATCGGTAGGATATAATCAAATATATAAAAACAATTACCGGCTATAGTCTATGTCTATAACCGGTAATCTTTTTTTTTATCCATTCTTCTTTTGTCAGGCAGGAAATATGTTCTGTCCGAATCTCCTGTAACAACTCCCACATCTCATCCTGATTGGTATGATGATACTGAAATCCACATTTTTCCTGTACTCTCTTGGAAGCGAAATTTCCATCGAAATATCCGCACCATAATTTCTCTAATCCAAGTGTTTCAAAGCCTCTTTCCATTAAGGCCGATACTGCCTCTGTGGTATATCCTTTTCCCCAATGATCGAAGCCCATCCAATATCCGATTTCTCCCTGGGTATTCGGGAGATCCTTAGGACTGATCTCTCCAATCATAATCCCTACGGCTCCAATCGGAACATTTTCTTCTTTTTCACACACCGCATAATTTTCCGGCAGGGAAAAAACGGTACGAATGACTTCCAGACTGTGTTCTACACTTTTATGGGAAGGCCAACCTGCCGCATCTGAAATACGTCTGTCTTTGGCCAGTGCATATAATACTTCTGCATCCGATTCCCTCCAGGGTCGAAGAATCAATCGTTTTGTCATGATTTGCATAAATCTTCTCCCAAAACCTATTCTTCCACATGAATTACATCCGATAAAACATAACAAAAGCTTGGAGCAGACTGACTCTCACCCTCACGGAAACCTTCTCGTAAATCATAGGTATCGGTTTCATCATAAGGGTTTACGCCCACAAACTCTCCGCGGAAAATTTCAAAGGTACTGTTCTCCTGAAAAAGAGCAATGGTTTTTTCGATTGCTTCAACGGTACCCTCTGCTGCCAAAACCTCGTTTAATTCCAACATCTGCACCCAATTCTGACCAAAGCCTGCACCAATATCATTGCCGTAAATTCGACCTTTTACACAAGTTTCAATACCCTTTTCCATAAGCATCGCATCTACTGCCCCTACAATATAAGGCTCCCAGTTAATACGACAGCCAATCAGGGAGGTAGTCGGTGCAATACTGGTCATGCTCTGATTATAGCTTACATGAATCACGTCATGTTCTCCCTTTGCATTTTCACAGGCAACTGCAGGACCCGTGGTATCGGAATGCTGGGAAATAATGACACAGCCTTCTTCAATCAAATCCTTAGTAATTCTTTTTTCTGTTTTATAATCATTCCAGGAGTTGGAATATTTCACCTTCATCTGCACATCCGGCACAATCGATTGTACCCCCAGATAAAAGGCTGTATATCCGGAAATAACCTCTGCATAGGGGAACGCTGCCACATAGCCAATCCAAGGGGTACCTTCCACCTCTCCTTTATTAATCATTTCTTTTAATTTCATTCCTGCCGCTACACCGGAAACATATCTGCCTTCATGGGCAAATCCCATAAAAGTGTGATAATTGTCCAACTCCGGATCCTTGGAATTGTAACAGCTAGCCTGGCAAAACTGAATTTTAGGGTTTTTCTCGGCATGCTGCTTCATCGCTTCTCCATAACCGAAGCTGGTTCCGAAAATGATGTCACATCCACTTTGAATTAGGCTATCAATTGCCTCATTTGCCGCTTCCCCTTCCGCAACATTATATTTCACAACCGTTTTTACCTGGCTGCCAAAGGTTTCTTTTACCGCCTCCTGCGCCTTCATAAAGTTCTTCGTGTAGGCATCACTGGCATCACCGATATACAAAAAACCCACCGTTACGCTTTTTTCATAAGAAGGCTGCAGAACATGATACAGAAGGTTACCGAAAATGAGTACGATTGCGCACAGAAATGTAATTACATATTTTCCTTTCATTCCGATACCTCCTCTCCGTAAATCTCCGCAATGTTGATTTCTCCATCTCGTATGATTTGCAGGAACAAATCTACCATATTGGGATCAAACTGGGTACCGCGACCTTTTCGAATCTCTGACAATACATCGGAGAACGGTAATTTTTTACGGTAAACACGGTTAGCCGTCATGGCATCAAAAGCATCCGCAATACCGATGATACGTGCCCACTCGGGAATATCTTCGCCGGATAATCCATGGGCATAACCCTTGCCGTCCCATCTCTCATGATGATACATGGCACCATCCTGTACATTGGGAATCAGGGAGAAGTCCTTCAAAATCTCTCCCGCAATTACAACATGGGATTTCATCAAAGCATATTCTTCATCATTTAACTTGGCTGACTTATTTAATACACGGTCCGGGATACCGATTTTACCGATATCATGCAACAATGCTGCTTTTCGAAGATTCTCCAGCTCCTCATCGCTGTAACCCAGACGCTTTCCGATTAGTACGGAGTATTCGGAAACACGGGTAGAATGCTGGCTGGTATTGGTATCCTTTGCATCCACTGCCTTCGCAATCGCAAGAATGGTTTCATTGCCCATCTTAATCTGTTCACGGGCAAATTCCACTTCTTTTCGCTGGAAAGCCAAAGTTCTTTGGAACACGGTTCTGGTGATAAACCAGGTAAACCATGCAATAATCAAAACCAATTCCAAAAAGAAATACAAGCGGAACCACCAGTGGTCATGCATCTCCACATCTTTTTCAAAGGTGTAAACATGCTCCTCCAAAACCTGTGATCCATCATTACTCATGACTGCGAAATAAAATTTATGATTTCCGGAAGGGAAATTGGTATATACAATTTCCTTCAATTCACTTTGTCGAACAATGTTTGGGGTGGTGTCCACTCCATCCAAATAATAACGAATATATGGATCCTCGGCAGAATAATTGATTACTTCCGGTTTTAACGATACATTGTTGGAGCCATTGGGTAACTCAATAACCTCCGAACGATCTACCTGTCGAACGGTACCGTCTACCGTAATACTTTGTAAAATCATACGGAAGGAACGATTGGCAAAGTTATAGCTCTCCAAATTCAGCATGGTTACGCCTGAGGCATTTGCCAAATACCACATATTATTTTCGTCAACGAAATTCCAGGAATTCGCAACCAAAGTTCCACGAAGTCCGCTCAAATAATTTAAAAGTTCGCAATTGATTGTAAATCCGCGAAGCAAATCTGCCTTATTGACTACGTAAATACCGGCACTTCCGGTAACATAAAGCTTTCCGTTTCCGTCATCATACAAATCGTAATTATTGCTGTATGGGAAGTTCTTCAGCTCTCGGATGGTGACCTCTGATTTGGAATAATCCAGGTAATTTATGGCATTACTGGTTACCACAAACACACCCTGAGCATCCTTATCCTGAACCATACGGAGAATAACATCGGAACTGAGTCCGTCTTTTCTCGTATAATGGCCAATTACTTTTCCGTTTCGAATAATGGCAATACCACCGCCATCGGTACCTGCCAAAAGGTTCTTGTTGGGCAATTCCAGCATGGTTAAAATAACCGGATTTTCCAGGCCCTTGGAACTGTCCAATTTATAAGTGATACGACCATTTTTGATAAAAGTAATTCCCAAATCACCGGAAACCGCAATGTTTCCGTCACTTAACTCCGTGGAGAAACGAAACTTACTTCCCGTAGCTCCCATATCCTTGGTAAATACACTGATATTTTCCGAGGAATCCACGCAGATAATACCTTTTCCATAGGTGGATAACCACAAATTACCCTTTGAGTCCGTCATTACACAACGAACTCTCTGTCCCTCCAGCATTTCGGACAACTCATTATGAACGGCTGTCTGCTTCTGCTCATCTACAATATCCAGACCATTATCTGTACCAATATACAGCTTTCCATTAAATCTGGTAATACTGTTTACAACCACTTCACTCATACCCACAGAAGGATATAATTCCGCAAAGGCAGAATCGCAAAGCTTCATTACACCCAATCGGGAGGAGCTAAACCACAAATTTCCCTGATAATCGCAAATCATATGGTCGATGGAGCTGGAGAAACTTCCACAGTTAATCCGGTGCGCAATACCCTGTTTGTCCAGATAGACAATACCGTTTTCACCGCAAAGAAAAATCTCTCCGTCTTCTGTCAGATTAATGGAGTTAATGGATGAAATGTCATTAATTTGTCTCTGCTCCTTCAGGCGAAGACCACTTTCCGAAATCTCATATATATATACAATACCCTTGTCACTTCCAACCATCAATCTTCCCTGCTCGTCAAACTCACAGCTGGAAAAGAAATCATCTGTCTTGGTGGCGGTCAGCTTGGAAATAATCTTCGATCCGTCCAAAACAAACAACTCGCCGGTAGCGGTAACAGCGGCTACATGATTATTTTCGTCCACCGCAAGCCTAGTGGCATAATTAATTTCCGGTATAATTTCATCTACTACCATACCGTTTAAGGATATAAAGGCCAGGCTGCCGCTGGTTCCGATAACATATCTGCCGTCGCCCTGCTGAACAATACTTCTTACAGAGTTGGAAGGCAGACCTCCCTCTTCATCCAATGTATGGGTAATTTCCTCATTAATACAAACAGAAATACCGTTATCATTGGTACCAATCCACATTCTTCCCTGCTCATCCGTATATAAGCAATTGACATTTTTTACACTGTAGAACTGATTCATATAACGGAATTCCTGTCCGTTGTAACGATAGAGTCCCGCATAGGTACCTACCCACAGAATACCATCCTGGGTAGCAGCGATATCGTTGGCCTCACCGCTTAGTAAGCCCTTGTCATTACCGTATACCGTCTGGATATAGGATTCATAATCATTCCCTGCAACCGCACGATCGGAAACAGTAAACAAAAGGAAGATTCCCAACAGCAAAACAGAAGCATTAAAGAAATATTTCTTCAAATGGCGGGACGCCTTGATAAAGAAATACAAACAAAAAACCGTCAACAATTTATCGAAAAAGTCCAGGAAAAATTCTGCCACAAAAGAACCGATTACCCAGGTAATTCCCCAATCCTTCATCATCAAAAGGATACTGTCTCCCCATACGTTTCCGGTAGATCCATGATAAAGAATACAGTTAATGGGCGTGGAAATACAAACGGAAATTAATGTAATCAGTACACCAACCGAAAGTGATTTAAAAATATCCTCAAAATATCCTTTCTTTGCAAAAATACCGATTACGATACCAAAGGAAATATTAACCAATGCATATAAAAAGGCCATCGGATTATTAATACCGTACATAATATTACCGGCTGCACCCACAATTGCTCCGCAGGTAGGTCCCAGCAAATACGCCGAAAAGGCTGTACCCAAAGAGTCCAGCCAAAACGGAAGCTTTAACGTTTCCGATATATATTTCCCATAATAATTGATCAGAATACCCAACACGGAATATAATCCGACCATAAATCCTTCGTTTTTCTTCATTTTTGCACTCCCTTAATTCAGAAAATGCACTAAACTGACTTTTGCATATAGTAATTCCATTATTCCAGGATAATATTATCTTTTTTTATTCAAAATAGCAACTGTTTCCTTTCCATTTCCCAAACTATTCATCCCTTTTTCTCTCGGACTGCTTTACTTCTTCCGTTTCTGCCTGATGGTCCAGCGGGTCTCTTCGGTCATAATGGAACAAAATCCAAACCGGACTGTCCAAACGATGGGGTAGCTTCGAAATTGCCCATTGATTCTTTTGCGGAAACCGATAGTGAAACGGCTCTACATGAGAAAGCTTTCCGTTGGAACAATAAAAATGGGTCATTTCCTTAAATTCAGAAGGATTCGGAGCCCACGATGGCCGGGTTTTACAATTTTCCCGATAATACAGATCAAAAATCAAGGCTTCCCTAATCATCTCCAAATCTATTTTCTGTTCTGCAAGCATCCAATGAGTATCCCCGGTCTCCAGAAATTCCAACAGAATTTCGCATCTTCGAATACGGGAATGACTCATGGCAAAATAACCCTTTTCTTCATAAAAATCGCCCAGCATTTGGAAGAAGTCAAAAGGACTGTGGGACATAGCTGCCAGCAATTTCATGGTGATTTCAAACTGACCGCTGTTATAATAAACCTCCGTCATCTCCTCTACCCGCTTGATCAAAAGAACCTGCTCGAAAGTTAGCCAGTTGGTATACAGTACCTCATAAGGCGGTTCCTCATGGTATACAATTCCGTATTCTTTGGCATGCTCGTACATAAAGGAACCCTTCAGCACCTTCAAAAAACCCAGCTGCAGCTGATTGGGCCAAAGAGCAAAAATTTCGTCAAAAGACTTTTGAAAACTTTGGTATCCCTCATATGGAAGACCGGCAATCAAATCCAAATGCTGATGGATATTTCCGTAGGACTTGATTTGCGACACTACTTCCTTTAACCGATTCAGCTTCATGGTGCGGTGGATTTCCTTGATCGTCACTTCATTGGTAGACTGAACGCCGATTTCCAACTGAATTAATCCCGGGCGCATATCCGAAATCATTTCCAATTCCTTTTCGTTCAGTAAATCTGCAGAGATTTCAAAGTGAAAATTGGTCACTCCGTTATCATTTTCTTTGACAAACTGCCAAATTGCCATGGCATGTTCATGATTGCAATTAAAGGTTCTGTCTACAAACTTTATCTGAGGTACTTTCTGCTCCAGAAAGAAGGTCAGCTCCTTTTTCACTAGATCCAAATTACGAAAACGCAGGGATTTGTCCACGGAGGAAAGACAGTAACTGCAGGAAAACGGGCAGCCTCGACTGCTTTCATAATAAATAATTCGGTTGGAAAAATCCTCCATGGTATCATAACTGAAAGGAAGCTTGCTCATATCCAAAAGAGCTCTTTGCTTTGTAATGACCACCTGATCTTCCCGGCGATAAGCAATCCCCTCAATGTCTCCAAGGGTTTTTGTCCCATTTTCCGCCTTGTTTAATCCGGACTTCACTTCCCTATAGTAACCGCATACCTCCCGGAAGGTATCTTCCCCTTCCCCTATCATCACACCGGTAATGTATGGATGGTTTCTCAAAAAGTCTTCCACTTCATAGGAAACCTCCGGTCCCCCCACCCAGATAGGCACATGGGGACACAGCTTATGAAATTCTCTGGATACGGATTCCACATAGTCCAAATTCCAGATATAGCAGGAAAAACATAAAACATCCGGCCTTCTCTGATAAATATCCTTCAGAATATAATCCTTTTGATGATTGATGGTATATTCCGCCAATTCCACAGAGTCCTTGTATTCCTTCGCAGAGGCCCTCAAGGAATAAATGGCCAAATTGGAATGTATGTACTTTGCATTAATAGCAGTCAATAATATTTTCAACTTCATTCTTCTTCCAGTAAAATCAGGCTTCCCTGATGCATTTTTTCCCCATAATAAGCGCCCAAAACATCAAGAGATGGATTTAATAAAATACCAATGTAATCCCCAAAACGCTTATATAGTTTTTTGTGTATCTTCTCGTCTCCCTGACTGTAAATCAGTTCTTCCTGATCGGGATGGCTATGGGCAAATCCCAAAAATTGCAATCCCTTTCCTACATAGTCCTCCCGGTCATCCGATTGCAGGAAATTCTCCTGTATCACCCGGGTTTGACTCTGTGCATCCCGAAGTACCCGGCTGGTAAAATAGGCCGTTCTTTCGTCCCTGGCAACCATATAAGAAGGAAAAACATATTTGATTACATAATCCCTGTCCACAAGGTAACCTACCAGGCCCATTTGCTGCTCATACATGGAAAGGGGACTCTTCTCTCCCATATGAAAGAAATTACGCATTTCCCGATAAGCGGACGGTTCCATATAAATCCGGGCCTCCACTCCTTTTGGAGCGATTTCCGTTCGACGAAGGTGGGGATATTTCTTCCGTAAATAATTCTCAAATTCCACGTTTTGCAAATCAAAAACTCTTTTATAACAAAACTTCGGTCTTTTCTTCTCAAAATCCCAGGTATGCAAGCTGTCTCCCTTACATTCCGGTAAATACTTACAGCCTTGGCAATAGGTTAAATCCCGATTTCTGGCATACACAAAACCGGTTTCCCAAACCTTAGAAAAAACATCCTTTTTGATGTTCCCTTCCACAAGCTCCGGTCGTCTGGGCACACTGGTACAAACAAAAATGTCCCCATTGCTTAAAATGCTGGCACCGTGAATCCCCGAAAAGCATTCAAACCTTCTTCCCTCCACCCGGTTTTCCAGATAGTGACAACAGCCCCACACAATAGGAACTCTTTTTAAGGAATTCGCCTGATTTACAAAATCCATCAGAAATTGCAATTCCCCCCGATTTAGATAGAGGTTTTTGTGATCCCGGGCACGACCGATGGGATCCACAAAGCCGATTCGAACGGAATGCACACCGATTTCGCAAAGTTTTTCATATAACAAGGGAAGCTCATAAATATTCTCATGATTGGCGGTAAAAGTGACCTGAAGATGCTCCAGAAAATGCGCCTTTTTCAGTCGCATCAAATTCTCCAGAATCCGATTGTATGCTCCGGGCAAATGACGCAACCTGTCATGGGTATCCTCTACCCCGTCAATGCTGATTGTCAGCGTCTTCATATGGGACTTCTTCATTTTACGGATTACTTCCTCCGTAATCAGTACCCCATTGCTGACCATACCCCAATCAAAACCCAACCCGGAAACCTGTGTCATAATATCAAACAAATCCTTGCGCATCAGCGGCTCTCCCCCACTGATATTAATCATGACATGATTCCCGATATTTTTCCTGATATCCTTCATCAGGGTCACAATGTCGTCTTTTGACAGTTCATCTTCCCCGGTAAGATCACACCTGCTGCCACAATGTTCACATCCCGCATTACATTTCTTTGTAATCTCTATCAGAAGATACCAAAGATCATTCATCCGCCTGTTCTCCGGTTTTCTTCTTTAATATCAATTTATCCACCTTCTTGGAATTTGGACAGCCATAATAGCATACGGGATTCATTACACTGCCAAACAGGTCCGCAATTCGGCTCCAAAAAACCAAAACAGCTAAAATAACGCCTCCGATACTACCTAAAATAATCCATAATTTTTTCATTTTTCCTTCTCCTCTCTACTCATGACATGCGACATCCCTAAAATCAAACCAATTACTCTTTCCGCAGGGAACATACTATGGGATTGGCCTTTAATCCCTCTTCCGCCGATTCAATGGTATGATATCCGTATAAATGTGCCGTGTTTTGTAAAATATGTTGTGCCAAATTTTCTCCCTGCTGCTTCAAGGATACAATAAACTGCCCGTAAAGGAACAGGGTATATTCCGAATAGGTGCTGATTTCCCCACGAAGATAGGTTTCATAAGAGGTATTGTAAGGCGTATCCTCCGTAGTATGAATACTTCTGGCGTTTCCGGCCAAATTCGGATACCTGGTGGCAAACTCCTCCATCCATTCTACCTGAATGGCGATAATCGTTTCCTGGATGTTTTTTCTGCGCTCATTGATTTCCGGAAATTCCTTGGAAAGCTGTGCATATTTTTCCGGCACAGTCGATTCCATCATTCTTCCGTACTTCTCCATAATCATGTTCCAGCCTCTGGAATCTGCGTCAATCAAATCCCGAAGATAGGCCTGAACCAATTCCATGGGCCATGCCAGATACTGACTCTTTCTCATAATGGAAAAAGTCTCCCAATTATCCTGGCAGCTGGCTCTTCCACCTTCGTTTCGCACCTTATCAAATTGCTTCCACTCCATTTTCACAATGGTGTCTACCAATTCTTCAAAATCAACTTCTTTTTCCTGTTCCATTTGTTCCTCTTTTCCTTCCGGATTTTTTAATAATTCCTGACTGTATAAATCCAAAAAAGGATCCTGTCTGTAATCTGCGGGAGCGGTTCCCAAATTTACCGGAGCGGTTCCGGACTGCATTTGATTTAAAATATCTCTTGCCAGCTTCTCCAGGGAAACCACTATCGCATCCTCTGTATTTAACTCATAGGGGCTGTATTTTTTACCTTTCCAGCTGTCCTTTTGCAACGGAAGACAGGCAATCCTGTCTATATTTTCCAAAAGCTCGGCAGGAAAATCAAGCATCTCAAGACCCTTTCGCATCCACTTGTAGTATGGGGCATAGGTTTTCTTCAATAAATACAAAATTTCCATGGCAGACTTTAGGGCCTGTGCCACACAAAGAGAGGCCGTAACATAATCTTCCCTTGCCATCATACGGGCATAATTGCTTTGGGCATTCTGGGAAAATTCGTGAAGTGCCTTTGCCAGACGCATTCTGCGTACTTTTTCCGGATAATGAGCCATCAGTTTTCTGCGAATCCGGGTAAATTCTCCCAAATCATCCCGATAAACCTCACCGTTTACCCCGCAGGCCAATAAATGCTCCGAAATTGTCAGCCAGGTACTTTCGTCAAAATCCTCCTCCCAGGAAGAAAGATTCAAAAGATTTCCGTAAAAATCCTCTATGATAAATACCCCTCTGCGCTCCTGCAAATGAGGGTCTACCGTCTCCTGTTCCCGGGATCCGTATTCCCGGATTAAGGACAAATAATCCCTTTGCAGACTTTCTCCGATTTGGGCAAAGTCTTCTCTTGTCACCCACATACAAAAACCGATGCCATAATCATGGTCAGAGGAAATCGCATCATCAAATCCGAAGCAATCCGAACCCTCTCCCACCAAGCCGACTGCAATCCGGCTTTCATATTGAGCGTATTTTGTCTGAATCAAAGGCCTTCCGTAGGTTTCATAAAAAGCTCTGCAACGGTCAAGATTCCGCCGGAATTCTTCCTCCGTCAAAATTCCGGCTGCCTTTTTTGCCAGGGTAAGATGCTCCTTTACGCGTCTGTAATATTCTCCTTTTCCCATATTTTTCAAGAGCTCCGACAAGGCTCTCTCGTAATAGGGAACCGATTTTTCATATTCTTTTTTGATAAAATAGGCATCTCCCATGGCCGCCAAAGCAGATCCGAAATGATAATCATCTCCGCCTTCTTTCTCAAAGCGTGCGATGGAATCCTGCAAATAATCCAAGGCTTCCCGGTAGGTTTTTTCGGCATCGGAAAGATTGCCTTCCTTTTCCAATTCCTGTGAAAGTTGAAGGAGCGTGGTGGCCAGATTGGACCTGGTAGTGGCTCTTTGAATCGACGTATCGGGAAGCTGATCAATAAGGGCAAGCGCCTTTTTTTCTTTGCTTTCGGCCTCCCGAAAGTTTCCCATCTCCTGATACAGCAAAGCCCAATTATTATACAATCCCGCAAATCGGTAATCCAAGGGCTCCAGCTTCTCCAAATAAACCCGCTCTACCTCTTCAAAAAAAGCCAGACTTTCCTGCAGCATTCCGAAGGCTCTGCAAGCGCTTGCAATATTCAATAAGGCCGTAGCATATTCCAGCGTTCCCGTCATATCCAATTCGGCCATTAATTCCAAGAGCTGCTTACAGGTTTCAATCCCCTTTTCCTTCTGACTTGTATCCCTGCAGAAGCTTGTCATCTCGCTCAGTAAAGACAACGCGGACAAGGAATCCTTCTCCGAAAATGCCACCTGAATTTGATTGGTTAAATATGCGTCGATTTCCTGCATACTGTTTTTTCCAAACATACTGTCATAGGTTGCCAATACCTGATTTAAATTCATAAACGTCTCCAACTCCTATGCCCGAATTACTCTATCCGGCTATTGTATCATGATTTGTCATTTTTCGCAAACAAAGACGGGTAAATTTTCTGACAATTCCTGGGTTTTATTCCTATTTCATTCCCAATCATTCCCCATATTTTTGGCACAACCAAATCAAAAGATCCGTTGTTTTTTCCATCGACTGCACCGACGCATATTCAAAACGACTGTGATAATTGGCTCCTCCGGTACACAAATTGGGGCAAGGCAGTCCCAGGTAGGTCAGTCTGGCTCCGTCCGTGCCTCCCCGAATAGGCGAAATCTTCGGTGTAATGCCCAATTCTTTCATTCCAAGACAGGCATTTTCCACCAGATGCATGTGATTCTTCATAGGTTCTTTCATGTTATAGTAGGAATCCGTTACCTGTGCCGTCGCTGTTTTGTCACCGTACTTTTGATTTAAAAAGGCTGCACACTTTTGGAAAGTCTCTTTTTTCTGCTCAAACAAAGCTTTGTCATGGTCTCGGATAATGTACTCCAAAACAGTCTGCTCCACAGTTCCACTGATTCGGTCCAAATGAAAAAATCCTTCATAACCTTCCGTATACATAGGATTTTCAAACACCGGCAATAGGCTTTGAAACTCCTGGGCCACCAAAATGGAGTTGATCATTTTTCCTTTGGCAGAGCCGGGGTGGACATTTCTGCCCTTAATCATCAGCTTTCCGGAAGCCGCATTGAAATTCTCATACTCCAACTCTCCCAAGGCTCCGCCGTCCACCGTATAGGCAAAATCAGCCCCAAACCGTTTCAAATCAAAAAAGTCGGTACCGCAGCCAATCTCCTCGTCCGGCGTAAATGCAATCCGAATCGGCCCATGCTTCCACTCCGGATGGTTAAGAAGAGCTTCTGCCATGGACATAATTTCAGATACTCCGGCTTTATCGTCCGCTCCCAGTAAGGTGGTGCCATCCGTTACCACCAAATCATCCCCCTGAAGTTTTAAAAGCTCCGGGAAATCCGATACCTTCATCCAAATATCCTGCTTCTCATTCAGCAAAATGTCGCCTCCATCGTAGTTTTTGACGATTTTGGGCAAAACATTTTCGCCGCTTACGGCAGGAGAGGTATCCATATGCGCAATAAATCCTAATATTTTTTTGGTCTCATACCCTTCAGATGGGGGAATGGTAGCATACACATAACAATTCTCCCTGTCATAAAAAACATTCTGTGCACCCATAGCCTGCAATTCCTCCGAAAGAAGTAGGGCCAATTGATGCTGCTTTGTGGTGCTTGGATGGGTATTTGAATCCTCATCCGACTGGGTATCTATTTTGACATATTGAAGAAAACGATCCAATGTATTCATAATATCCTCCGATTTCAACCAAATTCGAAAGAAAGACCGGAGATTATCCAAAAACAATCTCCGGTTCTTTCAAAAGGGAACTCCCCTTCCTTATTTTTCTGTAAACGCTACTCTGGCAAAATTATAAAAACCTAAATACCAAATATTAAAATCATGTCCACCGGCCTTTTCCTGCCAGGTAAAATTCTCGCCATCCGTCATACGTTCACTGAAGAAAGCAAGACTCTTTGCCGCACCGCTGGCGCTGGCATAGGCGATATTATCCTCTGTTCCGCAAATATTGTAGAAATAATCAATGGTATAATCGGAGGCATCGATTACCTCTGCAACCTTGGTGGCTGTATAAGAGGTGGGTGCTGCAGAAAACGCTCCGTACCAGCTAAACAAATCCATGCACTCGCAAATACCGATATTAATGGTTTGCATACCGCCCATGGAAAGTCCGGCCATTGCACGATGAGTTCTGGTTGCAGTTAAATCGTAACCGTTTTCATCATACTGCGCATAAGTGGAATAATGGCTCTCCATATAGGGGATTAAATCATTACGAAGCTCCAGGCCAAACAAATAAAAAGGATCATTACCGCCATTGTTCTGGTTGGCCATTGCACGTCCGTTTGGAGTAACCACGATAAATGGCTCGATATCTCCGTTTCCAATCAAATTATCCATTATTTTCTTTACACGAGAGCTCTTTTCATTGTTGAGACCCCATTCCACTTCACTACCACCGATACCATGCATCAAGTAAAGCACATTGTACTGCTTGGAAGCATCATAGCCTGCCGGAAGATAAACATATGCTTTCTTCTCGACATCTTCTCCCTCGCCTATATAGTCCTTGGCCATATAGGTAATCAATTCAATGGTACCGCCCTCACCGCTGTAAGCGGTAATATATTTAGACGGAACCATGGTGGCAAAGGTAAATTCCTCCTCTTCCTGAGGCACACTACTTTCCTCCGTAGAAGAACTTTCTTCTGTCACAGAAGACTCTTCCTGACTGCTTTCCAAAGATTCGCTGCTTTCCTCCGTAGATGCTACCACCGATACCTCTATCTTGCTTTCTTCCTGTGGTTGCGCGGTATTACCGCAACCGCCCAATAATCCAACTGTCAATACCAATGATAAAAACAAATATTTCTTTTTCATTTTAAACCCCACATTTCATTGCATTTTTCATTCACATTTATTTTTTGATACTTTATACACGATATTTCTCTATATTATTACGAAGTACCGTTGCCTGTCCGTCCAGTTCTTCGCTGGCTGCCGCACTTTGCTGGGCCATGGCCGCAGTACTTTCTACAGTTCTGCTGATATCTTCCAATCGGGCATTGATGCTGGAAACTTTTTCGTTCTGAATCTGTGTGGTCTCTGCAATCTTTCCAACCTTCTCATCAATGGTCGCTGTCTGCGCCACTACCTGAGACAGATAATCGGAGGTTTCTTTGCCGATACGCATACCGATTTCGACGGATTTCTGGGTTTCCTGAATCAAGTTATAAGCATTTACGGAAGCTTCATTGGATTGAGCCGCCAGAATACGAATCTCATCCGCAACCACACCGAATCCAAGACCCGCATCTCCCGCGCGGGAAGCCTCTACCAATGCATTCAATGCCAAAATATTGGTTTGCTTTGCAATTCCTTCAATCTGACCGCTGATTCCTTCGATAGCGCTTGCCGCACGATCGATATCCTTTAAGGCCTGATTCAATGTATCCATCTTCTCCTGACTGATCTGTACCAGTTTGGAAGCATCGTGACTCTGGTTTTGTGCCTGAGCGGCGAAATCAGCCGACTCTGCCAACTGCTTGGTAATCTGACCAATATTTTCATCAATATCCAAAACCAGATTGGAGGCATTGCTGGCCGCATTTGCCAGGGACGCCGATGCGGAAGAAACACTTTGGGTACCAACTGCCAATTCCTTGGTAACGGAGCCGATTTCCAGGAAAGAGTCGTGCAATGCACTCTGAATCTTTGCCAAAGAAACCTGCAAGGTTCTGAAATCTCCTTCAAACATCATATTGCTGCTCTGGCTGAAATCACCGTTTGCCATATTGGATAACTGCAAGTCCACTTCACTGATATACTTTCGCAAATTCGTACAGGTCACCTTTAAGGCATCGCATACAATACCGATTTCGTCCTTTTGGCCACTGTATTTCTCCAATGTCTTATCCGCAGAAAGATCCATTTTACCCAGCTTCTCAATGGCAGAACGAATCAGTCCCAACTCTACACTCAGTCTTGAAAGAATGATAATCAGACATAAAATAACTACCACACCGATTACTCCACAGGAAATAACGGTTACCAATTTGATTTTACTAAGTGCTTTATAGACATTGTCATAGGTATCACGAATCGCAAACATCCATCCTCTTTCGGGAAGATACTGATAAGCTACAACCTGCTCCACACCCGCTTCATCCGTGTAGGTCATAAGTCCCGTATCGGAAAGCTTTTCCTTCTGGAGGCCCTCGATAATCTCTATGTAACCCTTATCCTCGGTAACAGTACATAACAATTCCTCGTTCTCATGATACAGGTATTCGCCGGTAGAAGCATTTAAGAATACATACTGGCTGTTTGGAAGACCCTTCACCTCCAAAGAAAGAAGGGAATCCATCAACTGATTCGCATATACCGCACCGCCAACATAACCAATACACTTCTTTCCTTCAAACAAGGGGTAGTACATGGAAACACACATATTTCCGGTACCCGGGGATTTCATAATACCTAAATTGGTTAACTTATCCACGGAAAGAATGGTATCCTGCATCTGCTTTAAACTATCACCGGTTCTGGTGGTGATACCGATTGCTCCGGTAGAAGTATGTGTCAAAATTTTCGTCTCCGGAGTAGCAATATAAAGTCCTTCAAACACGCCCTTTACCGCAGCAAACTCTACAGTGTACTCCTGTGCCCTTTTGGTCAATTCCTCCGAATCCGGATTCTTTAACAAATTACGCACTTCGTCGCTCTTGGCAAAAGCAATCATATACTCCTCTGCGGATTGAACATAATTGTCAATGATATAGGCTCTGGTATGTACGGCATCCTGCATCTGGCCCTCGATCATATCGCCCACCAATACGGAAGAACGATTATCAACCGCAAACCATAATCCCAAAAAACCGATAATCAATACCAGAAGAACCAATAGGCTGACTCTTGTAGCGATCTTTAAATTTTTCATTCATATCTCCTTTACCAAAAACAATTCATTATGTATATTAACATCATTTGTCATTTCGGAAATATTTTAACATATATTCCGTAGAATGACAGTAAAAACTTTTTGACTTCAAAAGCTTTTTTCTCCTTTGGGAATGAGACAGCTTTTGCCGGAATTCTATAAAAATGAAAGAGGCTTCTTCTTATTCAGAAAAAGCCTCTCTCATCCTATAAAACGATTCACGGGAACACTCCTTTCGGACCGTTTTCACCAACCATGAAACCATCTTTGCAAAGCCGGAAACCCTCCAACCCTGCACCGATTCTTGTTCACTTTTGTGAAAATGTCGATATGTTTTTTGTTATTATCTATATCGACATTTTTTCAAAAAAGTTAACCCAATCTCCAACTTCCCAGATAAATTGTCGCCAAAAGAAACCAGTTCGTATGGTAATAATTGCCCTGCTTATCCACTAAAGTTACATCTGCCCTATGATAGGCATCAAGGAAAAAGCTACCAATCGGCCGGAAGATATCCCTGATCCATGCTGTCAATCCAATCGCAAATATCAGTGCTCCTGCGAAAGAAATAATCAGTCCCAGGAGATTTCCCAGAAGAATGATGAGATGGCTGTCTGCTTCCATCATAGATAATAATACTCTGCCCACGCACATTCCCACAAGAAGTGCTGCCAGCATACCGAAAAGCAATCGCAGCAGCTCCAATATATCCAATTTCAGGACGCAATATAATAAAGCAGCAAAAAAACGAACCGCTATTACAACCAAAATAATTTCCGCAAAGGGCATTCCCCATTCGGCAATATTACTTAAGGATATGCTGGTATTGCTTCGAATGAAAAAGGTTGTAAAAACATTTCCGTCCTTCATCCCTTCGAAGGTAAATATCATTCCCATAAATGCTACCATGGGAAGAAACAACAATTTACATATCCAAAGATACACTCCCACAGTACTGTTGCCTCCCTGCAATTCCAACAAACAGCTGTCGGTAATGTAATACAAAACCGCGGCAATAACAATTACAACAATTGTGGAAAGGAAAAGTCCAAAGCCACTCATTTCTCTGAAATAACTCCAAACAGGGTGAACAAACAAATCAACATATTTCATAAGATTGCAATATGACGCATATATTCCACTCATTTATTTGTCCTCCATCTTAAATCCTGCCCAGGATTCATACATTTTTTCCAAAGTATTTTTTCGCATTTCAGATCCCTTGATCCACTTAAAGGAACATCTCTTCTTAATACTGCCGGGAAGAAGCTCCTCTTCCATCGCATTGAATCTCTCTTCTTCGATTTCGTTTTTGTCGGCGTCATAAAATACATAACTGTCTTCGCCGGTAGAATTATCATGTTCGATATACTTTGCTTTTACCTTTTTGATAGATAATTTATTCTCAATGCCAAAAGAAAATAAATAATATGTTTTCAAAGTTTGCATAGATCCGTTTCTGGCCGTATCTACCAGATAGTAATAAAAAACCTTTTCGGTTGGATCATAATAGCAGTCGGCAGCTTTTACAGATGGATCCGGTTGGCTGTACTCATATTCTTCGGAAAAAGAAATCTTCTCCAAGTGACCGTTGTTATATTCAAAAAAATCACTCTTACTAAATCCACCCGAACCCATTACAATTGTTCTGGCCAGTTCAAGGTTTCCATCCTGATCGTAATCCGTTACCGCATAACTGTAATACTCATCTTCGTCAAGCCAAGCGCTTATTTCTGAAAGAAAGCAATCTATCTGGTCATCCAAAATATTGGGTACGCTTGGTTCCTCCTGTACAACCGTGTTCTTATTCGCATTTGCATCAACGGTGCTTTGTACGCCTGCATTCCCCAGATCAGAATTCGAAATAACCGAATTCATCCACATAAACAAAGCAATATAAATGATTAATGATAGAATTTTGTAAACGATACTGTTTGTAAACTTTGCCATTTTCTTAATCCGTACTTTCTTGCATATTTATTATGTAGCCTTTTCAAGTTCCTTTTTCTTTATTTTATTCCAAGGTACAAAATCATGGTATCTGTCTCTTTTGGGGTGGGTCAATCAAGTCTAACTACTCTGTTGTTTCCATAGTATCCCATAGCTTTTACAAAAAGTTCGTTTCTTCTCATTAAAACACTCCTTTACAGCTGTTCCCACTCACCAGTGTCTCCGTCTCTGTAATACTCATCACGTTCATAACTAGAAGATTCAGCCTTGTATTTATCATAGTGCAATGTAAAGTGATGAGGAATCATTTCACTTTCATTTAAAAGTTCACTGTGAATTTTTGCAATAGCTTCTTTTCCTGCTTTATCAATTTCAATTCTTTTATCAATTGGAATAGTACCCCAGTATCCATCAAAATCGACATTTCCATTGTCGTAAAAATTTGTAATATCTTTCCACTGAACCCAGTGATAATCGTGACCAAATTTACGTTTTTCAAGACCGCCTTCCGTACCGTTAAAATCAATAATAGAATACTGTCTTTCTCCCATTTTAGGATGAACCAACGGAACTCTAAGTGAAAGGTCTTTCATTGATACGAAATCTTTAAACGAAGCTTTTCTCATTTCTTCGTAATTTCTGTACTCAGATTCAGAATAAACCCTTACAACATCTCCGGGGATACAATGAACTTCGTTATACTGATTACAGTAAAATGAATAAGAAGTTGCACAGGTTCTTGCATCACCAAATCCTTTATTGTGGTCTGCAATTTTATCATCAGGGACCATAATGGTAATGTAAGGAACCATATAATATCTTCCGTCTGATCTGAATATTCTGTGTTCAAATCCTACATCCAGTGGATACATTGCTGCTCTAAGTTCCGCTTCTGCTCTCGGTCCTTTCATTGAAATGTATTCAAAAAGTTCAGGAGTAGCCCACTTTTTCATAGCAAGTCTCATATCTGTAGAAAAGTCTTTGTTTTTAAGAACGTGGCTACCCATAATCTTTTTGTCTGTTGATTCTGTTGCCATCTTGTACATTTCTTCTTTTGAATACTTTTTGTCAAGCCACAAAGGAAGCTCTGTTTTAACTACCGGCATTTTTACAGCTCCCTTGTCTGTTTGAACAGTCACTGCTTTTT
Organism: Lachnospiraceae bacterium UBA1766; assembly: GCA_002314715.1. GTDB lineage: Bacteria > Bacillota > Clostridia > Lachnospirales > Lachnospiraceae > Acetatifactor. The sequence goes on along the minus strand of DCGY01000086.1, from coordinate 580 downwards.
TTGTTTCAACAACTCCGTTGTTGCTTTCTCTCGCCTGATTACGATTCATTCTTGAAAGCAAATATTCAGGGTCAAGTTTTGTTGGGTCTGCCGGGTTTCTTGGAGTTATCTTTTGTCCAATAGCATTTTCTATAATATTAAGAAAAGCAGGGTCGTTTACATCTAAGACCCCTTTTTCAATCGCTTCTGCAATAAGACCGATGTTAAGAGATTTGTTTGTTGTATATTTTGAAGCCATATTAGTTGTTCCTTTCTTTGAAAAATTTCCTTTACGAGCCCAATTATATCATTATATGACAGTTCATACCAACATTTTTTCTTGATAATCAGGTTCTCCAATGACCATATAAATATTTTATAATGCTTTTCAGAGGCTTTTCCATTCTGAACCACACGCATAAAACCCTCTGGGACAATTTGCATTTTTATCCCCCTTGTACTCATACGAGAGAATTTTTACCCCCGTAAAAGTATAACCGTCTTGACGTTGCTAGTACGTGCAAATATTTTTCGAAAATTCGGATTGACAATTATGTACTTTTACTGTAAAATAACTTCCAAGAAATGAGTTTTACAACCG
>DCGY01000085.1:17235-62745 GCA_002314715.1 Lachnospiraceae bacterium UBA1766 | reverse complement strand
TCTAACTTTTTGGGGTCACCTCACAATTTGCAGTTGCCCTTTTCGTTTGTTTATAAATTATCTGGCGGCCATTTCTGCCTGTTGCTGTGCCAATATCTCGTTGGCGGCAGGATCTAAGAAGAAGGTGGCATTGTGCTGACACTGTGTAGAGGTAAGAGGAGTGGTAATGGTCTGTGTACCGTCCTCATTCTCGGTAATCATGGTAGAACCGGTAATCAGTTCATCTCTTTCCAGGAGAGGTTTCTCGCAATAGCCTTCATATTTGAAAGGACACTCTGCACTGGCGGGTAAATTGTCGTAAGCACAAATCTCACCCATATAGTGAATATCACAAATCTCTGTGGGAACAGTACCTTCGGTAAAGTATTCGTTGTGGACACAACCCAGTACATCGCAAAGGCCTTCAAACGGAAGTTTTCCGGATTTCTTACATACGGCGACTTCCACAATACCGCTTGGCATGTCAAAGGTGGGAATCTTTTCCAGATTTTCGTGAATACGTCCCATGATAGCACGCCACAGGGCTTTGGAAACACCGGTTTCATAATACGGCTTTTTCGTGCCCATCTTTACATTGTTATCATATCCGGTCCAAATGGTACATGCATAATAAGGAGTGAAACCGGAGAACCATACGTCATGATATTCGGAGGAGGTACCGGTTTTACCTGCAATTGCCATTTCCTTATCAAATCGACAGGAGGTAGCGGAACCGCCGGTTACTACATCAATCATGGCACTGGTTAACAGGTAAGCGGTAGTTTCTTTAATAACGCGATGGCTGTGGGGCTTGGTGTTGTCCAAAATAACATTTCCGTCGGAATCGGTTACACGATAGTATAGCTTTTGTTCCATATATACACCGCCGTTTGCAATGGATGCATAGGCTGCATTCAATTCATAAGGAGAAACACCGTTGGTCAAACCGCCTAACGCCAAGGGCTGAACGATATCAGTCATCCATTTACCGTTTACATAACGACCTTCTTCCAAAGTGGTGAATCCAAAATTGGAAAGGTAGTCAAAGCCAAGCTGAGGAGAGATAACGGTCAGTGTTTTGACAGCGACGATGTTTAAGGAGTCCTTAATCGCATCACGGATGGTTTTGATACCACGATAAGGATTGCTGGAATCATCATACCAGTTACGTACCGGAGTACCGCCGTTGTAATTAAACGGAGAGTCGTTGTAAACAGTGGCCAGGGTCTGTCCGGAGCAATCCAGTGCGGGAGCAAATGCAGCAAGCACCTTAAAGGTGGAACCGGGAGAACGAAGAGCGGAAGTGGCACGGTTTAGGGTACGTCGACCTTCCTTGGCACCTCTACCGCCTACCAGAGCTACCACATAGCCGGTAGTGGGATCGGACACAACGACTGCGGACTGGGGCTGAGGAGTCATGGATACACGCTCCTCGTATTTCTCATGATCTTCGCTTAAGCCCAACTCGGAAATCATGGTGTTTCGATACAAATCAATGGCAGCATAAGCTTCTTCCTGTGTGTTGAAGATTAAGCTGAAACTCTTGTCTTTATTGAATTTATACCAGGAAACCATGTTTTCCTGACTATAGTTATGTGCTTTTTCGTTTTCGTCGTAAATCGTTAATGCATAGGAGAGTAACCAGCGAGGGTTCTCGGGATAATTGGCCGGATTTGCGAATTCCTCATCACAAATTTTCTGGATATCGGGATCCATGGTGGTCTCAATACGAAGACCGCCGGAGGTCAACATGGTTTCTGCCATGGACTGAGAGTAGCCGGCCTTATTGACCAAATCGCTTCGAACCTGCTCAAATACGGCATCGGAGAAATAGGAACCGGTGGTACTGCTGCTGACCTTATAACTGGTATCATAGAGACCGATTCGCTCATAAACCGCATCGGTGTCGGCAATTGCTTCATCATATTCGGCCTGGGTGATAAATTCCAGACGGAGCATATTGTTCAAACAGTCCTCACGTCGGCGCTTATTATTGTCCGGATGGGTGATTGGATTGTAGCCGGAAGGGTTCTGGGTGATACAGGCCAAAACGGCGGCTTCGGAAAGGGTCAAATCAATACAGGATTTTCCGAAATATCGCTGAGATGCAGATTCTACACCAAGGGTATTCTGGCCCATGTTGATCGCATTCATGTAACGCACCAATACCTCGTCCTTGGTAAAATTCTTGGAAATCTCCAAAGCAAGATATTGTTCCTGAATTTTACGTTTGATTTTTTTGATCATATTTTTACCTTCGGAAGTCCAACTGGTAAAAATTGTATTCTTTAAAAGCTGCTGGGTAATGGTACTGCCACCCTGTGTCTGACCGGTCTTCAAATACTGATAAGCGGAACGTCCCAGCGCCTTAAAGTCGATACCGTTGTGCTGATAGAATCGCTCATCCTCGATTGCCACGAAAGCTTTTCCCAGAAAATCCGGGATTTCATCCTTGGTTACATAAATTCGATTGGAATTCTGGCTGATGTACTGGTCGATTTCATTTCCTTTGTTGTCGTAGACAATGGTAGCCTCGCCTACGGCCACAACATCACTGAGTCGAATGGAAGGGGTATCTTCCAAAATGCCTCGGAAGGCACCCAGGCCCAGTGAAGCACCGCATATGCCAATGCCGATACAGGCAATCAGTGTGATTTTGAATAAAGCCAATAATATTTTTCTACCCCACTTAACGCCGGTAGAATTAAGGTCCCTTTGCTTTGCAAGGACACCGTGCTTTCCGTAATTCATAGCTGTTTCCTTTCTGGATATACAAAACTTCTTACATTATAGCAAAAATGAATATGTAAATAAAGGCTTTCTTAAATATTTCACAATTTCTGTTCTTTCTATAAGAATTGTTTCACTTTTGGCGAAAAATATGCTATCCTAAAAGGGTATTTTTAAAAAGATTTCAGACAATTCAGAGGATATCCATGGAGAATCGGGAAAATAATATGCAGGACCCCTATCGGATCCTGACAGAGGGCGGTCAGGGAGAAATCGTAGAGAAGAAATCGCGATTTATCGCAACGGTACGCCCTGTGGAAACGGAAGAGGACGCGCTTGCTTTTATCGAAGAAATGAAGAAAAAATATTGGGATGCCAGACACAACTGCTATGCTTATGTGTTGGGAAGCCGAGGGGAACTGGCCAGGTTTTCCGATGACGGAGAGCCGGGTGGAACGGCGGGGAAACCCATGCTGGAGGTGCTTTTGGGAGAAGAAATCCGAAATGTCTGCGTGGTGGTCACCCGCTATTTCGGAGGGACTCTTTTGGGAACCGGAGGATTGGTACGGGCATATACCCAGGCGGTCAAGGAAGGCCTGCTTGCCTGCGAGAGCGCAGTGAATCGTTTCGGCTATGAGGTCAACGTAAAGACGGACTATAACGGCATCGGCAAAATCCTGTATCTGCTGGGCCAAAGAAAGATAGAACCATTGGGAAGCAATTATGCGGATATGGTGGAATTGCAGCTTTTGATTCCGGCACAGGAGCTTGGATCCCTGCAAAAAGAAATGATGGATGCAACCAACGGAAAGGTAGAAATACAAGTGTTGGAGGGGCGGTATTTTATTGACAAATCCCCCTGTTAAAGATTAAAATATTATGGGTTAAAGAATACGCAAAGCAAATGGAAAGGTGGTGGTTTTTTATGACAGGAAATTCGGATAGTTCGGCCCCCGGGCGAAGTTGTATCATAATAAAACCACACAAGGAGATTTGCTATGGAGGAAATGAAGGCACTTGAAGAGCTGGAAGAACTCTTGGAAACCAGACAGTATACCAAGGTTCGTCAGTATCTGGAAGAGCTAAATGATGCGGATATTGCAGGTCTTATGGAGCAATTACAGGAAGAGGATATGTTTCGTGTGTTCCGCTTTTTGCCCAAAGATCTTGCTGCGGATGTATTTTCCTATTTGGATGTGGACAATCAGCAGAAGATTATTACATCTTTGTCCGAAAAAGAAGCCGCAAACATTATTAATAACCTGATGGCCGATGATGCGGCCGACTTGATGGAGGAAATGCCGGCAAGCGTGGTAAAACGATTGTTGGCCAATGCCAACAGCGAGACTCGAAGAGATATTAATCACCTGCTTCGTTATCCGGAGGATTCCGCAGGTAGTATCATGACCGTGGAGTACGTGGATTTGAAAGATAATCTGACGGTAGCCCAGGCCATTGAACGAATTCGTAAGGTAGGTCTTGATTCCGAGACCATTAATATTTGTTATGTTTTGGATGCTCAGCGAAAATTGCTGGGTACCGTAGCCCTCCGTTATCTGCTTCTCAGTGATGATGAAGAGATTATCGGAGATATCATGCACGAAAATGTTATTGCAATCAATACCCTGATGGACCAGGAAGAGGTTGCCAAGCAATTCAAAAAGTACGACTTTACCACCATGCCCGTTGTGGACAACGAGAACCGTCTGGTGGGTATTATTACCGTCGATGATATCGTGGATATCATGGAAGAAGAGGCAACAGAGGATATGGAAAAGATGGCAGCTATTATGCCAAGCGATAAGCCATATATGAAAACCTCTGTGTTTGAAACCTATAAAAAAAGAATTCCGTGGTTATTGCTTTTGATGGTATCGGCTACCTTTACCGGAGCAATTATTCACACCTTTGAGAATGCATTAAGCGTGTACACGGCACTGACCTTCTTCATCCCCATGTTGATGGATACCGGCGGAAATGCCGGCGGACAAGCCAGCGTGACCATTATCCGTGGTTTGTCACTGGGAGAGATAACCTACAAGAATGTACCGAGAGTTCTGCTAAAGGAAATCGGAGTTGCGCTTTTATGCGGCGTAACCTTGTCCATTGCCAATTTTGGAAAGCTGTTAGTCTTTGATAAGGTTGGGGTAATGATTGCATTAGTGGTTTGCATTACTTTGCTGATGGCGGTATTGATGGCTATGATAGTGGGCTGTCTGTTGCCGATTGGAGCGAAGAGACTGGGATTTGACCCGGCAGTTATGGCAAGTCCTTTTATTACGACTATCGTAGATGCTTTGTCACTTTTGGTTTATTTCCAAGTGGCCACTCACATGTTGGGATTATAGTTGTTTGGGAGTTTAAGAGATGTTGGAGAAACAGGAAATTGTGGTTGAAAATCTGGACCCCACCTTCTGGTACACCTGGAAAGGGACCAGAGTGGAGGATGAGGCGCATTATCACAGCCATGAGCATGTGGAGATTGCCTTTGTAATGTCCGGTACCGGAAAGTATCATATAGAGGACCAGATATACGAGATTAAGGAAGGGGATTTGCTGATCTTTAATCCCGGTGTGCGCCATCAGGCTCTGCTTCGCAAGGAGAATGAGGTTCACACCACAGAGTTTTTTGTGGGATTTTACGATATTCAGTTTCCCGGCTATCCTGTGAATTATCTGCCGGTTCCCAATGGCGGATATATTATGCACACCAACGGAGAACTGCGTCAGAAAATTTTTAAAATTTGTTCCTCCATGGAGGCGGAGAAGGCCGTACCCAAGGTGGGAAGATATTTTATGCTGAAAAGCTATCTGATTCAGTTGCTTTTATTGATTATTCGCGAACAATCCGACCCGGTGGAACAGATGAACGGATATGCTTTCGAATCCGCCAACAAAAAATATGTAGTGGAACAGCTTCTGAATTATTTTGAGGATCATTACAGTGAAAAGATTTCATTGGATCAAATTGCGGAAAATATGTATTTGAGTCCGTTCTATATTTCCAAGATTTTCAAGAGCGAAACAGGAGATACACCCATTCGTCATCTTATTAATATTCGATTGGAAAAAGCAAAGGAATTGCTGAAAGCCGGATATGGTGGAAGTATTCAGGAGGTTGCGGCAATGGTGGGATATGATGATGCTTATCATTTTAGCAAGCTCTTCAAAAAACACTTTGGTATTACCCCCACGGAGGCCCGCAAACGAGTGGGAGATTGATATTTTTTTGACGGTATGTTTTTTTTCAAGTACTTTGAAGAAAAGACTTGAAAGCGCTTACACGATATAATAGGATAGAATTATCGGCAGGGTGTAAATACACGAAATGTATCGGAGGAAAAACAGTCAGATGAGATATTTTTTTGATGGAAAAATCGAGAAAAACGAAGAAGGTTACAGCATACAGGTTCCCTTTAATGTGTGGGAGGTTTGCAAGCAGAGAGAAGAGATTCAGGCAGATATTGTTCTGGACAACAAAATTATTCATTGCGTACTTCTTCCCCAGGAAAAAGGAAACTATGTAATTCAGATTGATAAGAACGAAAATCTTTCGGTGGAAATGAATGCTCCTCATAAGATTTTGTTACACGTTAACGGCTCTCTGATTCGTATGGATCAGAACAGTCCTTACAGCTTTGATAAGCCGATTCGGAAAATTGACAGTATGGAAGTCATTATTCAGCCCGAGGATGGTTTGTGCGGACAGGCCTGTGTGGCGATGCTGGCAGGTGTTACCATTGCGGAAGTAATCAGTGTTATGGACTGCAGAGAGTGGCAGGCTACCATGGGACGCGTGATTTCCGCTTTGAATTACTACGGAATCGATCACAGAGATATTATTGTCTATACCGAAGGAAAAGATGTGGTTTTGCCCAAATGTTGTATTCTGATGGAGAAGATGGGTCGGTATTGTCATTATCTGGTTCATTTTGATGGTAAATACTATGATTCCAATTTGGGATTGCTGGAAGAATACGATACATCCAAATTGTTGGGATATCTGGAGATTTTGGTATAAGTTCTTCCCAAATTACACAAATAAGTTTACGAAAGACCTGATGCGGCAAAAGCGGTACAGGTCTTTTTTCATTTCTAAACGAATTATTAAATCGTTCTTTTCGATACTTGATATGAAAAATGGAGAAAAAGAGAGGAAACGAGAGAAAATAAAAGAAAAAACTTTCTCTTTTCATTTTCATACGTTTGCATTAGAATGTATATAAATCTAATATAGGTTCTAGTGATTAGCACTCAAACACGCAGAGTGCTAACAAATAGATGCAAAGCATTTAAAGGAGGCAGTCAATATGAAATTAGTACCCTTGGGAGACAGAGTTGTATTAAAGCAGTTGGTAGCGGAGGAAACAACCAAATCCGGTATCGTTCTTCCCGGACAAAATAAAGAAAAGCCACAGCAGGCAGAGGTTATCGCAGTTGGACCCGGCACTGTGGTAGATGGCAAGGAAGTAAAGATGGAAGTAAAGGTTGGAGACCAGGTAATCTACTCCAAGTATGCCGGTACAGAAGTGAAATTGGATGACCAGGAATATATTGTTGTGAAGCAAAACGACATTTTGGCCATTATCCAGTAAGGCACAAAGAAAACGGACTCTTTGGTAATAAGCCAAACAACGTAAGGCTTATGAACGGAAATTTAAGTTAATTATTTTTTAGGAGGCTATAAAGTCATGGCAAAGGAAATTAAATATGGTGCGGAAGCACGTGCAGCGTTAGAGGCTGGTGTAAATCAGCTTGCAAATACCGTAAGAGTAACCTTGGGACCCAAAGGAAGAAATGTTGTTTTGGATAAGTCCTTCGGCGCTCCTTTGATTACCAATGATGGTGTTACCATTGCAAAGGAAATCGAGCTTGAGGATGCATTCGAAAATATGGGCGCACAGCTTGTAAAGGAAGTAGCTACCAAGACAAATGATGTGGCAGGTGACGGTACCACTACAGCAACTGTTCTTGCACAGGCTATGGTAAATGCAGGTATGAAGAATCTTGCGGCAGGTGCAAACCCGATCATCCTCAGAAAAGGTATGAAGAAGGCAACCGATTGCGCAGTAGAAGCAATTGCAAAAATGAGCCAGAAGGTAAACGGCAAGAATCATATCGCAAGAGTAGCAGCGATTTCCGCAGGGGATGATGAAATCGGTCAGTTGGTGGCTGATGCAATGGAAAAGGTTAGCGGAGACGGTGTTATTACCATTGAGGAGTCCAAGACCATGCAGACCGAGCTTGATTTGGTAGAGGGTATGCAGTTTGACCGTGGATATATTTCCGCTTATATGGCAAGTGATATGGATAAGATGGAGTCCGTTTTGGATAATCCTTACATCCTGATTACCGACAAGAAAATCTCCAATATCCAGGAAATTCTTCCTGTTCTGGAGCAGATTGTACAGTCCGGTGCAAAGTTGTTAATCATTGCAGAGGATGTTGAAGGTGAAGCACTTACCACCTTAATCGTAAACAAACTTCGCGGTACCTTTAATGTAGTGGCAGTAAAGGCTCCCGGCTATGGTGACAGAAGAAAGGCTATGCTTGAAGATATCGCAATTCTTACCGGCGGTACCGTAGTAAGCTCCGAACTTGGTTATGACTTAAAGGATGTAACCATGGATATGCTTGGTCAGGCAAAGTCTGTAAAGGTTCAGAAGGAAAATACCGTAATTGTGGACGGCGCAGGCGATAAGGATGCAATCAAGGCCAGAATCGCACAGATTAAGAATATGATTGAGGAATCCACCTCTGATTTTGATCGTGAGAAGCTTCAGGAAAGACTTGCGAAGTTGGCAGGCGGTGTAGCGGTAATCCGCGTAGGTGCTGCAACCGAGACCGAAATGAAGGAAGCAAAGCTTCGTTTGGAAGATGCTTTGGCAGCAACCAGAGCCGCAGTAGAAGAGGGTATCATCTGTGGTGGTGGTTCCGCATATATTCATGCTTCCAAGGAAGTTGCGAAACTTGCAGATGCTTTGGAAGGTGATGAGAAGACCGGTGCCCGTATCGTATTAAAGGCTTTGGAAGCTCCTTTATATCATATTTCCGCGAATGCCGGTTTGGAAGGCAGCGTAATCATCAATAAGGTACGTGAGTCCGAGGTTGGTATCGGATTCGATGCATTAAAGGAAGAATACGTAAACATGGTAGAGGCAGGTATTCTGGATCCTGCGAAGGTTACCAGAAGTGCTCTTCAGAACGCTACCAGCGTAGCAAGTACCTTGCTTACTACCGAGAGCGTAGTTGCAACCATTAAGGAAGATGTACCTCCCATGCCTGCAGGCGGCGGAATGGGCGGAATGATGTAATTCTTTCCCAATAGAAAACACCGAAGGAGAATATTTCGTGAGCAATTTAAATAAAAAATGTCGTGTACACTATACCGGTACCTTTAATGACGGTACCAAGTTTGACTCTTCTTACGACCGTGGTCAGACACTTGATTTTACCTGCGGGGCAGGACAGATGATTAAGGGCTTTGACAAGGCTGTTGAAAATATGGAAGTAGGACAGATTGTGGATATCCATTTGATGCCGGAAGAAGCATACGGTGCATCTGATCCGGACGCTATCTTTGACGTTGAGATTAGTGAATTGCCCGGTTCCGAAAATCTTTCCGTAGGCCAGAAGGTATATTTGCAGAATTCTTTGGGCCAGCCCTTCCCGGTTGTAGTAGCTGAGAAGACGGATACCACCATTACCTTTGACGCAAATCATGAAATGGCAGGAAAAGAATTGAATTTCAAAATTGAATTGGTAGAGGTTTGCGACTGATTCGATTGACAAACAAGTAATTGTGTTAACCTTCTTGTCCCGGGAGACCGGGGCGGGAAGGTTTTCTTGTTTTTCGGAAAGTATTCTTGGTAAAAAACACTTTTCCTAAAGGGATTGTTATGTTATACTATTATTTGCGAAGCTATGCCTTTTCGAGATGGAAGAGGGATCGCAAATTGAGGTAAGCAGATGTCAAAAAAAGAACAAACGGTAAAAAAGAAAAAAGACACTCCGTCCGGTTGGAGTGTGGCACTGATTCTTTCTTTTATGGTTGTGCTTTTTGCCTTGATTTATCTGGGAGCAGAGTATATGGCTCTCAGGCAGGAAAGTAGGACGGAAATAAATGCACTGAACGCGCAGATTTCGGAAAAGGAGCGGGAAGTGTCAGAACTGAAAGAGCAGGAACGTATCCGACAGGAGGAAGAAAAAAAACGCCAGGAAGAATTGGCTGCTTTGGAGAAGGAAAAGGAAGAGGAACAACAGGAACAGGTAGTAGCAAAAGATCCTTCCGAGTACAAACACAGGGTGTACCTTACCTTTGATGACGGACCTAGTCTGAATACACAAAAGATTCTGGATATTCTGGATCAGTATGATGTGAAAGCTACTTTTTTTGTACTTGGCAGAGAGCTGGAAGCAGAACTTAAAATGTTGCCGGAAATAACGAAAAGAGGCCATTCCATAGGAATGCACTCTTTCAGCCATAAATATTCGGATATATATCGGTCTCTTAATACGTTTAAGGTGGATTATATCAAGATTCGTGATTTGATTTATGAGAGAACCGGAGTAGAGAGCAAATTGTATCGATTCCCGGGAGGAAGCTCCAATCAGGTCAGTAATTTGGATATGCAGGTATTTATAGATTACCTGGGAGAACAGGGCGTAACCTATTTTGACTGGAATGCGGATTCGGGCGACGGCGCAAACGGAAACTTGTCCATTACGGCCTTTTTGATGAATTGCCTGGAGGATTTCGAAAGAAAATCGGATGTGGTGATACTGATGCATGACGGTGGCGCAGATAATACCACATTACAGGGATTACCGGTGCTGATTGCGGCACTTCAGGCCAGAGGCGACACCGTATTTTTGCCCATTACGGAGGATACGGTACCCATACAGCATATGAAAGACGGAAACTGAAAATAAAGGAGAGAAAAGAATGCAGAGAATTTTACTTAAGTTAAGCGGTGAAGCGCTTGCGGGAGAAAAGAAGACCGGTTTTTCCGAGGAAACGGTTCGAAAGGTTGCATTGCAGGTCAAGCAGCTTGTAGATGATGGAATTCAGGTAGGTATTGTAATCGGTGGAGGTAATTTCTGGAGAGGTCGTTCCAGCGAAAATATAGACAGAACCAAAGCAGACCAGATTGGTATGCTGGCTACGGTTATGAACTGTATTTATGTGTCTGAGATTTTCCGTTCCGTAGGTATGATGACCAATATTCTGACCCCTTTTGAAATCGGTTCTTTTACCAAGTTATTTTCAAAGGACAGAGCAAATAAATATTTTGAAAAAGGTATGGTAGTATTTTTTGCCGGTGGTACCGGACATCCTTATTTCTCTACCGATACCGGCGTAGTACTTCGCGCAATTGAGGTAGAAGCGGATGTAATTCTTCTGGCAAAGGCAATTGACGGCGTTTATAATGATGACCCTGCCAAGAATCCGGCTGCAGTAAAATATGATACTGTGTCCATCGATGAAGTAATTGCAAACAATCTCCAGGTAGTGGATATGACGGCTTCTATTTTGGCGAGAGACAATAAGATGCCCATGTGGGTATTTGGATTGAATGAAGAGAACAGCATTGTAAAAGCACTTAGCGCAGACTTTAACGGTACCAAGGTAACCGTTTAGAATATTAGGAGGAAGAATTAAGATTATGGATAGCAGAATTACAGTTTATGATGAGAAAATGAAGAAAGCATTTGAATATTTGGAGGCAGATTATGCCGCTATTCGTGCCGGTCGTGCAAACCCTCATGTATTGGATAAGCTTCGCGTTGATTATTACGGCACCCCTACCCCCATTCAGCAGGTTGGTAATGTTACCGTTCCCGAAGCAAGAGTAATCCAGATTGCACCCTGGGAAAAGAGCATGATTCGCGAAATTGAAAAAGCAATTATGACCTCTGATATCGGAATCAATCCTTCAAACGACGGTGTGGTAATTCGTTTGGTATTCCCGGAGCTTACCGAGGAAAGAAGAAAAGATCTGGTAAAGGATGTAAAGAAGAAGGGTGAAGACGGCAAGGTAGCCATTCGTAACATCCGTAGAGACGGAAATGATGCTTTCAAGAAGCTTGCCAAGGAAGATGTTTCCGAGGATGAAATTAAGCAGTTGGAAGACCAGTTGCAGAAATTAACCGATAAATTTATCAAAGATATTGAGACCCTTATGGATGCCAAGTCCAAGGAAATTATGACCGTTTAATTTGAAAATACAAAGGGTGGGAAGCAGTTGCTTGCCGCCCTTCGTTTGTAAGTGAGGATTGACATGGAAGATGGTTACAAGATGCCGCAGCATGTGGCAATCATTCTGGATGGAAACGGCCGGTGGGCAAAAGCAAAAGGTATGCCCAGAAATTATGGCCATGTGCAGGGCGCGAAAACGGTAGAGGTTATTTGTGAGGAAGCCTACAAAATGGGAATTCAGTACCTTACGGTTTACGCTTTTTCCACCGAGAACTGGAACAGACCTCAGGATGAAGTGGATGCGCTGATGAAGCTCCTTCGAAATTACATGAAGACCTGCTTGAAAACCGCAGAGAAAAATCGCATGTGCGTACGTGTAATCGGGGACAAGACCAAACTGGATGAGGATATTCGTACCCGTATTGCCGAGCTGGAGGAGGCAACCAGGAATAACGATGGATTACATTTCCAGATTGCCATTAACTATGGCGGAAGAGACGAACTTCGTCGCGCTATGACAAAAGTTGCAAAGGAAGTGGCCATGGGAACACTGGAACCGACGCATATTAATGAGGCAGTAATCGAGGCCCATATGGATACAGCCGGTATTCCGGATCCGGATTTACTGATTCGCACTTGTAACGAGCAGAGAATCTCAAACTTCCTGTTATGGCAGCTGGCTTATACAGAGTTTTATTTTACCCCGGTTGCCTGGCCGGATTTTTCAAAAGAGGAATTATTGAAGGCAGTGGATGCCTATAACCACAGAGATCGTAAATATGGTGGGTTAAAGGAGGAATAGTCGATGTTTTGGACCAGATTGGCAAGTGGAATTGTGCTGATGAGTATTGCATTGCTAACCATGGGTCTGGGCGGAGTGCCTTTGTTGACCGTGTTATTAATTATTTCCATGATTGCATATTATGAATTAACCAAGGTGCTCATGGAGAAAAAGGATAAGGCAGTATCCGGATTGGAAATCGTAGGATATCTGGGGATTGTTATTTATTACGCTGTTGTTTATTTCGCAGAAAGAGAAACTTTGGTTTTTATGTCCGTAATCGGTGTGATTATGGCGGCCATGCTGGTATATGTGGTGACCTTTCCCAAATATCATTCCACGCAGGTAATGGCCTCCTGTTTTTCCTTTTTGTATGCGCCCGTAATGTTGTCCTTTATTTATATGACCAGAGAATATCCCAACGGCGGATATATGGTTTGGCTGATTTTGATTAGTTCCTGGGGCTGTGATACCTGTGCTTATATTGTGGGCAGATTAATCGGAAAGAAAAAGATTTTCCCGAAACTGAGTCCTAAGAAAACCTTGGAGGGCTGTATCGGCGGAGTGGTTGGAACTGCTTTGATCGGAGGCCTTTACGGATATTTCTTTGTGGAAAAAGTGGTTTTACAGCAGCAGGTTGCGGGACTTATCGCCTTTATTTGCGCGGCAGGTGCGGTGATGAGTATCGTAGGAGATTGCGCCGCTTCCGCAATCAAAAGAAATCATGAGATTAAGGATTACGGAAATTTGATTCCGGGACACGGAGGAATTATGGACCGCTTTGACAGCATGATTGTTACGGCGCCCATGGTATATCTTCTGACATTTTTATTTATGTAAATTGATTTTGAATCGAGATGAGAAAAATGAAAAACATAGCAATTTTGGGCTCTACAGGATCAATCGGTACACAGACTTTGGAGGTGGCGAGAAACTATCCCGAGATAAAGGTATTAGCATTGGCGGCAGGTAATAATGTAGAATTGATGGAGAAACAAATCCGTGAGTTTAAACCGCTTCTTGCCTGCATGTGGACCAGGGAAGCAGCCGATGAACTGGCAGTGAAGGTGGCGGATGTTCCGGTAAAAATCTTAAGCGGCATGGACGGTCTGATGGAAATCGCGGTCATGTCAAATGTGCAGGTTCTGGTGACTGCGGTAGTGGGAATGATAGGAATTCGTCCTACCATTGCAGCGATTGAGGCCGGCAAGGATATCGCCTTGGCGAATAAAGAGACCTTGGTTACCGCGGGACATATAATTATCCCCCTGGCGAAAAAATGCGGTGTGTCCATTTTGCCGGTAGACAGTGAACACAGTGCGATTTTCCAGTCGATGAATGGTGAAAATCACGGTGATATTGAGAAAATATTATTGACAGCATCAGGACGTNNTCCAGTCTTTAAACGGGGAACCTAAAAACAAAATCTCCCGTATTTTGTTGACTGCGTCCGGCGGACCTTTCCGAGGAAAGACCAGAGCACAGTTGGCAAATGTACAGGTGGAAGATGCTTTAAAACACCCTAATTGGGCGATGGGAAGAAAAATCACCATTGATTCTTCAACTCTGGTCAATAAAGGCTTAGAGGTCATGGAAGCCAAGTGGTTGTTTGATGTGGATTATGACAGAATCTGTGTGGTGGTGCATCCGCAAAGTGTGATTCATTCCATGGTGGAGTATGTAGACGGTGCGATTATTGCACAGCTTGGCACACCGGATATGAAGCTACCCATTCAGTACGCCCTTACGTATCCGGACCGGGAACCTATGCCCGGAAAGAAATTGGACTTTTTTGAATTGGGACAGATGACCTTTGAAAAGCCGGATATGGAAAATTTTGACGGCCTTCGACTGGCATTTGAGGCAGCAAGAGCGGGAGGCAGTATGCCGACCGTATACAATGCCACCAACGAGAAGGCGGTTGCACTGTTCCTGGAACGAAGAATTTCCTATCTGCAGATTACGGATTTGATTGCGGAAGCGATGAGTTCTCATAAAACTGTAATAAATCCTACGGTAGAGGAAATATTAATTACTGAACAGGAAGTTTATGATTGGGTAAACAGAAAGGTTAAGTAAACATTCATGATGACGTTTATTTTATTTCTTCTGGTGTTTGGAGTCGTGGTTATTTCCCATGAATTCGGACATTTTCTGATTGCGAAAGCCAACGGAATTCATGTAGTGGAATTCTGTGTGGGCATGGGGCCTACACTTTGCTCCTTCAAAAAAGGGGAAACCAAGTATGCATTGCGACTTTTGCCGATCGGTGGTGCCTGCATGTTTGAAGGGGAAGACGGGTTGAATCAGCAGGAGGAAGGAGCGGATAACAGCGGGTCCTTCCAAAATGCCAAGGTTTGGTCAAGAATTGCCACCGTAGTGGCAGGACCGTTTTTTAATTTCTTTTTGGCCTTTCTGGTGGCATTGATTATGGTTCAGATGATTGTCATCCGTGAGCCAATTGTTTCCGGACTGATTGAGGGCGGAGCTGCCCAGGAAGCCGGACTGATGGCGGGAGACCGAATCCTTTCCATGAATGGAGAACGGATTTATCTTTACGAAGAAATCTCCTTGATAAATCAGTTAAACAAAGGCAAAGAAATAAAGATTCTCTACGAGAGAGACGGTCAGAAGTACGAGACCGCCCTGACTCCGTTTTATTCGGAGGAAGAGGGACGTTTTCTGTTGGGAATTACAAATTCCGAAATTAAGCAAATCAAGGGCCTGGACGGAATTCGGTTTGCCTGGTACGAGGTGCGTTTCGGAGTGGTAAATACGTATAAAAGTCTTGGTATGCTGGTAACCGGAAAGGTATCCAGACAGGATGTGGCGGGACCCGTGGGAATCGCCGTAAATGTAGTCGGAAAGGTTTATGAGGAGACCAAGGAATCCGCTATGGATGTACTGGTAAATATGCTGAACATCGTGATGCTCTTATCGGTAAACCTGGGAATCTTTAATTTACTTCCCATCCCTGCGCTGGATGGCGGAAGACTGGTATTTTTGCTGATTGAGGTGGTGAGAGGAAAACCGATTTCCCCGGAAAAAGAAGGCCTGGTTCATTTTATCGGAATGGTGTTCTTTATGGGACTGATGGTTGTGGTATTTTTTAACGATTTGGTGAATATTTTTGGTTAAAAAGTGCTTTTCTTTTATCAGATATTGCGAGGGTCGTTGTAGGCTCTTGATTTTTGAAATTGGGAGACCTATACTGATAAAAAATGCAGTAAAAACTATATTACAAATGTAAAGGAGATAAGTTATGAGATTTTTCATTGACACCGCTAAGGTAGAAGACATTAAGAAAGCAAACGATATGGGAGTTATCTGTGGCGTTACCACAAATCCTTCTTTGATTGCAAAGGAAGGCAGAGTATTCGAAGAGGTTATCGCTGAAATCGCTTCTATCGTTGACGGACCTATCAGTGGTGAAGTTAAGGCTACTACCGTTGATGCTGAAGGCATGATCAAAGAGGGTAGAGAGATTGCAAAGATTCATCCCAATATGGTTGTTAAGATTCCTATGACCGTTGAAGGCTTAAAGGCTTGTAAGGTTTTGACCTCTGAAGGAATCAAGACCAATGTTACATTGATTTTCTCTGCTAACCAGGCACTTCTTGCAGCTCGTGCAGGCGCTACCTACGTTTCTCCTTTCCTTGGCCGTTTGGATGACATCAGCCAGAGAGGTACCGATCTTATCCGTGAAATCGCTGATATTTTCGCAGTAGCTGGTATCGAGTCTCAGATTATCGCAGCAAGCGTACGTAACCCGATTCATGTTACCGACTGTGCTCTTGCAGGTGCTGATATCGCAACTGTTCCTTACGCAGTTATCGAGCAGATGACCAAGCATCCTTTGACCGATGCAGGTATCCTGAAATTCCAGGCTGACTACAAGGCAGTATTCGGTGAATAAAATCTAAAATTAAAAAAGACAGAATGGATGATAATCCTAATAAAAGAGGCGTGTGTGCGGTATGCATACACGCCTCTTTGTTGCAATATCGACTAGGAGTTTCTTCTCCTCACGCAGATGGTTATTTCATCTGATTCTTACGCTCTTTTACCATGCGTTTTACCATTTCACCACCGATGGAACCGGCTTCCTTGCTGGATAAATTGCCGTTGTAGCCATCCTTTAGGTTGACTCCAAGCTCACTTGCTACTTCGGTTTTAAATTTCTCCATAGCGGATTTGGATGAAGTAGTGGAAGCGGTTGTGTTTTTCTTGCTCTGATTTGCCATTTTTATTTCCTCCGTTTTCTGTTTTTAAATAAGAAAACCAAGAAGCAGCATGCAAATCCTGCAGGAAACTTCTTGCTGATTCTTATTCTGCAGATAGTATTTGCGGTTTGCAAAAAAATATAATGGTAAGTTTTACAAGAAAACTTGAAAATGTATTTTTCTTGTGCTATAATCGTTGAATGACTGTGATTATGCTCGTTTGGGCAACTTATATAGATGTACACAGGTTCATTTAAGGAGGAAATTCAATGAGTTTACAGGTTGAAAAGTTAGAAAAGAACATGGCAAAGCTTACTATCGAGGTTCCCGCAGAGGAATTGGAGAAGGCAATCGAGAAGGCTTACCAGAAGAACAAAAATAAGATCAGCATCCCCGGTTTCCGTAAGGGAAAAGCTCCCCGCAAGATGATCGAGCAGATGTATGGCAAGGAAGTATTCTATGAGGATGCAGCAAATGAGTTGATCCCTGAAGCATATGATAAGGCAATTGATGAGTGTACCGAAGATATTGTATCTGCTCCCAAGGTTGAGGTAGTTACAATTGAGGCAGGAAAGCCTTTCGTGTTCACCGCAGAAGTAGCATTAAAGCCTGAAGTAACTCTTGGCAAGTACATGGGTGTAAAGGTTGACAAGGTTGATGTTGAAGTAACGGATGAAGAAGTAGATGCAGCAATCGATAAGGAAAGAGAAAGCAACGCAAGAACCATTACCATCGAAGACAGAGCAGTTAAGGACGGCGATATGACCGTTATCGATTTCGAAGGTTTCGTAGACGGTGTTGCATTTGACGGTGGTAAGGGTGAGAACTATCCTTTGACCATTGGTTCCGGAGCATTCATTCCCGGATTTGAAGAAGCATTAATCGGCGCAAACATGAACGAAGTAGTTGATGTAAACGTTACCTTCCCTGAGGATTATCAGGCAGAAGAGCTTGCAGGTAAGGCTGCAGTATTTAAGTGTGTAGTTAAGGAAATCAAGGAGAAGGAGCTTCCTGCGCTTGATGATGAATTCGCAAGTGAAGTATCTGAGTTCGATACTCTTGCAGAGTACAAGGCTGATGTAAAGGCTAAGTTGGCTGACAAGAAGGCAGAAGAAGCTAAGACCGCAAAGGAAGATGCTGTAATCGAAGCAATTATCGCTGATGCACAGATGGATATTCCCGATGCTATGGTTGAGACCACTCAGAGACAGATGGTTGATGAGTTTGCACAGAGAATGCAGGCACAGGGACTTACCCTTGAGCAGTATATGCAGTTCACCGGCATGAATCCTCAGATGTTAATGGAGCAGATTAAGCCTCAGGCAATGAGCAGAATTCAGTCTCGTCTTGTAATGGAAGCAGTTGCTAAGGCTGAGAATATTGCTGTAACCGACGAAGAATTCGAATCTGAAATCAAGGTTATGAGCGAAGCTTACCAGTTAGAAATTGAGAAGGTAAAAGAGCTTCTCGGAGCTAAGGGAGCTGAGCAGGTAAAGGCTGACATCGCTATCAAGAAGGCTCTTGAGCTTGTTGTTGAAAATGCGAAGGAAGCTAAGGCTACCAAGGCTAAGACAAAGAAGGCAAAGGCAGAGGATGAAACCGCTGCAGAAGAAGCATAATAAATACGAATGATGAACGTGGGTTGTGCTGAAAAGTACGACCCACGATTTTTATCTAAAAGTTTTCTTAATTATTCGAAAATTCGTTGAAAAACAATTTTGTTTGGGCTATGCTAGTAGGGTAGCAAAAAATGGAAAGGCAGGAAGTTTATATGAGTTTAGTACCTTATGTCATTGAGCAAACCAGTAAAGGGGAAAGATCATACGACATTTATTCAAGACTGTTAAAGGATAGAATTATCTTTTTGGGAGAGGAAGTAAATGAAGTTACCGCAAGTATTGTAGTAGCACAGTTATTATTCCTTGAGGCAGAGGACCCGGAGAAGGATATTCATTTGTATATCAACAGCCCCGGAGGAAGTGTTACTGCAGGTATGGCAATCTACGATACCATGAGATATATCAAATGCGATGTATCTACCGTATGTATCGGTATGGCTGCCAGCATGGGCGCGTTCCTTTTGGCAGGTGGTGCAAAGGGCAAGAGATTTGCACTTCCCAATGCAGAGATTATGATTCATCAACCTCTTGGCGGAACCCAGGGACAGGCCACTGAGATTGAAATTGCTGCAAAGCATATTTTGAAGACCAAAGAGAAGTTAAACCGTATGCTTGCCGAGAATACCGGTAAGGATTATGAAACCATTTGTCAGGATACCGAGCGTGATAACTGGAAGAGTGCGGAAGAGGCATGTGAGTACGGTTTGATCGATAAGGTTATCACTTCTCATGATACCGGTAAATAATTTAGGGTGTGAGGAATAAAATGGCAGGTAGAAAGTCTGACGACGAAATTAGATGTTCTTTTTGTAATAAGACCCAGAGCCAGGTTCGTAAATTGATTGCGGGACCGGTTGGGGTATATATTTGTGATGAGTGTGTGGATATTTGCTCTGATATTCTGGAAGAGGAGCTGGAGGATGATACTCCCGATACTGTAGAGAAACAGGATATCAATTTATTAAAGCCTCAGGAAATCAAGAAATTTCTGGATGATTATGTAATCGGACAGGATGAGGCCAAGAAGGTTCTTTCCGTAGCGGTTTATAATCACTACAAGAGAGTTATGGCTCCCAAGGATTTGGATGAGGTAGAGCTTCAGAAGAGCAATATTATTATGGTTGGTCCTACCGGCTCCGGTAAGACATATCTTGCCCAAACATTGGCAAAGATTATCAATGTTCCTTTTGCCATTGCCGATGCCACTACTTTGACAGAGGCCGGCTATGTAGGTGAAGATGTAGAAAATATTTTGCTGAAGTTAATTCAGGCAGCGGATTATGATGTGGAGCGTGCACAGTATGGTATTATCTATATCGATGAAATCGATAAGATTACCAAAAAGAGCGAGAATGTTTCCATTACCAGAGATGTTTCCGGTGAAGGCGTACAGCAGGCACTTCTGAAAATTGTAGAGGGTACTGTGGCAAGCGTTCCTCCGCAGGGTGGAAGAAAGCATCCTCATCAGGAATTGATTCAAATCGACACCTCCAATATTTTATTTATTTGCGGCGGTGCATTTGACGGACTGGAGAAAATTGTAGAGGCCAGACTGGATCGTAAGTCTATTGGTTTCAATACAGAAGTATCGCAGAAATCCAATAAGGAACTGAGCGAATTGTTCCATGAAGTTGTTCCTCAGGACCTTGTGAAATTCGGATTGATTCCGGAATTTGTGGGACGTGTTCCGATTTGTGTATCTCTAAACGGATTGGACAAAGAGGCGTTGGTACGCATCTTAAAAGAGCCTAAGAATGCGCTGATTAAGCAGTACCAGAAGCTGTTCTCTATGGACGGGGTAGAATTATCCTTTGAAGAGGATGCAATCGGTAGTATTGCAGATAAGGCGTTTGAGAGAAAAACCGGTGCCAGAGGACTCCGTTCCATTATGGAAAGTGTTATGATGGACACGATGTATCAGATTCCTTCCGATGAATCGATTGTGTCTTGTATTGTAACGAAGGATGCGGTTGACGGAAAATGTGAACCCACCAAAATCACCAGGTAATCAGCAAAACGGATTAAGAAGCGCCGCCTGTTTTGGGCGGCGTTTTCAGTAGGAAAAGGAATGAGGTTTTAATATGATAATTAAAAATGTCGGTTTGGAAACGGTTTGTGGAATTACCAGTAAACTTCCGGACAATAAACTGCCGGAGGTGGCTTTTGCCGGAAAAAGTAATGTTGGAAAATCTTCCCTAATCAATGCTTTGATGAATCGAAAGTCTTTGGCGAGAACCAGTGCACAGCCGGGAAAAACCCAGACCATTAATTATTACAATATAAATGATGCGCTGTATTTTGTGGATCTGCCCGGATATGGTTTTGCCAAGGCAAATGAAAATGTCAAGGCCCAGTGGGGAAAAATGATTGAAGACTATCTGCATAAATCAAAGCAGTTAAGAACGGTATTTCTCTTGATTGACATTCGCCATGATCCTTCGGAAAACGATCGGATTATGTATGATTGGATCTGCAAGATGGGATATCAACCGGTCATTATTGCCACGAAGCTGGATAAAATCAATCGAAGTCAAATTCAGAAACAGTTAAAAACCATTCGAACGGTTCTGAAGTGTAAACCCGGTACCGTTATGATTCCTTTTTCGGCGACTACGAAGCAGGGAAGGGAAGAAATATACGACTATTTGGATCAGTTGCTGGCGGAAAAGACGGAAAATGAAACGGAGCCGCAGGAATAAATGTCGGAATGACAAGAATTTTTGATTAGGGGAAACAGAATGGAACAGCAGGCAGTTGCGAAAGATGAAAAAAAGTTTCGGGGAATCAGTGGCAGTACATTAAAAATAATTGCGCTGGTATCTATGTTGATTGACCACATTGGGGCGATTATTTACGGAAGGTATCTGACATTGGCCGGATACATGGACGCCCTGGAGCCGGAAGATATGGAAGTGTGGTTGGAGGCAAATGGTGATTTGTATCTGAAATATGCAATTCTTCGTTGGATAGGCAGAATTGCGTTCCCTATTTTTTGCTTCTTATTAGTGGAAGGGTTTGATCGTACCAGGGACTTAAAGAAATACCAGCTTCGTCTGATTGTATTTGCAGTGCTTTCGGAGATTCCCTATGATTTGGCTCACAGCGCCACAGTGTTGGAATTTGACCGGCAGAATGTTTTTTTTACGTTGGCAATCGGATTGTTTACCATTACGGTAATTGAGCGGTTTACAAAGCCCATGACGTCTAAATTTCTGGCGTATTTGACTACCATAGCCATTGCCATTGTGGGCGCTTATGTAGGACGTATGAGCGGTTGCGATTATGGGGCAATCGGTGTACTGTGTATCGTGGTATTGTATTATTTCCGAAAAAACAGAAATATGCAGATTATTACCGGTGTTCTTTGCTTTTTGTGGGAGCTGACAGCACCGTTCGCATTTATTCCCTGTGCATTCTATAACGGAAAGCGGGGATTGAATCTGAAATATGTTTTCTACGCATTTTATCCGTTACACCTGTTACTGTTGTATCTCATTGCAGTACTCATGGGAATCGGAAATGTTGTAGCAGTATAAAACCATTGAGGGAGAGGGAAAGATGGAAGAAATTTTAAAGGTAGAGGGCCTGAAGAAAACCTTTACACTTTCTGCCAAACAGCAGAAACTGGAAAAAACAAAAGAAAAGAAAAAACAGGCAGTAAATGATTTGAATTTCAGTGCTTATCGTGGGGAGATTTTCGGATTGTTGGGACCCAATGGTGCGGGTAAAACCACTACACTGCGTATGTTGGCAACCCTTATCAAGCCGGATGCGGGAGATGCCATAATTGACGGCGTCAGTGTTGTGAAGAATCCCAAGGAAGTTCGCGGAAAGATTGGATTTCTTACCAGTGAATTGAAATTGGAGGAGTTCTTTACGCCCAACTACCTTTTTGACTTCTTTTCGGATTTGTACGGAGTAGATTCCAAGGTTCGCAATGAGAGAAAGAAAAGTATGTTTGAGCGTTTTGGAATCGATGCCTTCGCAGAGGTAAAAGTAGGAAATCTTTCCACCGGTATGAAGCAGAAGGTTTCTCTGGTAATTTCGCTGGTGCATGATCCGGATATCATCATCTTTGATGAGCCCACAAATGGCTTGGACGTTTTGACAGCTAAGGTCGTTACCGACTTTTTGCTGGAGTTAAAGAACCAGGGAAAGAGCGTTATTATTTCCACTCATATTTTTAGTCTGATTGAAAAGATTTGTGATCGCGTAGGAATTGTCATCAACGGTACCATGATTGAATGCGATACCCTGGAAGCAATTTGCCACGGTGTTTCTTTGGAGGATCATTTCTTTGAGGTTTATCAGCAGAAGATGGGAGGAATTGAATAATGAACCATATTTTTGTCGTTATTAAAAAAGAATTGGCACGTTTCTTCGGGGACAAGAGAATGGTATTTACCACTATCTTAATGCCCGGATTAATGATTTATATGATGTATACGCTTATGGGAGACGGCATGATGAAAACCATGACCACCCCCGAGGATTATGTTAGTAAGGCTTATGTACAGAATATGCCGGCAGAATTGGAAGCTACCCTTCAGCAGATGCCGGTAGAGTGGACAAATGTAGGAGATTCCTATGATTTGGATGCCATTCGTGAGGAATTAAAGGAGGGAGAAAAGGATGGATTCATCATTTTCCCCACCGATTTTATACAGCAAACCGCTACCTACAATGTGGCTTCCGGAGAACAGGCGCCCAACGTTGCGATTTACTATAATTCTGCGGAAACCAATTCCGGAACCTTTTACAGTATGATGAAAGAGTTTCTGAATCAATACGAGGAGTCTATCGCGAATCGTCTGGATGTGAATGGTGGCGAGGAAGAGTATGATTGCGCTACGGAATCCGATGTTTTTGCGAGCCTTTTATCCAAAATGTTACCTATGTTGATAATGACCTTCCTTTTCAGTGGCTGTATGGCAGCTGCACCGGAATCCATTGCCGGTGAAAAGGAGAGAGGTACCATTGCTACTTTATTGGTTACCCCGGTGCCAAGAAGTGCTTTGGCTTTGGGAAAAATTGTCAGCTTAAGTATTATTGCTTCCCTGTCCGGTCTTTCCAGTTTTATCGGAACCAGTTTATCGCTTCCCAAAATGATGTCCTTAAATGACGCGGAGCTTACGATTTCTTACGGCGCAATGGATTATGTTACATTGTTCCTTGTAATTATTTCTACGGTATTTGTATTGGTAGCTGTCATTGCAATCCTTTCAGCCACCGCAAAGAGTGTCAAAGAGGCAGGCACCATGATTTCTCCTTTGATGCTGGTGAATGTGGCAATCAGCTTGATTCCCATGTTTGGAAATGCAAAAAATATTGAACTGAAGCAGTTCTTTATTCCGATTTATAATAGTGTAATGATGATGAATGGGGTATTCTCTTCGAATTATCAGATGTCCCAGTTAGCCGTCACCATTGTAACCAATGTGGTATTGACCGGTGTTCTGGCCTTCGGACTTACTAAGATGTTTGGAAGTGAAAAGATTATGTTCGGAAAATAAGCTTGGGTTTTTAGAAAAATCGGAGGTTTACTATGAATTGGAATTTCATGTTTTTTGTGAATAGTGTACTGTTGGGTGTAGGACTTGCGATGGATGCTTTTTCGGTATCTCTGGCAAACGGCTTAAATGAGTCGGGGATGAAAAAAAGCAGAATGTGTCAGATTGCAGGTGTGTTTGCAGCATTTCAGGCGGCTATGCCTATGATCGGATGGGTGTGTGTACATACAATAGCACAGTACTTCTCAGCTTTTGAGAAAATGATTCCCTGGTTTGCACTGGTCCTTCTGTTGATTATCGGCGGAAAGATGTTATGGGATGGAATCAAAAACGAGGAGGAAGAGACTGAGGCTTCCGGTTTAGGCTTGGGCGCATTGATGGTACAGGGAATTGCAACCTCCATAGACGCGTTGTCTGTTGGATTCACTATTGCGGATTATGGTGTGGTGATGGCCTTTGTTTGTGCCTTGATTATAGCGGTGGTCACCTTTGTCATTTGTATGGTTGGCTTAAAGATTGGCAAGAAAGTTGGTACAAAACTGGCCGGCAAAGCCAATATTCTTGGTGGTGTGATTCTGATTCTGATTGGTATTGAGATTTTCGTAAAAGGAATTGGACTTTTATAAAACAGAATTTTTAGAAACAAAAAAAGAGTATCATCTATTTTGATGATACTCTTTTTTGATTGTGTAATTAAGCTACAACTGTTACGTTTACTGCACGAGTCTTGCTGTCGTTAGCAGGATCCTTCTCGGTCTCGAAAGTAACCTTCTGGCCTTCCTCAAGAGACTTGAAGCCTTCTGCGTTGATTGCTGAGAAGTGTACGAATACTTCTTCGCCGGTAGCTTCGTTAGTAATGAAGCCGTAACCCTTCTGTGCGTTAAACCACTTAACTGTACCGTTGTTCATAATGGTACCTCCTTAAAAATATGGGGACAAACCCGTTTTAGTATGGTGATTCTAAAACGTAGGACAAAAAAATCACATATTTGTGTAAATCATCATAAAAGCGATAATAACTTACAAAAATATGTGAGTTCAATGACTTTCATTTAGAATACGAAACAAGTTTAGCATTTTGTAGGGTTCATGTCAATTTATTTTTTGTGAGGGCTGTTCCTATGGCATAAAAATCAGCCTGTACAGAGAATTTCTCTTGACAAACAAATACCCCGTGGGGGTATAATGTAAGAACAACGGAATATACCCCTATGGGGTATACAGGAAAGAGAGTGTCGCAATCAGTAGCGTTTTCGCTCATAGAGTTGAATACGAAATATAACCGGATTGCGAAATGTGAGGATGAATATGACAGAAACAAATAAACCGGAACAGCCGGAATGCTGTTGCCATAAAAAGAACACCCCCAGGTCCACTGAAGAAGTAAAGCAGTTATCAAACCGCCTGAATCGGATGGTGGGACAGTTAAACGGTATTGGGAGAATGCTGGAGGAAAATCGAT
Source organism: Lachnospiraceae bacterium UBA1766 (assembly GCA_002314715.1). Taxonomy (GTDB): domain Bacteria; phylum Bacillota; class Clostridia; order Lachnospirales; family Lachnospiraceae; genus Acetatifactor. Next base: position 37,242 of record DCGY01000085.1, on the reverse strand, counting down.
ATTGCGGTGATATTTTGACGCAAGTGGCAGCCGTGGAAAGCGCTCTTCAGTCTTTTGGCTATCTGATATTAAAGGAGCATATGGATTCCTGTGTGATTGAAGAAATTCAAAAAGGGAATACTGAAATCATGGAGGAAACCCTGGAGCTGATGAAGAAACTAAAATAGACAGCAAATGGAAACAACAAAAGGAAATGGATGTGATTTTGAGATGAAAGAACGATTTCGTGTTACCGGAATGACCTGCTCGGCCTGTTCTTCCCATGTGGAAAAGGCGGTAAGGGCGCTGGAGGGAGTAGAAGTGGTAAGTGTAAATCTTCTCACAGAGAAGATGGAAGTTTCCTTTCGGGAGGAAAAAATAAATACAGATGCAATCATAGCTGCTGTGGTGAAAGCAGGCTACGGAGCATTTTTGGAAAAAGATGAGGAGGATAGGTCCAAGTCGACATCCAAGGAGGAAAACAGGGAAGCGGAGGTTTTGCGGAAACGATTGTTTCTCTCTATTCTCTTTTTGATTCCGTTAATGTATGTTGCCATGGGGCCTATGGTGGGACAGATGCTTTCGGTTTCCCTTCCCGGTCCGGAGAACGGAATCAGTTTTGCGTTGACGCAATTGTTGCTTTTGCTTCCCATATTATTTTTGAATCAGAAATATTTTCGGGTGGGATTTAAGACACTCCTTCATAAAAGTCCCAATATGGACAGTCTGGTGGCTCTTGGTGCAACCGCATCCGTAGTTTATGGTATTTTCGCCATGTATCGAATGGCGTATGGCATGAACCATGGTCTTGAGGAACTGGTACACCGATATCACCATGACTTGTATTTTGAATCTGCCGGAATGATTTTGACGCTGGTAACGGTAGGGAAGTATTTGGAAGGTAAATCCAAGGGAAAAACCGGAGAAGCACTCCGAAAATTAATGAATTTGTCTCCGACAACGGCCATTGTTTTGGATGAACAGGGAAAAGAAAAGGAAGTGCCCACAGAAAGTATCTGTGTGGGAGATATTTTTGTGGTGAAGCCGGGAGGAAGAATTCCTGTGGATGCGCAAATTCTGGAAGGTTATACCGGCATCGACGAATCGGCAATTACCGGGGAAAGTATTCCGGCAGAAAAGCAGGTGGGAGACCGGGTGATTGGTGCAACCATAAATCTGACCGGATTTATTCGTTGCCGTGCGGAAAAGGTGGGGGAAGATACCACGCTGGCCCAAATCATACATCTGGTGGAGGAGGCCGGAGGAAGCAAGGCACCTATAGCAAAACTGGCAGACCGTGTGGCCGGTATTTTTGTACCGGTGGTTATGGGAATATCGTTACTTACACTGGTAATTTGGCTGCTTTTGGGTGCGGATGCGGAGTTCGCCATTTCCTGTGCCATCGCGGTATTGGTGATTTCCTGCCCTTGTGCCCTTGGGTTGGCTACACCGGTAGCAATTATGGTAGGAACCGGTGTGGGAGCCAATCGAGGGATTCTGGTTAAGTCCGGGGAAAGCCTGCAGGCGCTTCGGGATATTGATACGGTAGTGTTGGACAAGACCGGTACGATTACGGAAGGAAAACTTCATGTGATGGAAATCGAACTCTTTCGAGGGGGAATTTCCACCACAGATTTACTAACACTGGTATACGGCTTGGAGAAAAAAAGTGAGCATCCCATGGCCGAAGCCATTTGCAGAGAAGGTGACCGGGTAGGAGTAAGCGAAATTCCAATGGAAGCTTTTCAATCGGTCTTCGGACGGGGCGTACAGGGTACGTTGTGTCGGGAATACATTTGTAGAAATGACGGTTTGGTGACAGACGGACCAAGTGATGAAAATGGTATTCGAGTGAGTGGAGAACCTTGTGTGCTTCCACAGGGGACACGGATTTTTGTGGGAAATCTTTTGCTTATGCAGGAGAACCGGTTAGCCTTTTCAAAGGAAATACAATTGGCAGGGGAAGAAGCTGCCAATCGTGGTCTTACTCCCCTTTATGTGGGATTGGAGGATTTGCAGGGAAATAAATCGGTAATCGGTGTCATTTTGGTGGCGGATCAGGTGAAGAAAACCTCGAAGCAGGCGGTAGCCAAGCTTCGGGAGATGGGAATAGAGGTAATCATGCTGACCGGTGACAATGCGCTTACGGCAGAGGCGGTTCGGGAACAGGTGGATATTAACCGGGTCATTGCTCAGGTGCTTCCGGGTGAAAAGGAGCAGAAAATACGATTGCTGCAGGAGCAGGGACGTAAGGTGTGTATGGTTGGGGACGGAATCAATGATGCACCGGCACTTACAACCGCTCACGTGGGAATGGCTATTGGTGCCGGCACGGATATCGCCATGGAGAGCGCGGACGTAATCCTGATGCGAAGTGATTTGAAGGATGTAGTAACGGCGATTGCACTGGGAAGAGCGGTCCTTCGGAATATCAAGCAAAATCTGTTTTGGGCATTTTTCTATAATTGCATAGGGATTCCGTTGGCGGCAGGGTTATTTTATTTGCCCTTCGGGCTTCGGTTATCCCCTATGTTCGGAGCAGCGGCAATGAGCTTCAGCAGTGTATTTGTGGTGACCAATGCTTTGCGTTTAAGAGTTTTTTCGGGTCCCTTTGGCAAGGAACAAAACGAATGTCAGAATGGGGCAGCGGATGTCAAATGTGGGGAAACACAGGTAGAAGAGATTTTCACAGAACAAAAACAAATGCAGGAGGAAAAAAAGATGACAAAGAAAATGATAATTGAGGGAATGATGTGTAGTCACTGTACCGGAAGAGTACAAAAGGCTTTGGAAGAACTGGCCGGAGCAGGAAATGTGACCATGAGCCTGGAGGAAAAGAGTGCATTGATAACCTTAAACAGTGAGATTGCCGATGAAGCACTGACTGAGGCGGTAACCAAGGCCGGTTATGAGGTAGTATCGGTAGAGAACGTGAACTAAGATATTTACTGCAGTCAGGACATAATAGGAGAAAAACAAAAGATAAACTGGATTCGCAGGAATTCAGTTTATTTTTATTTAAGAATTTCTTTCTTGATTTTATGACAAATGGTGTTATAGTTATTATAGAACAGACAAAAAGAAATGCCTTTCAAAATCATTGAGGGAGGATGAAAATATGAATATTCAGAAGTTTACACAAAAGTCGTTGGAAGCAGTAGACAAATGTGAAAAGCTGGCAATGGAGTACGGCAATCAGGAAATTGAACAGGAACATCTTCTGTACAGCCTGTTAACCATTGACGACAGCCTGATTTTGAAATTAATCGAGAAAATGGAGATTCAAAAAACTCATTTTTTGAATCGTGTGGAGCAGGCACTTTCCAAGAGAGTGAAGGTTCAGGGCGGAAATCCTTATGTGGGACAGTACTTAAATAAGGTATTGGTGACCGCAGAGGATGAAGCAAAGCGGTTGGGGGACGAATATGTATCCGTGGAGCATTTATTCCTGACCATGTTAAAAAATCCCAACAAAGAAATTGGGGAAATTTTTAAAGAGTATGGGATTACCGTGGAACGTTTTTTGAAGGCACTTTCCACTGTTAGAGGAAATCAAAGAGTAACCAGTGACAATCCGGAAGCCACCTATGATACACTGGAAAAGTACGGTGTGGATTTGGTAGAGAAAACCAAGAGTCAGAAAATGGATCCGGTCATCGGACGTGATAATGAAATCCGAAATATCATTCGAATTCTGTCCCGTAAGACCAAGAATAACCCGGTTCTGATTGGAGAACCCGGTGTAGGTAAGACTGCGGTGGTAGAGGGACTTGCGCAACGAATTGTGGCAGGAGATGTGCCCCTTGGTTTAAAGGATAAGCGTATTTTTGCATTGGATATGGGTGCTTTGGTAGCAGGAGCAAAATACAGAGGCGAGTTTGAGGAACGTTTAAAGGCGGTTTTGGAGGATGTAAAGGCTTCCGATGGCCAAATTATCCTTTTTATTGATGAATTGCATACCATTGTAGGTGCGGGAAAAACCGATGGCGCTTTGGATGCGGGAAATATGCTGAAGCCAATGTTAGCGCGTGGGGAACTGCATTGTATCGGTGCCACTACATTGGACGAATACCGTCAGTACATTGAGAAGGATCCGGCTTTGGAGAGACGTTTCCAACCGGTATTGGTGGAGGAACCTACCGTAGAAGATACCATTTCCATTCTTCGTGGTTTAAAGGAGCGCTATGAGGTTTACCATGGAGTGAAAATCGTGGATAATGCGCTGGTAAGTGCGGCGGTTTTATCCAATCGTTATATTTCCGACCGTTTCCTTCCGGATAAGGCAATTGATTTGGTGGATGAGGCTTGTGCGCTGATTAAAACGGAGCTTGACAGTATGCCTTCCGAATTGGATGAGTGCAATCGAAAAATTCTTCTGTTGCAAATCGAAGAAGCAGCCTTAAAGAAGGAAGAGGACCGATTAAGTCAGGAAAGACTGGCCAATCTCCAAAAAGAGTTGGCGCAGTTAAAGGAAGAGTTTGCCGGCAAAAAGGCAGCCTGGGACAACGAAAAGGCTTCCGTAGAGCGTTTGTCCAAATTACGTGAGCAAATCGATCAAATGAACAAAGATATTCAAATTGCACAAAGAGAAGGAAACTTGGAAAAGGCAGCGGAACTTAGCTACGGCAAGTTGCCTGCATTAAAGAAACAGCTGCAGGATGAGGAAGAGAAAATCGACAAAACCAAGCTTTCTTTGGTACGTGAAAAGGTGACAGAGGAGGAAATCGCCAGAATTGTTTCCCGTTGGACCGGAATCCCGGTATCCAAACTTACGGAAAGCGAGCGAAATAAAACCCTTCATTTGGATGAGGAATTGCACAAAAGAGTCATTGGCCAGGAGGAAGGTGTTACCAAGGTCAGTGAAGCAATTATTCGTTCCAAGGCAGGAATTAAGGATCCTACCAAACCCATTGGCTCTTTCCTGTTTTTGGGACCTACCGGTGTAGGTAAGACGGAATTGGCCAAAAGTCTGGCAGAGGTGCTGTTTGATGACGAGAAAACCATGATTCGTATCGATATGAGTGAATATATGGAGAAACATTCGGTATCCCGTCTGGTGGGAGCACCTCCCGGATATGTTGGTTACGAAGAGGGAGGCCAGCTGACAGAAGCAGTTCGAAGAAAGCCGTATTCCGTGGTTTTATTCGACGAAATTGAGAAGGCCCATCCGGATGTTTTCAATATTCTTTTACAGGTGTTGGACGATGGACGTATTACCGACTCCCAGGGCAGAACCGTGGATTTCAAAAATACCATTCTGATTATGACCTCCAATATTGGCGCGGCAAACCTTCTGGAGGGAATTACTCCGGAGGGAGAAATTTCCAAAGAGGCGGTCAATGAAGTGATGCAGGAGCTTCGAGCTCATTTCAGACCGGAGTTTTTAAATCGACTGGATGAAACAATTTTGTTTAAACCATTGACCAAAGACAATATTTCGGGCATTATTGATTTATTGTTAAAGGATGTAAATCGTCGTCTTGCGGATAAGGAGCTTACCATAGAACTGAGCGATGAAGCCAGAGAATATGTGGTTCGTGAAAGCTATGATCCCGTATATGGGGCAAGACCCTTAAAGCGTTTCCTGCAAAAGAATGTGGAAACACTGGCTGCAAAGATGATTTTGTCCGGTGAAGTAGGCCCCAAGGATACCATTCTCATGACTGTAGAGGGGGATCATTTGGCGGCTGTTTTAAAGGAGAGGTAAAATATGATTCCGTCGGATCCGGTAATGTTGTTAAGCTTTGTAAATTTAAAATTGCGCGATTATTATTCCAATCTGGATGCTATGTGCGAAGATTTGGACATTTCCAAAGGAGAATTGGTTGAAAAACTTGCCTCCATTGATTATCATTATGATGAAGCACAAAATAAATTCGTTTAGAGTTTCTTTTGGCTGTGACAGAATAGGATGCAGGAAATGTGAGGACCGGCATGCAACAGAAAAAAGGATTGCGCTGTAAGATTTGTACCGGCTGTGGTTTGTGCCCGGGAATAACCGGGGCAATACAAAAAGAAATGCATATTTTGACAAAGGACTGTTTGCAAGGGGAATCGAATCCCTTTGCAGAGGGTCCTTTTCGTCTTGCTGTGGCGGATATCGGAACCACCACCATTGCCATGCGTTTGTATTCCAAAACCGGTCAGGAGGTTTTGGGTCATGTGTCCATTAATCCCCAAACGGAATACGGGGCAGATGTGATTTCGAGAATAGAGAAAGCATCCCGAGATGAGGATGTGAGAACGCAAATGAAACAAAGTGTTCATGCGGTGTTGGAGGAAGGGCTTCGGAAATTTCGAAAAACCATGGCAGATGAGGAAGAGCTGATTCTGGTGTTGGCAGCAAATACCACCATGACCTATTTGTTTATGGGCCGGAATCCGGAAAGTCTTGGAAAAGCACCTTTTTTTGCAGAGCATTTGGCACCTTTTTGTACAAAACTATTGGAGGATACCATTGATTGTTTTGTGTTCCCCGGATTGTCTGCCTTTGTGGGCGGAGATATCACTGCAGGAATGCTTGCCTGTGAAATGGATCAAAGAGAGGGTCTGACATTACTGGTAGACCTGGGAACCAACGGAGAAATTGCCTTGGGAAACCGGGAGAAAATCCTTTGTACCGCTACGGCAGCAGGGCCAGCCTTTGAGGGCGGTGTTAACAAAGGGATTTGGGGCTCGGATATGTTGAAAAACATTGCGCTTCTTCGGGAAGAGGGATTGTTGGACGAAACCGGTCTTTTGCAGGATCCTTATTTTGAGAAGGGGATTCGGGTAGGAAACGTCCCAATCACCAATGCTTCGATTCGTGCAGTGCAATATGCCAAGGCAGCGATTGCTGCAGGTGTGGAAGTGCTGTTGCAGGAATATGGGGTCACGATGGAAGAAGTGGACAGAATTATTTTGGCGGGAGGCTTTGGTTATTATTTGGATCCCAAGGCTGCTGGCCAAATCGGCTTATTTCCCAAGGGTAGCGAGAAGAAAGCATTGGCCGGAGGAAATACGGCCCTTTTGGGAGCAACGATATTGGGAAAACGATTGCTGGTATGTGAAAACCCGGAGGAAGCTTTTGGGAAAAGTTTTTCCTTCCTTCAAAAGGCAGAGGTAATCAATCTTGCCACCAGGGAGCGGTTTGCACAAATCTATCCGGAGAGGATGGCTCTTTGCCCTTTTTCTTTTTGAAAAGGAATACACAAAGTCTGAAAAATGTGATATAATATCTGACGTGATTTCGCGCGAAAAAGAGGCGAGACGGATATCGGAATACGCAAACTGCAGCATTTTCGCTTATAGAGTGGAAGGCTAATTATAATCAGATTGCGAGATGCGGGGATTAATATGAAAAACAGAAGAGAATGGTATGAAGAAAATCACCCAAAGGCGGCAAAGGCACAAAGAATCGGTCTGATTGTTTTGTTGATTTTTGTGCTAATGATTGTGATCGGTGGTATTGTTTTATTGCTTCATACATTAAAATCAGATAATGCAAAGCCGGTGGGAAATGTGGAAGCAAAGCCCTATGTGATTCAGGAATCGGAATTAAGCAGACCGGAAGAATCCCAAGCTTCTTCGGAGAGTTCAGAGGAATCCTTAGAAACAACGCAAACCGCAGGAAGCTCTGTGGAGGAGAGTAGTGTTACAGTATCCTTGGAGGTTTCTTCAGAGGTGCAGAGTCAGGAACCTTCTTCTGAGCAGGTTGTGATTCCGCCCTTGCCGGAGAGATCATATTATCTGATTGTGGTGGATGCAGGTCATGGCGGAAAGGATGTAGGTGCCAATAACGACCTTTTGGGATATACCGTAAACGAGAAGGACATCGACCTTGCGGTAGCCCTGTATTTAAAATCTTATTTGGAAGAAAAATCCGATGTGCAGGTCATTATGACCCGTGATACCGATAGATTTATTGAATTGAGTGACCGTCCGGCTGTGGCAAATACGGAACAGGCCAATTTGTTTGTCAGTGTGCATTGCAATACCTATGAAAAGGATCAAAAGGTAAAGGGACTGGAATGCTACTATCATGAAAATGATAAAAAACGAAGCGGAATAATGGCGGAAACCATGATTACTTCTTTGAAAAACAGTGGATTGGATACCAAAATTCGCGGTACCAGAGTGGCAGATTATAAGGTGCTTCGTGAAGCTTATTATCCTGCGGTATTGTTTGAGATGGGCTTTATGACCAATCCGGATGAATTGGCAAAGTTGGCAAGCGAAGACTATCAGAAACAGTTGGCAAAGGCCATTGCGGATGCAGTTTATGCAGCGGTGAAAAAGTAGAGGGTTGCAAACAGACATGGACTTATTTGAGTATATGAGAAGTGCCAATCAGGAAAAAGAATCCCCGTTGGCAGCCAGGATGCGTCCCCGTTCCCTGGATGAAGTAGTGGGCCAGGAGCATATTATCGGGAAGGATAAGCTGTTATATCGTGCAATTATGGCGGATAAGCTTAGCTCTATTATATTTTATGGTCCTCCCGGAACCGGCAAGACGACCTTGGCAAAGGTTATCGCAGGAACCACCAGTGCGGAATTTACCCAGATTAATGCCACTGTGGCCGGCAAGAAGGACATGGAAGAAGTGATTGCCAAGGCCAAGGATTTGGGTGGTATGTATGGAAAGAGAACCATTCTTTTCATCGATGAGATTCACCGATTTAATAAAAGCCAGCAGGACTATCTGTTGCCTTTTGTGGAGGATGGTACCATTATCTTAATTGGTGCTACCACGGAAAATCCTTATTTTGAAGTAAATGGGGCATTGCTGTCCCGTTCCATTATTTTTGAATTAAAACCAATTGAAAAGGAAAGCATTGTAGAGTTACTGAAGAAGGCGGTATATGACAAAGACCGCGGCATGGGAGCATATGATGCGGTGATTGATCAGGATGCCTTGGAATTTTTGGCAGATATTTCCGGCGGTGATGCCAGACATGCCTTGAATGCCATTGAGCTTGGTATTATGTCTACCAATCGTTCAGAAGACGGAAAGATTCATATCACTTTGGCGGTGGCTCAGGAGTGTATCCAGAAGAGAGCAGTGCGCTATGATAAAGACAGAGACAATCACTATGATACCATCTCGGCATTTATCAAAAGCATGCGGGGCTCCGATCCGGATGCGGCGGTTTACTATCTGGCCAGAATGTTGTATGCGGGAGAAAATGTGGCATTTATCGCCAGACGAATTATGATTTGTGCTGCGGAGGATGTGGGAAATGCAGATCCTCAGGCATTGGTGGTAGCTACAAATGCCTCTATGGCAGTGGAGCGAATCGGTATGCCGGAGGCTCAGATCATTTTGTCCCAGGCGGCCATTTATGTTGCCTGTGCCCCCAAGAGTAATTCCGGTTGCAATGCGATATTTGACGCCATGGAAGAGGTAAAAAAATCCGGTAGCCTTCCCATTCCCGCACATTTGCAGGACGCTCACTATAAAGGAGCGGAGAAACTGGGACACGGCACCGGTTATAAGTACGCACATTTATATCCAAATCATTATGTGGAACAGCAATACTTGCCCTATGAGTTAAACGGCAAGGAATTTTATACACCCAGCGGAAACGGGTATGAAGTAAAAATCAGAGACCATATGAAGCGCCTTAAGAGCGAAGCTAAAACAACTCCTGAATAAGGTATTGATAGATTTCCTGATTTTTCTTTTGCCAATTATCGCAGATTTCAGAGGCCAGCTCCTTGGTGGGAACCGATAAGGTTAATTCTACCAGGGGGATGTCCTTTTCTTTTGCAATCAATCGAGCTTCGTACTCGCCTGTAGTGGATTTATAGTAATCCGCCATAACGGCCGCTTCATTTCGAAGATTATATTCTTTTTCCCGAAAGAAGGTATCAATCTCTTCCTTAATGGCATCGCTGATTCGGTTGCCGAAGAAGTTCAGGGTATCCTTTCCTTCTTTGGTAATGTCCAGGTAGGTCCGGTTTCGAACGGTATGGGACTTAATCATGGAGGCATCCATCAGCTCGCTGATGGCCTGATTCAGACTCATGTATCCGGTATATTCTCTCTCCAATAAGAAGTCACTGATTTGAGCCACGGTTAAAGAGAAAGATACGCGGTTTAGCATGTACAGAATAATCAGTTTGTAAAGGGTTAAGGGATCTTGAATCATGGGGTTCTCCTAAAAAGAATGCACTAGCCGGGATATTGCTTGCCCTGGAAGGAATCCAGACGGCGCATGGTGGCGTGCAAAGTGTTCAATACATTTCGTTTGTTTAAGCTCCAGGTGGGAGCAATCAAATCCTCTTTGGGTCCGTCACCGGTCAATCGATGAATGACGATTTCGGGAGAGAGCTTTTCCAAACATTGAATCAAAAGCTCCAGATATTCTTCCTGGGACAAAGCACAAAAGGAATGGTTCTCAAAATCGGCGGCAAGATCGGTGCCCCTAAGAACATGCAATAATTGCAATTTTACGCCAAAAGGCTTTTGACGATTTAAAAAAGAAATGGTTTCAAAAAGCATTTCCCCGGTTTCTCCGGGCAGACCCAAAATAATGTGGGTAATATAGGGGATACCAATGGCGGAAAGCTCCTTACAGGCCTTTTCATAGACGGAGAGGGGATAGCCTCTGCGAATATAGGCTGCGGTTTTTTCGTGGATGGTTTGCAGTCCCAATTCCACCCAGATAAATTTCTCCGGATATTCCCGTTTTAGGGAAGACAGAAGCTGCAATACCTCTCCTGGAAGACAATCCGGTCTGGTAGCAATGGAAATGCCCACCACATTCGGGGTATTCAAAGCCGCCCGGTAAATCTGTTCCAGATAGGGCAGAGGAGCATAGGTGTTGGTGTATGCCTGAAAATAAGCAATAAAATGCTCCCCTACTTTTTTCTCGGAAAAGAGGGCAACACCCCGGTCAAGCTGAGCTTTGATGTCGTTTCCCCGGGAAAAGGATACGGCAAAATCCCCGGAACCGCCTTTGCTACAGAAGATACAGCCCCGAGTGTCTAATGACCCATCCCGATTGGGACAGGTCATATGGGCATTCAGGGCTATTTTGTAGCATTTATATCCGATTGTAGATTTCAGATAAGCATCCAAAGAGTAGTAGGGCTTATCAAACCAAAGCGTTTGTTTCATTATTTTACGATGTGGCTTTTCACAGCGTTGGCAACCAGCTCTGCAACCTGGGGATTGAAAGCTTCCGGCATAATGTTGTCTTCGTTTAATTCATCCTCGGGAACAAGGCCTGCAATTGCGTTCGCAGCAGCAAGCTTCATTTCTTCGGTAATCTGAGTTGCACGACCTTCCAGTGCACCCTTGAAGATGCCGGGGAATGCGACTACATTGTTTACCTGGTTCGGGAAATCGCTACGGCCGGTACCAACGACTCTTGCACCTGCAGCCTTTGCTACATCGGGCATGATTTCGGGAACGGGATTTGCCATTGCGAAGAGAATAGAGTCCTTATTCATGGAAGCAACCATCTCGGGTGTGACGATATTGGGAGCGGAAACACCGACAAAAATGTCTGCGCCCTTTAATGCATCTGCCAGAGTACCGGTTTTTCCTTCCAGATTTGTAACTTCAGCCATTTTCTGCTGCATCCAGTTCAGACCCTCGGTATTCTTGGATACGATACCTACCTTATCACACATGGTGATATTGGGGAAACCATAGGTAAGAAGAAGCTTGGTAATGGCAACACCGGCACTACCTGCGCCGTTTACAACCACGCGGCAATCCTCTTTTTTCTTCTGAACAACCTTTAATGCATTGATGATACCTGCCAAAACCACAATTGCAGTACCATGCTGATCATCATGGAATACAGGAATATCCAAAGTAGCTTTTAAGCGCTCTTCAATTTCAAAACAACGGGGAGCACTGATGTCCTCCAGGTTAATTCCACCGAATCCGGGAGCAAGGTATGTAACTGCCTTAATAATTTCTTCGGTATCCTGGGTGTCCAGACAAATGGGAACAGCGTTTACTCCGCCGAATTCCTTAAACAATACAGCCTTACCCTCCATAACGGGCATAGCAGCATAGGGACCGATATTTCCAAGACCAAGAACAGCACTGCCATCGGAAACGACAGCAACCGTGTTTGCCTTCATGGTATACTTGTAAGCTGCTTCCTTGTCCTGTGCAATCACTTTACAAGGTTCTGCAACACCGGGAGTATAAGCAATTGCCAAATCCTCTCTGGATTTTACGGTTGCTTTGGAAGTGGTTTCGAGCTTTCCGTTCCATTCTTCATGCATCATCAATGCTTTTTCATTGGTCGTCATATAGTATTTCCTCTTTTCTTATTTCTATATATTTGTATAAAAGATAGCCTCACATACGAAAATAATGATATATTATCTTCATATGTTTATCAAGTTTTTTTTATTTTAGGACTTATCATTTCCACGGAAATAGATTATAATCACTCTATGTGAAAGTCTTATTACTCGATATTTCCGTGATGCCCGTCTTGTCATGGCATTCTGAATGGTCTGGAATTAACAATGCACAAATTTTCCAAGAGGCAAATTTTATGAGAGAAAAATATGAATCTTTAGCTCTGACAGAATTGAAGGAGCTTGCGAAAATTCGAAAGATTAAAGGTATTTCGTCTATGAATAAGACGGAACTGGTAGATGCCATGTTGGCGGAGGATGAAAAAGAAAAGAAACAGGAAGCAGAAGAAAAGTTTTCTGAGGAAAATGCTTTCCCCAAGGAATTGGACAGCGGAGTGGAAGCCGGCGGTATCTTAGAGGTAATGCCGGACGGATACGGGTTTATTCGTTGTGAAAACTTCCTTCCGGGTGAAAATGACGTTTATGTGGCGCCCAGCCAGATTCGTCGATTCGGTCTGAAGACCGGGGACATTCTGTTGGGAAATAAGCGCATAAAGACACAGCAGGAAAAATTCAGCGCATTGCTGTTTATTCGTTCCGTGAACGGTTATTCCCTGGAGGATACCGTGAAGCGATTAAACTTTGAGGATATGACTCCCATTTTCCCTAATGAGCGCATTCGCCTGGAGACACCCGGTTGCAGTGTGGCCATGCGTGTAACCGATTTGGTGAGTCCGGTAGGTAAGGGCCAGCGAGGAATGATTGTATCTCCGCCAAAGGCAGGTAAAACTACGCTCCTAAAGGAAGTAGCCAAGTCTATGCTTGCGGGAAATCCAAACCTTCATATGCTTATTCTTTTGATTGACGAGCGACCCGAGGAAGTAACCGATATTAAAGAAGCTATTATAGGAAAGAACGTGGAAGTTATTTATTCCACCTTCGATGAGACGCCGGAGCATCATAAGAGAGTATCGGAAATGGTAATTGAGAGAGCAAAACGTCTGGTGGAACATAAAAATGATGTGGTTATATTACTGGATAGTATCACCCGACTCACCAGAGCCTATAACCAGGTGGTACCGGCCAGCGGCAGAACCCTTTCCGGTGGTTTGGATCCGGCCGCACTTCATATGCCCAAACGATTCTTCGGTGCTGCGAGAAATATGCGTGAGGGCGGCAGCCTTACGATTCTGGCCACAGCCTTGGTGGATACCGGCAGTAAGATGGACGATGTGGTTTACGAAGAATTTAAGGGAACCGGTAACATGGAAATGGTATTGGACCGCAAGTTATCCGAGAAACGAATCTTCCCGGCAATCGAGCTTTCCAAATCCGGCACCAGAAGAGAAGACTTGCTGTTGGATGCAGATGAACTGGAAGCAATCAATATCATGCGCAAATCCCTAAACGGACTAAAGCCGGATGAAGCCACCGATCGCATTTTGGATTTGTTCGCAAAAACCAAGAATAATGCTGAATTTGTGGCTATGGTAAAGAAAAATCATATCATTTAGGTAAAAAATAAAAAGTTTAAAATTTTTTAAAATAGCACTTGCAAGACTTTTTTTCCTGTGCTACAATGATTAAGCTGTTTGTGGTTCCATAGGCAGTGCGGATGAGAACATAAAAAGCAACGTATATTCAAATAGAGAGGTGAAAGAGATGAAAGAAGGAATCCATCCCGAGTACTATCAGGCAACTGTAACCTGTAACTGTGGCAACACATTTGTAACCGGCTCAACTAAGCCTGAAATTCACGTGGAGGTTTGCTCCAAATGCCATTCATTCTACACCGGTCAGCAGAAGACCGCTAGAACTGATGGACGTATTGATAAGTTCAACAGAAAATATGGCGTTAAATAAGAAAGTGGTTAAAAGGGTTGAGGTATTTCGTATCTCAACCTTTTTTGTGCTTTATGGAGATTGACTATGGCAGAAAAGAAAAGTGGATGCTATTCCGGAATCGGCGGTCAAGCTGTTCTGGAAGGCGTAATGATGAAAAATAGCGAGAAATATGCAGTAGCGGTTCGAAAACCCAATGGTGAAATTGCTGTGGATGTACATACCTATACCGGTATTGTAAAGAGTAAGTGGATTCAGAAAATCCCTTTTGTTCGCGGTGTTTTCAATTTTGTGGATTCACTGGTACTGGGCAGTAAGGTGCTGGATTATTCCGCTTCTTTTTATGAAGAAGAGGAAGAGGAGTCTAAGATTGACAAGGTCTTTGATAAGTTGACCGGCGGAAACGGAGAGAAGATTCTGTCCTTTATCGTTATGTTGGTATCTGTCGGACTTGCAATTGGTTTGTTTATTCTCCTGCCGTACAAGATTTCTTCCATATTCGAAGAAAAACTGCAGAACCATTCCCTTCTCTTGATTATTGAAGGTGTGGTACGTATTGTCATCTTCCTGTTATATGCAATATCTATTTCGCTGATGAAGGATATTCGAAGATTATATCAGTATCACGGAGCGGAGCATAAGTGTATCAACTGTATCGAAAGAGGACGGCCGTTAACGGTAAATAACGTGCTTCGCAGCTCCAGACTGCATAAAAGATGTGGTACCAGTTTTATCTTCTTCGTTATGATTGTCAGTATTATTTTATTTTTCTTTATTCGTGTGGATAATGTGTGGGAACGTGTGGGCCTTCGTATTTTGCTGATGCCCGTGGTTGCGGGTATTTCTTATGAATTAATCCGTCTGGCAGGAAGAAGCAATAATATTCTGGTTCGTATTTTATCTGCACCCGGTATGCTGGTACAGAGATTAACCACCAAGGAACCGGATAAGGAAATGATTGAGGTGGCGATTGCTTCTGTTGAGGCTGTGTTTGATTGGAAGGCATTTTTGACCGAACGCTACGGATATGTGTTTGAGGATGATGAGGATACGTCTTTTGAAGAGGAGTCCGTATTCGCAGAACCTGTGAAACCGACAGAAACCGTGACAGTGATTGAACCATCAAAGAAGGATTAACGAAAGAGTGCGGTGATGAAATATCAGGAGCTATATAAAATAGGACAGGAAAAGCTGCAACAGGCCGATATTTCGGAGTATGCACTGGATGCCCGTTATTTGTTGGAGTTTGTGTGCCATACCGACCGAAACGATTTGCTGGTGCATGGAGACCGGGAGGTTTCCGAAGCGGAAGAAAAAGCGTATACAGAGCTTCTCCTGAAACGAAGTGAACATGTTCCGCTGCAGCATTTGACCGGTGTTCAGAACTTTATGGGGTTGGATTTTCATGTAAACGAAAAGGTACTGGTTCCAAGACAGGATACGGAAATTCTGGTGGAAGAGGCCATGCGGGAATTGCATGACGGAATGCGCATTTTGGATATGTGCACGGGTAGTGGTTGTATCCTGATTAGTTTGCTACACTATTCCAATGACTGTGAAGGAGTAGGGGCGGATTTATCCCCGGAGGCACTGGAGGTAGCAAAAACAAATGCCCGGGAACTGATTCCGGACAAAAAAGTGACTTTTATTGAGAGCAATCTCTTTGAAAAGATAGAGGGAAAGTTTGATGTCATTCTTTCCAACCCTCCTTATATTGCGAAGGAGGTCATTCCAACCCTGATGCCGGAGGTTCGGGATCATGAACCCAGAATGGCATTAGAGGCCGCTGAAAACGGGTTGTACTTCTACCGACGGATTTTGGAGGACTGCAAAGCCCATTTGTTCGGCGGTGGAAGCATATATTTTGAAATCGGTTATGATCAGGGTGAGGCAGTGAGCCGAATGATGGAAGAGGCCGGTTTTAAAGAGGTAAGAGTGGTAAAGGATTATGCCGGTTTAGACCGTGTGGTTTGCGGTATGCTGTTTTAGAGACGGGCGTAATTGGTGTGATTGATAGAGAAAGGAAAAGAATTTCATGTTTGACAAGTTAGAAGATTTATTGTTGCGTTTTGAGGATATCATGAATGAACTGAATGAGCCCTCTGTTATCAATAATCAGGACCGTTTCCGCAAACTGATGAAGGAGCAGAGCGATTTGACTCCCCTGGTAAATGCATACAAGGAATATAAGAAATGCAAGACGGATATCGAGGATTCTCTGGCTATGCTGGAAGAGGAAAACGATGAAGATATGCGCGATATGATTAAGGAGACCTTAAACGAAAGCAAGAAGCGTGTTGAGGAGCTGGAGACGGAACTGAAGATTTTATTGCTTCCCAAGGATCCCAATGATGAGAAGAACGTTATCGTGGAAATCCGTGCCGGTGCAGGCGGAGATGAGGCAGCCTTGTTTGCGGCTGAAATTTACCGTATGTACGTACATTTCGCAGAAGGAAGACGTTGGAAGGTTGAGACCATGAATGTGGACGAAATCGGTATCGGCGGTATGAAGGAAGTCCAGTTTATGATTAACGGACAGGGTGCTTACTCTGTTATGAAATATGAAAGTGGTGTGCATCGTGTGCAGCGAGTTCCCGAGACGGAAAGTGGCGGACGTATTCATACTTCTACCATTTCTGTAGCGGTAATGCCTGAAGTTGACGAGGATATCGATATTGTAATCGAGGAAAAGGATATCCGTATCGATGTAATGCGTGCTTCCGGTAACGGTGGACAGTGCGTCAATACCACTGACTCTGCAGTACGTTTAACACATTATCCTACCGGTATCGTGGTTTATAGCCAGACTGAGAAATCTCAGTTACAGAATAAGGCAAAGGCCTTTGCTTTATTGAAAGCGAAATTATACGATATTGAACAGCAGCAGCGTCATGATGCGGAAGCAGAGCTACGTAAGAGTCAGATTGGTACCGGAGATCGTTCCGAAAAGATTCGTACCTATAACTTCCCCCAGGGACGTGTTACCGATCACCGCATCGGTTTGACCTTGTATAAGCTGGACAGAGTAATGAATGGAGATATTCAGGAAATTATTGATGCTTGTATTGCCGCAGATCAGGCTGCAAAACTTGCAAAGATGAATGAAGAAAACTAAAAAAATACCAAGGCTTTTTAGCCTTGGTAATATTTTCGGTATTCACTGGGAGAACAGCCCCGATATTGACGGAAGACCCGGTTGAAAGTGGAGATACTTTTAAATCCGGACTGATAGGAAATATCTGTGATGGAAGCATTGGTCTCAGCCAGTAAGGTTTGTGCCTGACGTACACGTTGCAAGGTCAGGTATTCCACAAAGTGATAACCGACCGTTTGCTTAAATACCCTGGAGAAGTAGCATGGACTGAAGCCGATATTTTCAGCTACGCTTTCCAGGGTTAATTCATATTCACAATTTGCCGCAATATAGCTACAGGCCTGACGCATTTTTGCCAAAGTTTTATTGCTTGCCGATTTGGATTCGCTGCTTTGGGTCGTTAAATTATTCTTTACATGCTCGCCGAATTCCATAAACATTTCGTATAGGGAGATCAGACACTCGGTATCCTTGAAGGTGTCCTGGGACTGCTGTATTTTAAGCATTTGCTGCATGCATACCTGCATGGATTCTGCCAAAGCCGGATGCTCATCATGGCGAATGACATGAAAACTGCGGAACAAATTCAGGTAAGGGGCAAAATCCTGCAATTCATTAAATATGGCGGGAGAAAACTGGATGGCTATCATGTTTTTGGAAGAGTTATTTACGATTTCGTGAACCTCTCCCGGCCACACAAATGCCAAGTCTCCATTCTCCAAGGTATACACTTCCTGGTTGATACGGATACGAGGTGAATCCTGGGCAGAAGAATCCGCAACAACAGCGGTAATTTCGATATACTTATGCCAATGTAAAGGGAAGTGTGTAGGTACTGTGGAAATGGTGTTTACGGAACGATTGAATTTTAAGTTTTCAAAACTGCCTGCATTGTTCATATTTTGCACCTTCTCTGAAAAAATGATTCTTAAATTGATATAAAATTACTAGAATTTTATCAATATGTCAATAGATAACCACAATAATTGACAAAAAATGATTAGTGCAAGCAAGCGTTAAGTAGTATTGCAATTTGAAAGTATGTATAATTTCCAATGGAACAGAAGTTTGATTTGAGGAGTATTTATGATGAGCAAGAAAAATGTAACGGATATGACTGTGGGTAGCCCTGCGAAGCATATTTTAGGCTTTGCGGTTCCACTGTTAATCGGTAATTTGTTTCAACAGTTGTACAACATGGTAGATTCTATCGTGGTAGGTAATTATGTAGGTAAGGATGCGCTGGCAGCAGTGGGTACCTGTGGATCCATGAACTTTTTATTCTTTTCCCTAAGCTCCGGTCTGGCTATTGGTATCGGAATCATCGTGGCCCAGTATTTTGGAGCTAAGGATGAAAAAAATGTACGATTTACCATTGCGAATGCTGTTTATGTTTTGCTGGCGGCCACTTTATTTGTAACCTTAATCGGATACATGTCCACACCGGCGCTTTTGCGTTTGCTGCAGACCCCGGATACGATTATCAATGATTCCATTCTCTATATGAGAACCACATGCCTGGGTATTTTGGGAATTGCGGTTTATAATGGTGTATCCGCAATTCTTCGTGCTTTGGGAGATTCCAAAACACCGCTGTATTTCCTGATTTTATCCAGTATCGTAAATGTAACCTTGGATGTTTATTTTGTATATTTCTGTAATATGAGCGTGTTTGGTGTGGCACTGGCTACCATTATTGCGCAGGCGGTAGCAGCAATTACCAGCTTGATTTATGCATATTGGAAAAATCCCTACTTCCGATTGACCAAGGATGAATTAAAGCCAAATAAGGATATTATTTTGAAATCCTTTACGCTGGGTATTCCCGTAGCACTGCAAAACTCCATGATAGCGGTATCCTGTATGGTGCTGCAGGGTGTTGTGAACACCTTCGGAGAGACAATTATGGCTTGTTATACCATTACCAGCCGCATCGAGCAGATTGTACAGCAGCCCTATTCTTCTTTGGCTATGGCGGTGACCACCTATTCCGGACAAAATATTGGTGCCGGAAATGTGGACCGAGTAAAGAAAGGACTTCGTCAGTCGGTATTGATGGTACTGATTTTCAGTTTGTCCTTATTGCCGGTTGCATATTTGCTTGGCGGACAGATTGTACGAATCTTTGTAAAGGAACCGGAGGTAATCCGCATTGCCGGACAGGCACTTCGAATTACAAGTCTTTGCTACTTTGGACTGGGTATGATTTATGTACCGAGAGCTTTGCTGAACGGATGCGGAGATACCGGATTTTCTTTGTTAAACGGTTTGACGGAAGTAACCTGTCGAATCGTATATGCGGCGATTTTCACCAGCATTCCGGTAATCGGCTTCTGGGGAATCTGGTTGACTACCGGTGCTACCTGGGTAACCACTTCCGTAGTGTGTCTGGGCAGATATTTCCAGGGCAAGTGGCAGTATAAAGCAGTTGTAGGCAAATAAACAGGAAAGTTTTTCTTTTCGAGAATTGTATCTTTACAATTTGCGGAAATAGGTTTATGATAATTATCACAAATTAATCCATCAAAAACGTTGAAGAGAAGAGTAGAAGGTATGTAGTAGCAGAGAGAATCGCCCCTCGGGAGCTGAAAGCGATTTTATGAAGTACTTTTGAAGACCACCTCTGAGTGACCTTAATCCGGTCCGGAAGTCGCCGTTACCGACAAAATGAGTGGTGATTTTTAATCACAATTAGGGTGGAACCGCGAGCATATCGTCCCTTGCAATTTAACAATTGCAAGGGACTTTTTTGTAGCGAGGAAACGAAAACAAGCGACTGCGAA
>DCGY01000085.1:0-17116 GCA_002314715.1 Lachnospiraceae bacterium UBA1766 | reverse complement strand
CCGAGCGTACATGAAACAAACGCAAGAATATCAATCCCTTGCAATAATCATATTTTATAGGAGGCAAAAAAGATGAAGATTACATTAAAAGATGGATCTGTAAAAGAGTACGCAGAAGCAAAAAGCGTATATGACATCGCGCTGGAAATCAGCGAAGGCCTTGCCCGTGTGGCAGCAGCCGGTGAAGTGAACGGAGAGATTGTAGATTTAAGAACCGTATTGGATAAGGATTGTACCTTGAATATTGTGACCATTCATGATCCTGCCGGTTTAAAGGTGTTAAGACATACCGCTTCCCATGTTATGGCAGAGGCAGTACAGAGATTGTTCCCTGATGCAAAGGTTGCAATCGGACCTGCAATCGAAGACGGTTTTTATTATGATTTTGAGCATGCTCCTTTCTCCAGAGAGGATCTTGACAATATCGAAAAAGAAATGAAGAAGATTGTCAAGGAAGGAAAGCGCCTGGAGAGATTTGAACTTCCCAGAGCAGAAGCAATCAAATTCATGGAAGACAGAAAGGAGCCTTTCAAGGTAGAGTTGATTCAGGATCTTCCTGAGGATGCGGTAATTTCCTTCTACGATCAGGGAGACTTCGTAGACCTTTGCGCAGGCCCTCACTTAATGAATACCAAGAATATCAAGGCATACAAGCTGATTTCTTCTTCTATGGCATATTGGAGAGGCGATTCCAACAAGGCCAGATTACAGCGTATTTATGCGACTGCATTTACCAATAAAGAGGATTTGGAGAAGCATCTTCAGAAGTTAGAGGATGCAAAGATGCGCGATCATAACAAGCTTGGTCGTGAGATGGGTCTTTTCCTTACTGCAGACGTAATCGGACAGGGACTTCCTTTGTTTACCCCTAAGGGAACCAAGATGATCATGAAACTTCAGAGATGGATTGAGGATTTGGAGGATAGAGAGTGGGGCTATGTACGTACTCGTACTCCGTTGATGGCAAAGTCCGATCTTTACAAGATTTCCGGCCATTGGGATCACTACATGGACGGTATGTTTGTACTGAATAAGGATGCAGAGGATGGCAAGGAAGTTATGGCACTTCGCCCTATGACTTGTCCGTTCCAGTACTATGTATATATGAATGAGCAGAAGTCCTACAGAGACCTTCCTTACAGAATGTCAGAGACCTCTACTCTTTTCAGAAACGAGGATTCCGGTGAAATGCACGGACTTACCAGAGTTCGTCAGTTTACCATTACCGAAGCACATATCATTCTTACTCCCGAGCAGGCAGAAGAAGAGCTTACCCGTTGTGTGGATTTGGCGCATCATGTAATGAAGACACTTGGTTTGGAAGGAGATGTATCCTACAGACTTTCCAAGTGGGATCCGGAAAATAAGGCAAAATACGAAGGTGATGAAGAATATTGGAATTCTACCCAGCAGTACCTTCGTGATGTTATGAACAAGAATGGTATTTCCTTTACCGAAGAAGACGGCGAAGCTGCTTTCTATGGTCCTAAGATTGATATCCAGGCCAAGAACGTATACGGCAAGGAAGATACCATGGTTACCATTCAGCTTGACTGTTCATCTGCAACCAAGTTTGGCATGTATTACATTGATGAGCAGGGCAATAAGGCATTGCCTTGGATTATCCACAGAACTTCCATGGGATGCTATGAGAGAACTTTGGCTTGGTTAATCGAGCATTATGCAGGTAAGTTCCCTACATGGCTTTGCCCTGAACAGGTTCGTATCCTTCCTATTTCCGAGAAGTTTGCAGACTATGCAGAAAAGGTGCGTAAGGCACTCTATGATGCAGGTGTGGATGTGACCGTGGATACCCGTTCTGAGAAGATTGGTTACAAGATTCGTGAGGCTACCATGGATAAGCTTCCTTACATGTTGATCGTAGGTGCAGAAGAGGAAGAGAAGGGTGTTGTATCCGTAAGAAGTCGCTTCGCAGGTGATGAGGGAGCGAAGTCCATCGAAGAGTTCGTTGCACAGATTACCGAGGAAATTCGTACCAAGGCAATTCGCAAGGCTGCTGACGAGCAGTAAAGCGAGATTATTTTGATATAGAATAATCAAATATTCCGAATACGCTTTGATGGAAAAGTTTAAGAAAGTTTAAGATTGGGCCTGTATGATTGATACGGGAAAAAAGATATGCCATAGTGAAAATGTGTTTGTATAACATATTTCACTATGGCATTTTTGAGTTGGCTTCAGGCAGGATTCTATTTTAATCGAAATATGTATGCTCATATATCATTAAACACGTGATGATATAACAAAATGAGTGACAAAATATTTAATTATGTCGATTAAACGCTTAATTATGCTGCTTCCAAAAAATGGGCTTAATTCATGGTATGATTTTCTTCAAGGAGAATTCTTCGGAAAGAAACCTGGGGGGAGGTGAACATATCATGAATAAAATTCAAAATTTAATCATGAAGGGAATTGCTTTCGTAGTATTTGCTGCTGCAATTTCCGGTGTGAATGGAGCATGTAATTTGGTTCTTTATGAGCCTGGGGTTCCGGAAGAACTGAAATAAGGTAAATGTTTTCGAAACAGAGTGCGCAATCTGTTTTTGAAGCGGGTATATGGAAAATTTTTAAAAGAGAGGAATCTTACAATGAAAAAACAATTCTTAATCAAGAGAGGATTGGCATTAATGATTATAGGAGTACTTAGTAGTGGAAGCGTTTTAATGGCAAGTGCAGCATCAAGCCAAACTGCAACAATTGCTGGGGCTACCATTAATGCACGTTCATCTGTTACTGCTACGAATGGGTCTGCTTCTACAGCTAGTGTGTCATATGATGCGAATATTTCAGCTTCGGTAAGCAGTACATATGTCTATGTTCATCCTATTTCCGGAGCAAGTGGTCAACAGAGCCAGTCTAATAATGGAATCTCAAGTGCTAGCGTCTATTTTACGGCACCTACGAATTATAGGTCACTTTCAGTACAGAGTTCACACTCAGCAAGTAAAAGTGGACAAAATTGGTCTACCACTACCGGTACGAGTTATTACCAATAAGAAGTAGGTCAAAAATTTCCTGTGTGATCAACGACTTAGTATGTCTGGTCACGCAGGAAAATAAGGTGGTGTTTTAGAATGAAGAAAATGATTTATGGTATTTTAATTTTTTTTATGAGTTTGGGGTTATACGGATGCGCAGAGCAAAATCAAACCAATATAAATACATTGAATGAGGATTATGTATTTGAGGGGGGATTCTCTTGGACCAATTCATATAGTGACAAAGGCGTGATTCGTGCGTGTGAAGAGGGCAGGAAAATGGGTGTTTGCTTTTATTATAATCCGGAAACAGAAGTTCAGGTGCCGTTATGCACAAAAATAAATTGTGAACATCAGGGTTACAGTTTTTCGGATACAGCTCCGTCGTGTGATGCATGCTTTGGAGAGTCTGTTTTATGTGCTCGTATTTATGGGAATTATATTTATTATGTAAGTAATATGTCAGAAGACGGACTCTTTAAAAAACATATATATCGTGCAAATTTGGATGGAACAAACAGAAAACTTTTGGGGACTATGGATGAAGCACAGGAACTAGTTTGCGGGATATATGAGGGAGATTATCTTGTTTATACATATAAGAAGTTGACTACAGCAAACGGAGAAGCATTAAAAAAAACACAGGCGGGTATTTATATTTACGATATAAAAAATAATGTGATGAATCATTTCTCACTGGAAGAACAGTATGAATTAACTGTTTTTCAAGCGACTATTGTAGATAATGAAGTGTACTATTTTACGGCATACATGACAGAAGACTTAACGGATAAAAGCTATGAAGAAATAGTGGAGCTTACATCGGAAAACTATTTGGAAACAATTAGGAAGATTGAACTTTGGAAGTATGATTTGAAATCAAAACAAACAGAAAAGATAAAAATAATGGATTTCGTGAATGGAAAGAAGATGCTGGGTTTTTCTCATGCAGTATGGGAGGAAGATGGTAGGGTGTATGTGATGGATTTGTTAGAACATCGTCTAGATTATTTTGAACATAACCTTGATATAAATGACCATTATCTGACGATGGCGGGAAATGGAATCGTAGTCAATGATAAGAAATCTTTTTTCTTTTGGAGTTATAGTGACAAAAAGCTGATAAAAATTGCAGAGACAACAGATGGTAAAATCATGGTGCCGATTATGGTGGGAAATAAATGGATTTATGCAAGAGGATTTGAAACAATGGATGTCTCAAAAATTTACTGCTTGTCAAAGGATAAATTTATGAGGGGGGAATTCGAATGGATAGAACTGCCCGAGGTGGAATAAATAAAAAAGTGTTTGTAATTATTTTACTGTTTTTTGCGTTGTGGGTTGGCGGATGTAACACAAAAAAGTTGTCGGGCGAAATGATACAAACGAACAGTAAGGAGATAATGCAGTCAGAAGTTTTACTAAATAAAAGCGTAGAAGAAAAATTAGATGACTCCATTAAAGCCTATGTGACATGGGCTGTTCCTAAAGGAATTCAAATATCTAAAGAAACAGAAAATGAAATTAATCGAATGTTGCAGGCGAATGGAGAAGATTTTTACTTTAAATTGGTGGAAATTGATGGAGATTATGTAAAGGGGCTGGATTCGTCGAATGTAGATATTGCTTTTATAGGATTTAATTACCTTGATGCCATGCTCCCGACACGTGAAATAGAAAATGGAAAATATTTATGCTTGGATGAACTCTTAAAAGGAAGTAATCTATATGACTGCATACCAGAGGTATTATGGAAAGCTGTCGAATATAAACAGTCGATTTATTACATTCCTAATGAAGTGCTTCAAAATGTTGGGAACTGTATTTTGTTTGATGAGACAAGAAATAATTTGAAAAATACAGAAACGTTTGAGGGCGATATATTTGATCTGGAGTCTTATACTTCCAATGGCAGTCTTATTTTCTATGGATTGGATGGTTTTCGCTTTGCAGAATGCTTTGGCTATATTTATGATAATGGATTACTGGCTCGCCAAGATGGCAGTCTGGTGTATCCATTTGAAGATGAATCGTGCATGAAATGGTTGCAGACACTCAGAAGTTGGTATCAAAAAGAAATTTTGGTTGTTGACGTAAACAAAAAGAATGATTGTGGAATACAAATGGTTAGTGACTATGGAGATGAAAAGGAAGGGCAAAGAAAATATGCCTGGAAGGGAAGCGTTTGCCAAAGGAAAAATCTGTCTATAGGAATCCGAAGCAATTCGACAAATGTGGAAAGAGCATTTCGATTTTTGGAATTAATTCATATGAATTCCGATTATGGAAATCTGCTGGTATTCGAGAAAGAAAACTTGAGCGAAGGAAATATGAATTATGCAAATTGGACGAGACAACTTGTTTTTGGATTGGATACTGGCTTGCAAAAAGGAAGTGAAGGGTTAAGACATTTCGAATCGGCCGATGAGAAGAGGGATTACTATACAAAAGAAACTGTGAATTCTCCGTTTTTGGGTACAGAACTTCCGAGTGAATGCGTGGATTTGGTAAACTTGATCGATCAATATCTTTCGGTAGAAATGATTTTTAGAGAAGAGAATTTCGAAGACAGATTGGAACAATTTCAAGAAGAATATACCGTGTTATGGAAAATAATAACAGAAAAAATGATGGAGAACGGGAATGGAATTGAAAATTGATAAGCTGGTTGTGTCATATGGGAAGAAGACTGTTTTGGACAATTTCGATTATGTCTTTACACCTGGGATATATGGCTTGTTAGGACCGAATGGCGCAGGTAAAACAACGTTAATGAAGGCTATAACAGACAATCTGATTCCAAAATCTGGTGAGATTTATTGGGAAAATTCTTGTATTCATTCTTTTGGGAGCGAATATAGAAAAATTATAGGATTCATGCCCCAGCAACAAAATATATATCCCTATTTTACGGTGGAAAATTTTTTGTGGTATATGGCAAGTCTTAAAGGGCTGAAAAAGGAGCAGGCAGAAAAGGAAATTGACAAACTGCTGGATGCAGTTCACCTTAGCAATGAACGCTACAAAAAAATGGGACGACTTTCGGGAGGGATGAAACAAAGGGCTCTTTTAGCGCAAGCTTTATTAGGAAGCCCACAGATTATTATTTTGGATGAACCAACGGTGGGGCTTGATCCAAAAGAAAGAATTCGCATGCGCAATCTGCTTTCAAAAGCCGCCAGAAATAGTATTATTCTCATCACAACACATATTGCATCTGATGTTCAATTTATCGCAAAGGATATTATTATTATGAATCAGGGAAAGATTACGGATCATGGTGCACCGGAAAAGTTGTGCAATAATATAAATGGATTAGTTTATGAAATGGAAATCCATGAGAATTGTATGGAACTTTATTCCTCTCGATACAAGATTTCCAA
Source organism: Lachnospiraceae bacterium UBA1766 (assembly GCA_002314715.1). Taxonomy (GTDB): domain Bacteria; phylum Bacillota; class Clostridia; order Lachnospirales; family Lachnospiraceae; genus Acetatifactor. The sequence goes on along the minus strand of DCGY01000085.1, from coordinate 10,731 downwards.
TATTTATCGAGAGGCTGAATTGATGAAAATACGGATTATTACAGATAATCCTCCAAAAGAGATAGCTGTTAATGCAGTGAAACCGGATTTGGAAGATGTTTATTTGTATTACTTTGGGTGAAAAGAATGAGAAACTACTTGAGACTGTTTCGGCATGAATTTCGAAGAACGATATCGGATGAGGGCGTGAAAAGATTTATTATCTGCATAGTGATAATGCAGTGCATAGCATTGTTCTATTGGTTGAACACGAAGGGTTTTTTGTATACAACCAATGATTATAAACTTTTTTTTGACTCAATTGAAAAGAATAATTCGGAGGATATTAATGAGAAATTGGATCAGATGTTAACAAATGATAACATTCGAAACCAACTGATTTCTTTCGAAATAAGAAAAGAAGTTGAAAATACGCAAAATTATGAATGGAATATTCAACAGAAAATAGAGACTTGTAAGCAAATGCTTCAGTCGGGATTGCTTGTGGATGAGGACGGTTATTTTGCACAGAACATTAGACAATATATAAGGAAATATGAAGATATGCCTCCTTTAGATATTGAAGTAGGTCCTTCGAAAGGAATTGAGTTGTTAGGCCGATTCTGGGGAATTGATATATCAGGATTTTTGTTTTCTGTGTTTCTGGTATTTATGGTTATTGTAAAAGAACGTGAGAATGGGAGTTTCTGGTTAACCAGAACCGGTAAACTGGGACGAAGACAGCTAGGAATTTGTAAATATATTGTTTGTAATATTCTTAATTCGTTGCTTATCCTTGTAATGGAATGTATGGATGTGCTGTTACTTGCTAAAAAATATGGGTTGGGTAGGATAACTAGGGCAATACAATCTGTATCGGATTATCAGGGATGTGTTTTCCCGATATCCATACGTTCTTTTTTGATTGTATTGCTAGCGCTACATCTTTTGGCAGGGTATATATACACGTCTGTTCTCTTTTGTATAGCAGTTGGGTGTGAATCTTTGGTAGCATACATAAATCGTTGCCTTGTTGTATTTGGAACGGAAATGGTCTTTTTTGAAAGCTTTTCATCAAACCATTCGCTGGGATTTCTCCACGATTTTAATATCTGGTCCATATGTGATGTTTATGAATGGATAGGTGGATATCGAAATATAAATTTTTTTGGACTCCCGATTTGGTACCTGCCGGCGTACATATTCGTTGGCTTAATAGTTTCCGCGTTTACAGGTGTCTATGGAATTTGGTTATACGGGAGAAATTTTTCTTTTGTGCAGACTGATAGTTTTTTTTGTGGATTATGCCGACTGTTTTCGAAAAAAAGTGTTTCCGTTTTATGGCATGAATTTTACAGAATCATGGTTGGAGAAAAGCTGGTTTTTCTTTTCCTTTTTTATCTCGTATTTCAGATTGCTTCTTTTAAACCAATGGAAGAAGGATTTTATAGTATAGAGGATATTTATTGGAAGCAGTACATGATAGAAATGGAGGGGTATTCAATTGAACAGCAAAGGGAGTTCCTTGCGAAAGAAAGAAAGGATTATGAGACAGCCACGAGGGAATACCAGGAGGCTTTAGAGAGGTCTCTTGAATCAACCGAAATGCTTCAAATGAAATATATTGGGGAAACCGGAAAGTATGCCTTGCTAGATCGGTTGACACAGTATACGGATTACTTAGAGGAACACGGAGGGGTTCCTTTTTATGATGGAGGTTATCGTATCTTACTAGGGGATTCTATTGGACAAAAATATAATCAATATATTTTTGTATGGAATAATGTGTTATTTATCATATGCATTATTTATCTGTTTCGAAGAGATTGCCAAACCGAAACAGAAATGCTGGTTCATACAACTCTGTATGGAAGAAAAAAGTTGATTCGAAGACGTATGCTAATTGGAATGGGAGAGATATTGTTGCTAATGCTGTTGGGATATACGCCATTCTTTTATAATGTGTTTTGTGCGTATGGAACGCAAGGGTTATTTTATCCAATATGTTCTATGGAAATGTTTTATTGGGTTCCCGAATATATATCAGTGATAGAATATATTATTCTTATAATGATGTGTAGATTCCTCATTTTGATGGCAGAAATGTGTTGCTTTATAAAAAGACTTTGAATAATCGGGAGAAATGTCTGAAGTTGTATGGAGGCAAATCAGTAGACTGTTACATTGGACATGGAAGTAAGTGCGGCAATATACGAACATAAAATGCCATAGTGAAAATGTGTTTGCATAACATATTTCACTATGGCATTTTTGAGTTGGCTTCAGCTAATCGATTGACTATTCTAAGAATCATTTCTTTATCGGATGTATTGCATCGCAAGAATTGTTCAGATAGCAAATTGAGAGAAGTCTTTTCATCTGCGGAAGGCGTTAATCGAACATTGTAATCGTATATTAGCGAATCCAAAGAAGTGTTAAGAGCATGCGCTATATCCAAAAGGGTTAGTAACGAGGCGGAAGCACCGGATTCAAAGTTACGAATGGAACCTTCAGCTAAATTAACGGTTTTGGCTAGTTCGCAAACGGAAATGTGTTTTGATTTACGTATAATGCGTATGTTTTCGCCAATATATTAGACCAAATCGGATTCTATATTCTTATCCATGAAAAGTATACACCTCCTTTGATTCTATTTTAACCGAAATATGTATGCTCATATATCATTAAACACGTGATGATATAACAAAATGAGTGACAAAATATTTAATTATGTCGATTAAACGCTTAATTATGCTGCTTCCAAAAAATGGGCTTAATTCATGGTATGATTTTCTTCAAGGAGAATTCTTCGGAAAGAAACCTGGGGAGAGGTGAACATATCATGAATAAAATCCAAAATTTAATCATGAAGAGAATTGCTTTCGTAGTATTTGCTGCTGCAATTTCCGGTGTGAATGGAGCATGTAATTTGGTTCTTTATGAGCCTGAGGTTCCGGAAGAACTGAAATAAGGCAAATGTTTCAAAACAGAGTGCGCAATCTGTTTTTGGAATGATGAATTGTTTTATAATGAGTAATATTTATAGCGTTTATGAAAGGAGCAATCTATATGCGGGAATATTTACTATGTTTAAAAGAGCAGGGGAAAACCATCCTGTTGGCTTCTCATTCCACGGAGGATATTCAGCTTTTGTGTGATACGATTCATGAGATGGAGAAAGGAAAAATAAGTCGAATAGTGTAGAAAAGGATGAAATAGTGAAAAATTTAGTCTTAGAGAAGTTACAGGGAAATCAGTTGGTAGACGAGACGAATATTAATATATATCGATATGGGTTAGAGGTTTTGGAACTTAAGGCTCTTGCGGGAATTGTTGCGTTAATCGGTAGTTTGTTTTTGAAGACAACAGGATTTCTTTTTTTGCTTCTTATGTGTTTAATTCCTATACGTAAGTATGCGGGAGGATTACATGCTTCAAATAAATACGTATGCTTTGTTCTAACAGAATTAATTCTTCTGGCAATGGAGGGAATATACAAAGCCAGGTGTTTGCCGCTTGGATTTATGATTGCGTTGTCTGCAATGGGTATTTTGTTAATAGTGCTGCGGGCACCGGTAGAGAGCATAAAACATCCTCTAAATACTGACCAAAAAAGAAAATATCAAAAAAGAGCAATCTTAGGAGCAACTGGAACAGTGGTGGTCTTTATCCTTGCAACTGTAATGGAGTATATTGATGGACAATATGCAGCGAGTTTGTCATTAGGACTTATGTTTTGCTTGCTATTACCATTAGAATACATGAAGAAAAAAACAATGCTTGAGAAGTGACTCTATAAAGTGATATGATGTAAAAAAGTAAAGAGGTAGAAACATGATATCGATTGCGGTGGTAGATGATGATTTTCGTATTTTGGCACAATTAGGTGATATATTTGGACGCTATTTTGTGGGTGAAGAGTATGAATTAACGGAATACACAAACGGTATGGAGTTCGTGGATAGTCTACAGTCACTACATTATGACGTCGTTTTTATGGATATTGAAATGGAGAAGATGGATGGGAAAGAAGCTGTAAAAAGACTTCGAAAACATGATTTAAAAGAAAGCGTTTTTGTGGTCTATATATCGTCTCATACAGACAATTTGGTGGAACTTTTTGCAGTACATCCTTTTGAATTTCTAGTGAAACCGATTAAGGAAGAACAAATTTTTTTTGTTTTGGACAAAATTGTAAAACAGATAAGAAAAGAAGACATATTTATTCCTTTGACAGTGCAACGAGGAAAAAGAAATGTTTCTGTGAATGATATTATGTATATAGAATCCGTAGGCCATAATTTGAAAATTGTACTTTCAAATCAAGAAGAACTAATTTGTTATATGAAACTGGGTCAGCTTGAAACGTTGCTTCATGAACGTAGTTCGCAGTTTGTTCGGGTACATGCTTCTTTTCTGGTAAATAAAACGTATATAACCATGTATACTCAAAAGTCGATATATCTTTCAAATACTGAGATCCCGGTTAGTTTGAAATTCCGCAATCAGGTTATTTCGCAACTGAGGGAGGAGGTGTAGTGTGATTAAGGATGCCAATGATATTGTATATCTCGTGTGTGGTTTATTGGTTCTGTATAGTATACATCTTTTTCTGAAGGTTTTTTTTGAGCCAAAGGATGCTAGTATACTCCAGATACTTGTACTTTCCTTCTTCTTTGTTGTTGATTATGTGTTAATGAAAACAGTAACAATTACATATCTGTTCCCGATTTTTAGTTTCTTGCTATATTTTATAGTTTCCCTAGCATACAGCAAGAGATTGGGGTTAAAAAATGTATGGTTCGCTTTTATTGCCCTGGTATTTGGAATTTGCAGTGAACTGATAGCCTCCTATAGTGTTTCGATTGCATTCCAAAATAATTTACTCGTTCATGAAGAAAATGCATTTCCGGTTGCCCTTATCGTAGCGAGATTTGTGTTTTTTTTACTATTTTTGCTGGCAATAAGATTTGGAAGGTTAAAGGATAGAAACAAAAACAAATATTTCCAACCATTTATCATGATTATATTGCCGATATTATCGATTGTATTGGTATTATATGTGTTTAGTTTGGCTGAATTTCGTTCGGATTCTATTCTGGATTCCGGTTCATTTGGCGCATTTTGTTCCGTTCTGGTTATCATTGTGATGAACCTGGTGGTTTTTTGGATGTTTGATAGACAAGCCCGTTTGAACCAAATAGAGCAAGATGCTTATTTCCTAAAAGAAACGGTTCGCATACAACAAGAGCAGTATAATGAAGAAAAAAATAGGCAGGACATTATTCGACGAATCAAGCATGATTATAAGAACTATTTGATATCACTTAAGGCAGATTTATTATCGAATCATTATGATGAAGCGATAGGGAGTATTGAACGGAAATTAGATGAGGAAGCATTCCATTCTTTAACACAAAGTGGGTGGTTTCCTTTGGACGCTGTCATAGCGTATAAAAATGCGACTGCCGTGAAAAAGGGGATAAGTATTATCCCCCAATTTGCGTTGGAAGGTTTTCCCCAAATTTCCAGTGAAGATGTATGCGTTACGGTAGGAAATGCGTTGGATAATGGAATAGAGTATTTAACAGTGAATAAGAATTGCTCTCGTGAAATAAAAATCAGAGCGGCTTACAAAAAAGGAGTATTGCATTTTCAGTTGACAAATGAAGTGTGTGAACCAATTGAGATACGAAATGGGAACCATATTGTTTCGACCAAAAAAGAAGGTGACCATGGTTACGGATTAAAGTCTATGCAGTTGATTGTAGAAAAATACGGTGGTGAATTGTTACTGACTTGTGATGCAAATGAGTTTATGTGTGATATTCTTATGTATTGCAAGCAGGATGCATTATTATAATAGATGCCCATGAGTTGAGAAAAAAAGAGCCATAGTGAACGATGTTTATGCATGTAACATGTTTCACTATGGCATTTTTTGTTTATTGTCTTTTTGCGCCATGCTTTTTACTAACTCGATAAGAAGCTCTGTCCATAAGAAGCTCCTTTCTAGATTTATTTTAACTGATTTTTATATTTATATGTGTCACTAAGTATATGAATGAATCACTAAATAGATGATGAAAGAGCAAAAAATGTCGAATAAGCGCTTAATTATGTCACTTCGAAAAAAGAGGCATATTTTTATGATATGCTTTTTTTGGAGAATTCTTCGAAAAGATATGAGGGAAAGAGGTGACAAACATGAATAAACTTCATAACATTTTAATGAAGGGAATAGCTATGTTAGTTTTTGCAACTGCGGTTTCCGGAGTAAATGGTGCATGTAACCTGGTGCTTTTTGAACCAGAGGTTCCGACAGAATTGAGATGAAATTTATCAGGAACGGAGTGCGCAATCCGGTTCCGACGGACTGGATTCCAATTGCGGATACGGTTACAAGTTATTTGATGGGAGTGAATTACACGATAATTCCTAAAAGTGGTACAGGCACTTGGAACTGTGAAAATCGAAATAATATCACGTGGCGTTAGAGTGCCGATTGAATGGTCGTATTCAGTTAATAAGCAAGTGGAGGGGAACACGTTAGGTATAAGCAACTACGAAAGAATAAAAGGAAAGATGAGGTAAAAAATGAAGAAAAGTTTTTTGGCTTTAGCAACTATTATTGCTTCTGCAACTCTGTTAATTGGGAATTGTACCTATGTGAATGATTGTAATGGAGTTTATAGATAGTTATGAGAGTTAAAAAGGGCTTGGTATTCTTTATCATGGCCTTTAGCATTGTTTTGTGCTCCTGTCAAAAAAGACAGGAGCACAAAGATGTGTTATTGGCCGCCGAAAATATTAGGAATCTTTATGTGCAAGTAGAACATTTACCGATTGCCTATGATGTTACATCAGAAGGAATTGTTTTTATGCTTTCATATTCGGATGAAGGTAAATATTATTTGCATCGTATGAATTGCAAAGAGGATAAAATGATAGAATTAACAGATGAATATGAAGGTATACATTATTTATCTGCTAATAATCAATTGATTTTGTATAACCGTAGCAGACAATGTTTAGAAATGTGGGATACTCAGTTGACATATGAGAAAGACTTCTTGAAAGGATTTTCTTGCTTTGAAATAAAGGAGTTTATCGAGGAGGGTGATTTTCTTTATTTTCTTTGTGTGATAGATAATCCGTATGAGTCAGAGACTGGTATTGTGTTTGATGAAGAAAGTGGCTATATGGATTTTGGGGAGACAATCTATAAGACCTCGTTATCCGGTGAAAATATGGAGAAGGTATCCAGTCATGGAGTAATCTCTATGTTTCAGACGCAGAATGGCAAAACCTATTTCTATACTTACCAAAAAGGGAATTATTGGATAGAAGAATATGATTGGTCGCAACAGAAAACTACCGAAAAATATAAAGCAAATGATTTGGGATATACGTATGCTTTTGCCGTCATAGGGGACTCTCTAATATTTAATGGCCTAAATTTTGATGGCGTGGTAAAAACCGATATGAAACAAAGTCAAATTCTCAATGCGCTTCCGGGGTTATCTATGGTCAAGCAAAGTGATTTTCAGGTGGTAGACAGTTGTGTGATTTTGGTCGATAGAGAAAAAAGAGCTGTGTATTCTTACGACATTTTGAACGGGCATAGAGGTGGTGAAGGTATAGATAATCAGGGCGGTTTCGTATTAGCGTGTGCCAATATGTATAGCCTTAATTATTCTGTACAGTCGTTTGATAATTTAAGTGGATTTCATACTACTTTATATGAGTGCCCGGAATCAATGGATCAGATAGATTTTTATGACAATATTTTGGTTAAAATGATGGCGGGAGATTCAGATGTTGATATAATTTATTTTCCAAGTGCACAAAATCTTTACGAAAAGCTTTCGACGGATAGAGTGTGCATGCCCTTGGATAGTGTGTCAGAAATTAAAACGGATTATGAAAAATATTGGGGTTACATTCAATCGGCGCTTAAAACTACGGAAGGACATATTTGGGGAATTCCTATATTGTGTGCCGGGAATGTTTTGTTATATCATCCAAATCGGATGGAAAAAGAGGGCTATTCGCCGGATGACTTAAGCTTATTTTCAACTTTTTATGATATGCTCGAGAAAATGCATGATCGCGGGAGTGACTACATTATTGATTCGAATAACATGGGGTATTCGCTTATAAGGTCTTATTCTTTAAATTATCAGGATACTCATTATGAGGATGAATGCTTTAAGGAAGGATTTGCAAAAATGTGGGGGGATTGGAAAAGATGGGAACTCACGGAAGATCAGGAAATGACGAAACATCCGTTAATGAAAGTGGCTTCCTGGAATGAGGCTGGTGTAGACAGAGAATTTCAAAGAGCCGATCTGCTGTTTCGATTATCAGGTATGACGGAAATTTGGAATAAGATAGACCAACTCAAGGGTTTTAGAGCAGTTAGAATTCCGACGTACTCAAATGAAGAAAAAAATATTGTAAGTCTTGGTGTAATGGTGGTTAATCCGAATGGAAAAAATAAGGAGAAGGCCTTACAGTATTTAGGGGCTTTGATTGACTATTTGGAAGAGACGAATGTGCGAGGTTTTATATACAAAAATATCGATGATTACTCAGATTCCTTTGATGTTGATAACCAATTGTTTCAAGATTTATATTTCATTGCTGCTGATTCTGTTTTGGCAGATAAGGGGCTTTATGATGATATATATCTGGATTGTGTTGAAGAGTTTCAAAACGGTGCAGTGTCAATTGATGAACTGGTAAAGGAAATAAATCGGAAAGTAGACATGATGAAAAATGAATAAGATTCAGAAATATATTCCACTTGTAGTTCCGTATATCATTGGTTTTATTTGTTTATACGTTCTCCCCTTTTTTAGAAGTATATACTATTCTTTTTTGGATAATATCTTTTCAAATAAATATGTCGGACTGACAAATTATTCAGCACTGTTTGGCAATTATTATTTTAGGTTGGGAATAAAAAATACCATTCTTTTTTCGATAATAGGAGTTACGCTTTTAATATCCGTTGCGTTCCTGATTGCTGTGATGTGTGATAGGGCAGAGGATGAAAATAAGTTGTTTTCAATGGCTGTCCTTTTGCCTTTTTTTGTCCCAAGTACGGCACTGATTTCTATTTGGAAAAAAATGTTTGAAAATAATGCTTTTCGAAATTGGATGAATATTTCGGATAATGAGATGTGGAAGAACCATTGGCTTATCTTTCCTATTTTATTATTGTTTTTGTGGAAACACATAGGCCTGTTTTTTATCATCTTTAAAAATGCTGTCGGAAGGCTTCCCGTGGAATTGGAAGATGCCTGCCGTATGGATGGTGGAAAATGGTGGAATTATTATTTTCAGTGTGTATTACCATGTATTCTGCCTGAAATATTTTTTGCAACAATTTTTGGCTTTTCCAATAGCATGCGAATTTATCGGGAAAGTGCTTTGTACTATGGGACAAGCTATCCGAAGGAAGCGGTATATTCTTTGTCTTATTTTATGCAGGCACATTTCAGAAATATGGACTATGAGTTATTGACAGCGGCCACGGTAATTATGGTTTTGTTTATGAGTGCGCTGATTGGTCTTTTTTATCATTTTGAGAATCGTTACACGGATATGATGTGAGGTTGTGTATGAAAAAGATATATAAAAGAACTGGATTACAGATGGTATTTGCGATTGCTTTTTTATGGCCTATTTTCCTTATTCTTTCCAATTTTTTTGTACATGGGGAACAAAGTCTTAGTCAAATCCGAGAATTGGGTACAGGGAAATATCACTTTATGCTTTATATGGGAAACACCTTGTTTTACAGTATCACAATTGCAGGTTTGGGATGTCTATTATCATTACCTGTTGGGTATGTTTTTGCAAAAATAAATTTCCGAGGACGCGATTTTCTTTTCTATATTTTTGTGCTGGTGATGATGATGCCATTTCAAGCAATGGCATTGCCAAATCACATTGTCATAAGGGACTTGGGACTATTGGATAAACGTTTGGGAATGATCTTGCCAAGTATCTTTTCTCCCCTTCCGGTCATTTTATTAAGACAACGTTTCAAATCAATTCCTCAGGCTCAAATAGATGCTTTTAGCCTAGAGTCAAAATCTGTTTTGGCGTTGTTTCGATATATTGTTTTACCGGAATGTATCACCACAATAGGAACTGTATTTTTGTTATTGTTTTCGATTACTTATAATGCATGGGAGGAACCTTTATTGTTTCTGCCGCATAATCAGGAATTGATGCCATTGGCAGAGGTGATCTCGGGAATATCGGAGAAGGTAAGAACGGCAGTAGAAGTCTGCTATCTTGTTCCGATTGTTATCATATATATATTGTTTGGCGCTCAAATCCGTGAAACTTTTGAAAGAATAGTTAATATTTGAGCTGAGTTTATTAGTAGAAGAAAGAAATCATAGGGGACAGTGTTTTTGACACTAAGGATTGTTCCTTGGTGGTTTGTTTTTTAGAACTGACTGAATGAAACTTTTGGTAATTGCCAAGATGCTTTGAAAATGCTACACTATTTTCAAAGCATCTTTTCTTTTGCGCCTTTCGGCGTGTCTAAATCACATCTAATTTTCTAAAAAGGAATCCATGCTTTTAAAATCACATCTATGGCGGGAGTCCTTAAAAAGGTAGAATAAGTTTTTTATTGTGCTTGAAAATAGGTTCTCCCATATAAGAAAGGAGAACTTATGAGTAACAGAGAGTACAAAAGTGATGTGTTTTCCATGTTGATGGAGGACA
>DCGY01000047.1 GCA_002314715.1 Lachnospiraceae bacterium UBA1766 | reverse complement strand
GTGTTTTCCATGTTGATGGAGGACAGCAAAAATGCATTGGAGGTTTACAATGCATTGAACGGGTCAAATTATACGGACCCTGATGCGGTAGAGATTGTGCAATTGGAGAAAGGGGTGTCATTATCGATTCGAAATGATGCCTCCTTCATTATCGATATGCATATCAATTTCTATGAGCATCAGTCCACGTATAACCCGAATATGCCACTGCGCAGCATGATTTATTATGTAAATATGCTGGAGGAGTGGATAAAAAAACAGGAACTGGATTTGTTTCGAAGAAAGAGAATTATGATTCCCACACCCCACATGGTCGTTTTTTATAATGGCATGGAGAAACGTCCAGAGTATGAGGTGATAAGGCTTTCCGAATCGTTTTGTCACGAGACGGATACGCCCGGTGTGGAGGTAATCTGTGAAGTATATAATATTAATCCACCCTATAATCAGGAGATAAGGGATTATTCTTCTGTTCTGGGAGGATATACGTATTTCGTGGAGAAGGTTCGGGAGCTGCAGATGCAGGGCCTTGAACTGGAAAACGCAGTGGAACAGGCGATAAAGGACTGCATTGAAAATAAGGTTTTAGTGGCTTTTTTTCAACGAAGAGGAGATGAAATAAGGAAGATGACGCATTTGGATTATACTTGGGAAAAACGGGAAAAAATGATTCGAAAAGAAGAGTTTGAAGAAGGCCGGGCAGAAGGTCGAGAAGAAGGTCGAGAAGAAGGTCTGGCAGAAGGAAAAGCGAGCATATTAAAAAATATGATAAATGCCGGATTGGACGAGAATACAATCCAAAAATGCGGATACACAATAGAGGAAATTCGAAGTGTCCAAGCAGAAATGAATAGATGATGACAAAGAAGAGGAAGTGCAGAAGTAGTTGCACTTCCTCTTTTGAGTTAAAAATGCTATGTGTTACTAAACGAATGAATGAATTACTAAGTAGATGATAGAAGAACAAAAAATGTCGAATAAGCGCTTAATTATGTCGCTTCGAAAAAGGAGGTATATTTTTATGATATGCTCACAATGAGACTTCCTGAATAATTTTCGGAGAACTGTGCAAACTGACTGTATGAGCGTAATGCTCAAGAAGGAGGTTTGTATGGCAAATTTAAAGTGTACTGCTACCAATTGCTGCTTTAATGCAGAAAATTACTGTTCAAAGGGAGATATTATGGTGGGAGGCAAAAGCGCAGAAACTTGTGAAGGAACCTGCTGTGACAGCTTTCATGCCAGAAAAGAAGGAGACGGATGTGGCTGCATGAAGAGCTCCATTACCCACCCGTCCAAGAATATCAGCATTGATTGTGAGGCAGATAAGTGTACCTATAACAGTAATTATAAGTGTACTGCGGATCATGTGGATATTAAGGGAAGCTTTGCAAAGAATCGTATGGAAACGGCATGCGCCACTTTCAAAGAACGATAGAAAATGCTTGAAGTTGGTGCCGGTATTTTCCGACACCAACTTCCTTCTTTACAGATTGGGAATAGTTATGATAGAATACTCCTTGGATTTTGAATATCATTCAAGGAGGAGAAAGAAATGTTGGCAGCAATTATTACAGGTGCTTTGGCAGGATGGTTGGCAAGCATTGTTATGCATAGCAAGGGCGGTTTGATCCGAAATATTATCTTTGGTGTAGTAGGTGGCTTCGTAGGAAATTTTGTATGCGGTAAGCTTGGATGGGATTTTGCAAGCCTGGGATTTTTCGGAGGCGTTTTGACCGGAGCAATCGGTGCTTGTATCGTTATTTTCGTAGCCAGAATCATCGCAAAATAGCGTGAAAAATATTTAAAAAATGTGTAATTTTATTGTTGACAATAGGATATACATATGGTATCATTAACAAGCGTGTGAAGAACATGCATCAATCAAGCAGAGTATCCACTCTCACCTTACAGCAATTAGGCTGGTAAGTGTTCATATCTTTTCGAGAACGAATGCAATCGGAATGTTTATGGTGGATAGCTATGCTATTCACTTTTTTTATGGAGGGCAAAACCATTAGCGATTTAATGATTAATGAGCAGATCAGAGACAAGGAAGTTCGTGTCATTGGTGAAGAAGGTCAGCAGCTTGGTATTATGTCTGCAAAGGAAGCGTTAGCACTTGCAGAAGAGGCAGGGGTTGATTTGGTAAAGATTGCACCTACAGCAGTACCTCCGGTTTGCAGAATTGTTGATTACGGTAAGTTCAAGTATGAGCAGCTTCGCAAAGAGAAAGAAGCGAAGAAGAAGCAGCACGTAATCGAAGTGAAGGAGATTCGTATTACTCCCAACATCGATACCAACGATTTGAATACAAAGATGAATGCAGCCAGAAAGTTCCTTACAAAGGGCGACAAGGTAAAGATTACCATGCGTTTCAGAGGACGTGAGATGGCTCACATGAACAACAGTAAACATATTTTAGACGAGTTCGCTACCGCACTTGCTGATATCTCTGTAGTAGAGAAGGCACCTAAGGTAGAGGGCAGAAGTATGACAATGTTTTTAACTGAGAAGCGCTAGTCGTGGAAGTTAAAATAGATAAAGTTTAATTAGGAGGAAATCAGTCATGCCAAAAATGAAGACAAGCAGAGCAGCTGCAAAGCGTTTTAAAGTAACCGGAACCGGTAAATTAAAGAGAAATAAGGCTTACAAGCGCCATATCTTAACTAAGAAGAGCACCAAGACAAAGCGTAACCTTAGAAAGCCTGCAATGACAGATGCTACTAACGTTAAGAACATGAAGAAGATTTTACCGTACTTATAATTTGGTGAGGAGGAAAGAAAGACATGGCAAGAATTAAAGGTGGCTTAAATGCCAAGAAGAAACATAATAGAGTATTAAAGCTTGCAAAAGGTTATAGAGGAGCAAGAAGCAATCAGTACAGAGTAGCAAAGCAGTCTGTAATGAGAGCACTTACCTCTGCATATGCAGGTAGAAAAGAGAGAAAGCGTCAGTTCAGACAGCTTTGGATCGCACGTATCAATGCAGCAGCTAGAATCAATGGTTTATCTTACAGCAAGTTTATGTATGGTTTGAAGCTTGCAGGTGTAGATATGAACAGAAAGATGCTTGCTGAGATGGCAGTTAATGATGCAGAAGGCTTCAAGACTCTTGCAGAAGTTGCAAAGAGCAAGCTTGCATAATTACACTTCTTGAGAATGTTAAGACCTCCTTCGGGAAACCGAAGGGGGTCTTTTTTGCTATACAGGATATTGCTTAGGCGGTGGTACCGGTGACGGTAAGGACAGAGGTGCCGGGAGATAAGGTTACGATACCTGTGCTAGTGGTTTGCTGGGTGGTTGCGGCCGGTACAATACCGATGTCTGCAATGAATACGCCGCTGTCGACATCGTAGCTGTAGGCCGGAGGATTAATGACGGAGCCATTTAAAGTTACTACGATATTATTGAGGGGTGGATCAAAGACATCATTCACCTGGACGGTATCCGTCAATTGGGTGGCTGTATTGCCGTTATTCTGGATGGTAAAGGTATAAGTAATGGGCTGACCGGGGAGTAGCAGAGGAGGAGTCAAAGTTTTGTTGATTAATAAGCTGGGGGCATTTTGAACATTCACAACATCCGTCTCCACAATGGAATTTGCCAGTTCTTTCGCGGAAACCGTTACCTGATTGGTAATAGCGGAACCGGTGGATAGGGGGGCGTATTGATTCACCAACCCCTGGTATACAAAGGTTGCACTGCCAAATGGAGGAATGGTAATTTCGCCGATTGTCAAAGAGTTGGCGGTAGGTGTGATGGTGGGCGCAGGATTTAGTAAGATTCCGTTTACATATATCTGGGCTGAATTCGTTACATAGGTAAGGGGCGTAACATTTACCCCCTGTGTAACGGTATAGGTGCCCAGGTTATCGACGATGCTGACCTCTGTCAGGGGTGTGGTATTGCTGTTGGCGACGCTGACCACATAGGTAATATCATCCCCTTTACTGTAATTGCTTTCGACGGCATATTTCGTTACATTGACGGTGTTTGCATAATTGCCGCTGGTTTCGTTGGAATTGGTTACAACGCCGTTGTAGTTCAGTTGGGCGATGTTTGTAATTGCCATAGGTTTTACCTCATTTCATGGGATTGTATTGATATATTTTATGGTAATATGTCATAAATGTTCATATAGGATTCCCTTGATTTTTTGACAAATTTCATATATAATTTTCGATGTATGTATATCCGTATTTAGGAAGGAAAAAGAAACAAATGAAACGATTAATGTTAGGTAATCAGGCACTTGCCCGTGGTCTTTATGAGGCCGGCTGCAGTGTGGTATCCAGCTATCCCGGTACTCCCAGTACAGAGGTGACCGAAGAGGCTGCAAAATATGATGAGATTTATTGTGAATGGGCGCCCAATGAGAAGGTGGCTATGGAAGTAGCCTTCGGTGCATCCCTTGCCGGTAAGAGAAGCTTTTGCGGCATGAAGCATGTAGGCCTGAATGTGGCCGCAGATCCTTTATTCACCTGTGCCTATACCGGTGTAAACGGCGGTATGATTATTTGCGTGGCAGACGATCCCGGAATGCATTCCTCACAGAATGAACAGGATTCCCGCCATTATGCAATGTCAGCAAAGGTTCCCATGTTTGAGCCTGCTGATTCAGCAGAGGCAATTGAATTTGCAAAACTTGCTTATGAAGTGTCCGAGGAGTATGATACTCCCGTTATTATGAAGATGTGTACCAGAGTGGCACATTCTCAGAGCGTTGTGGAAGAGGGCGAGAGAGTTCTTCCTCCCACCAAGCCTTATGAGAAAAATATTGCCAAGTATGTAATGATGCCCGGCAATGCAATTAAGCGTCATCCTTTTGTGGAGGAGCGTACCAGAAAGCTGGTTGCATTGGCAGAAAATTGTGCGTTTAACCGTGTGGAGATGGGAGATACCAAGCTTGGTATTATTACTTCTTCTACCAGTTACCAGTATGCGAAAGAGGTGTTTGGCGACAAGGCCAGCATCTTAAAGCTTGGAATGATTTATCCTTTGCCGGAGAAGCTGATTCTTGATTTTGCTTCTAAGGTAGAAAAACTTGTGATTATCGAGGAATTGGATCCTTTTATCGAGAACCACTGCAAGCAGCTGGGTCTTGAAGTAGAGGGCAAGGACATTCTTCCCATTGAAGGAGAGTTCTCTCAGAATTTAATCGCAGAAAAATTGGGAATGGAACTTCCGGCATCCAAGAAACTGGACGAAACACTTCCGGGAAGACCTCCTGTAATGTGTGCAGGCTGTCCTCACAGAGGATTGTTTTATGTTCTTTCCAAGAATAAAATTACCGTTCTGGGTGACATCGGATGTTATACCCTTGGCGCAGTAGCACCTCTTAGTGCAATGGATATGACTCTTTGTATGGGAGCTTCCATCAGCTCTATTCATGGCTTTAATAAGGCACTTGGCAAGGAGACCGAAGGCAAAACCGTAGCGGTAATCGGTGATTCCACCTTTATGCATTCCGGTATGACAGGCCTGGCAAATGTGGCATACAACCAGAGCAATTCTACCATTATTATTTTGGACAACTCCATTACCGGTATGACAGGACATCAGCAGAATCCTACCACCGGTTATAACATCAAGGGTGACCCGGCAGGAAAGATTAATCTGGAGGCACTTTGCACCGCAATGGGCTTCGAACGGGTAACGGTGGTGGATCCCTACGATTTGGCTGAGTGCGAGAGAGTAATTAAGGAAGAGCTTTCCGTGGATGCTCCTTCCGTGATTATCAGCAGACGTCCTTGTGCACTTTTGAAATATGTAAAGCATTCTGCTCCTTTAATGTGCGATCCGATCAAGTGTGTGGGATGTAAGTCCTGTATGCGTCTTGGATGTCCGGCAATCAGTATGAAGGACGGAAAGGCTGTTGTGGACACCACTCTTTGCGTTGGTTGTGGCGTATGTAAACAGCTTTGCAGATTGGGCGCTTTACAATAACTGGAGGACGATAAAAAATGACAAAGAATATTATGATAGTAGGTGTGGGCGGCCAGGGAAGTCTGCTTGCATCCAAATTATTGGGACATTTACTTTTGACAGAAGGATACGATGTAAAGGTATCCGAGGTTCACGGTATGAGCCAGCGTGGCGGTAGCGTAGTAACCTATGTACGTTTCGGCGAGAAGGTTTATTCTCCGATTATTGACAGAGGAGAGGCAGATTTTATTGTATCCTTCGAGAAGCTTGAGGCGGCAAGATATTTGGAGTACTTAAAGGAAGGCGGAAGAATTGTTGTAAATACACAGCAGATCGATCCGATGCCGGTTATTACCGGAGCGACCAAGTATCCGGAAAACCTTGTAGAGAAGATGGAGGCAATGGGGGCCAACGTAGATGCAATGGATTGCCTTTCTCTTGCGGAAGAGGCAGGCTCTGCCAAAGCGGTGAATATTGTTCTTATGGGTAGATTGTCCAGATACTTTGAGGAGATTCCTCTTGAGAAGTGGCAGAAAGCAATTGAAGATTGCGTACCTGCAAAATTCCTTGAATTGAACCAGAAGGCTTTCTTATTGGGAAGAGGCTAAAAATATAAAAAAGGAGAGTTACAAATGAAAAATTATTTCCAGCCCGAAATCGAAACCATGCCCTTGGAGCAGTTACAGGCGCTTCAGAGCGAAAGACTTACCGAGCAGGTAAAGTTTGTGTATGAGAACGTAAAGTTCTATCACGACAAAATGGATGAAGCAGGAGTAAAGCCGGAGGATATTCATGGTATTGAAGATCTTCACAAGCTTCCTTTCATCAACAAAGATGACTTGCGTGATCAGTATCCTTACGGTTTATTGGGTGTTCCGCTTTCTGAGTGTGTACGTATTCAGTCTACCAGTGGTACAACCGGCAGACGTGTAGTTGCTTTCTATACCCAGGCAGATTTGGATGTATGGGAAGACTGCTGTGCACGTGCAATCGTTGCAGCAGGCGGTACCAAGGAAGACGTAGTACATGTTTGCTACGGCTATGGTTTGTTTACCGGTGGCCCCGGATTAAACGGAGGTTCTCACAGAGTTGGATGTTTAACACTTCCTATGTCCTCCGGTAATACCGAGAGACAGTTACAGTTTATGCAGGATTTGGGTTCTACTATTCTCTGTTGTACTCCTTCTTATGCAGCAAACCTTGGTGAAACCATTACCGAGAAGGGCATTAAGGACAGTATTAAGTTAAAAGCAGGTATCTTTGGTGCAGAGCCTTGGACAGAGGAAATGAGACACAATATCGAGGAAACTCTTGGTATCAAGGCTTACGATATTTACGGCTTGACTGAAATTTCCGGTCCCGGTGTATCCTTCGAGTGTGAAGAGCAGGCCGGCATGCACGTACAGGAAGACCATTTCATCCCCGAAATCATCAATCCCGAGACCGGTGAGGTATTGCCGGAGGGCGAAGTTGGTGAATTGGTATTTACCTGTATTACCAAGAAGGCATTCCCTCTGCTTCGTTACAGAACCAGAGACCTTTGCCGTTTGACCAGAAAGAAATGTTCTTGCGGACGTACCCATATTCGTATGGAGAAGCCGAAGGGAAGAAGCGATGATATGATGGTTGTTAAGGGTGTTAATGTATGGCCTTCACAGATTGAGACCGT
This sequence comes from Lachnospiraceae bacterium UBA1766, assembly GCA_002314715.1. Taxonomy (GTDB): domain Bacteria; phylum Bacillota; class Clostridia; order Lachnospirales; family Lachnospiraceae; genus Acetatifactor. Next base: position 1,159 of record DCGY01000047.1, on the reverse strand, counting down.
ATTGATTAACCAGGGCTTCCAGGCAAACTATCAGATCGTTGTAGACCGTGTAGGTAACAACGATACCATCGAGGTTCAGGTAGAATTAACTCCTGAGATGGTAGCAGATGCATCTGTTCCTGTAGCAGCAAGAGAAAAGAAGATTGTAGAAGGACTGAAGTCTATGCTTGGTATTAAGGTTGATGTAAAGGTTGTAGAGCCGAAGACCATTACCAGAAGCGAAGGCAAGGCAGTCAGAGTAGTAGATAAGCGTAATCTCTACAGATAAAACGGATTTATGTTCCAAAACAAATGATTAGCAAGACCGAGGAAGGCAAAGGATATGACAGAGGAATCAAATGAAATAAAAACACAGTCCGAAACAGAGAAAAAGTTCCCGGCTGTATTGTTCATTGGATTGCTTTTGGCACTCCTGGCAGTACTCGGTCTTGTTTTTTTTCGGATTTGGACAAATAGGCAGGATGTACAGCCGGACTTGGAATTCGTGTCCTCCGAAGAAGAGTCTATGGTAGAATTAACGGAATGGGAGCTTTTGGAGCAGGCTGCACAGACCGGGGATTACGATGCTTTGTGCCAATTGGGTCAAGCCTATTATCTGGGTGAAGGCGTGGACAGAAGCAATCAGAAGGCCGGGGAATATCTGGAACAGGCGGTAACAAAAAATCCGGAAGGCTCGACAGATATTATGGTGCTTCTGGGGAATATGTGTATGAACGGTCAATTGGCCGGAGGAAATGCAAAGGCTATGGAATGGTACGAAAAGGCTGCCACCTATGGTGATTTGGAATCCATGGAGCGGATGGGTGTTTTGTACTATGAAGGTGAATTGTTGGAGCAAAACAGCACAAAAGCAGCAGAGTGGTTTCAAAAAGCCGCAGAAGCAGGTAGTGTGAAGGCAAAGAAAAATTTGGCATATTTGTATCTTACCGGAGACGGGGTAGAGGAAAATATCGGTGTGGCGTTGGGACTTTTGACGGAGGCTGCCGAAGGAGGAGAAGCCTCAGCAATGGCTTCTTTCGGAAACTTCTATTATTTCGGATCCTATGTGGAGAAAAATGTGGAGACAGCCGCATATTGGTACCAAAAGGCGGCGGAAGCAAATGATGTGGAATCCATGTATCGAATCGGAACCATGTATTACAATGGGGAAGGCGTTGAG
>DCGY01000044.1 GCA_002314715.1 Lachnospiraceae bacterium UBA1766 | reverse complement strand
GTTGCTCTACCAATTGAGCTAAGTCGGCACAATGGTGGAGGATGACGGGATCGAACCGCCGACCTCCTGCTTGTAAGGCAGATGCTCTCCCAGCTGAGCTAAACTTCCATTTCGGTTTTCGCAACCGACTTGACTAATATACTATACATTTATATAAAAGTCAACACTATTTTTCAAAATATTTTAAAAACATTTTTACGGTTTTTATAATATCTATTTCCCGGAAAACATCGAAATCCATCTCCTGTTACAGAAACCATCCTCTATCCCATAAGATCCGTCCCGGAAGCCAAAAGAACCGTCCTCTATCCCAGCATGAAATAGGTTTCTCCGGAAAGTAAACGCAGGAAGAAATACACTCCTCCGTACAGTTCATAGAAAAAGACACATCCACAAATCACAAACAATATCCATTTCCCCGGGGAGTCTGCTTTCCCCGGTCTATCCTCCAGCCAAATCCTGGTGCTGTATATGTTTATATAGAAAATCGCAAACAAATAGCCCCAAAGGAAATTCCCGTCTCTGGAGCGGGTACCGGTTTCGGACAACAATAAAGCTTCCAAAAATCCAACCGCTGTCATTAACCAGGCAAAGAAATACTGTGGTTTCGAAAAAATCTTCTTAAGATGCATTAGTGCCACAATTCCCGGGAAAGCCAGAGAGCAAAGCACTGCCACCTTGGGCCTGTCCGCATGCAGGGAAAAGGTATACCAGGGATTCCACTCGAATCCGTTTCCGGTTTCTTCTCCAAACAAAACCGCATTCTGCCACAGCACTACTCCACAGGCCGGAAGCACACTGCATCCCAGGAAAAATACTTTCCAAAAATCAACTTTATGAAACAAATCCCACAAAAGCTTCAACGCCAGTGCCGGTGCAAATACCGTCAAAAAGCTGGGTTTTACGCCGGTACAAATAATCAACAGAATTGTGAAGCCAATCCATTTGGAAACCGATATCTTTTCTCTATATTCCCGTTCCATTCGGATATACAAAACCATGGCAAACACCGCCAAAAAGCGCATGACCAAATAGGTGGAATTGTGCCAGAGATTTCCGTTCTGATAGCTAACATAACGATATTTTCCGGCCAGTGGCAAAAAGAAAGCCATCAATAAGTTACAGGATATACTCTCCAGTCCAAGAAGCAAGGGGGATGTTTTCTCTTGAAACTCTCGAAGAAGCGTTTCGGTACCTGCCACCGTTCCAACCGTTACAATCGCCAGAAAGCCGGCAATCAGATTTCCGTTTCCGCCTGCCAAAGTATACAAAAGCCGGTAAACATACGCCGTAAAGCTGTAATACCATCCGTCATCCACGATCATGCTGATATGATAAGGAAGATCGGACTGGAAGTATCGATTGTTGTAATCCAAAGGTTGTTTCGCTTGCATGATATAGAGATACAAACACAACAGACCGTACACACCATACATGCACCAAACAATTCCTAATTCAATTTTTCTTTTGGCGGAATAATTTGTTCGTCCCATGATTGCCCTATTCCCTCACAAACCTTCTTTTTCAAACAGCTTTCCCGTTTCCGGGAAAGCTGCTTTTTTTACAACTATTACATTCTTTCGGGAGCACTGAAGCCCAACAAATCGATACAGCATTCCAATACATCCTTGGTCAAATTCAAAAGAGCAATCCAACCTGCTTTCTTGGTTTCATCCTCTTCGGACAAAATCTTGGTCTCATGATAGAAATGATTAAACGCATTGGCCAAATCATAAATATAAGCACAAACCTTATGGGGAGCAAGCTCCTCGCAGGCATTTTCCATTACTGCATTAAACTGCGCAAGCTGCATAGCCAATGCTTTTTCGGAAGCATTCTGCACAGCTCCCAAGGCATCCATGGACACTTCTTTTCCCTGATCCCTGTACTTATTCAAAATAGATTTGATACGTACAATGGTATAGAGAATATATGGACCGGTATCTCCTTCGAAGGAAATAAACTTATCAATATCAAAGATATAATCCTTGCTGGCCTGGTTGGACAAATCACCGTATTTGAGAGCAGCCAAAGCAACTACCTCAGCAGTCTTTGCCGCTTCTTCTGCATCCAATGCCTCATTGGTGGAAATCTTTTCATGCATCTGATCCACAATCTGCTGAATCAGACTGGAAAGACGCATTACACCACCTTCACGGGTCTTGAAGGGTTTTCCATCCTTGCCGTTCATGGTACCAAAGCCCAGGAATTTCAAATCTGTATTTTCTTCTACCTGACCGGTCTTGCGTGCACAACGGAATACCTGCTCGAAGTGAAGCTCCTGACGCTTGTCAACCACATACACCACACTGTCGGGATGGAAATCTATTTTTCTCTGAAGGAGCGTCGCCAAGTCTGTGGTGTCATACATTGCGGCACCGTCAGACTTTAAAATCATACAGGGAGGAACTTCCTTCTTGTCATCTTCTCTTGCCACGTCTACAACCAATGCACCGTTGCTCACATAAGCAAAACCGTCCTTTTTCATTTTCTCCACCATTTCGGGGATGTATTTCTGTGAATCGGACTCTCCGTACCAAAGATCAAAATCTACATTTAACTTCTCATAATTCTTCTTTAAATCCGCAATGGATAAATCCATAATGTGCAGCCAAATCGCGCGGTATCCGGGCTTACCGCTCTGCAAATCCGCAGTTGCCTGAAGTGCCTTTGCCTTGAAATCCTCATCCACCTTGCTCTTGCCGCTGGCTGTGGGATAAATTTCTTCCAATTCGGAAAGGGTAAAGGGTGCCTCCTTGGGATATTCCCCGGTAAAGCTGTCATCAAAGTAAGGCAGCTCCGGTTTTCTCTCCTGCAGTTCGGTGATAATGAGTCCCATCTGAAGACCCCAGTCTCCCAAATGTACATCACCGATTACCTTGTTGCCTGCGAAGCGCTGCATACGCTTTACTGCCTCACCGATAACTGCAGAACGCAAATGACCTACATGCAGAGGCTTTGCAACGTTCGGTCCGCCGTAATCAATTACAATCGTCTTGGGATTTTCCGGCTGTTCCATTCCAAATTTCTCTGCGCCGCTCATTTCTTTTACATAAGCGCCCAAAAAACTCTCGGACATCTTTAAATTCAAAAATCCGGGAGCAACTGCTGTCACTTCGCTAAACGCCTTGCTTCCGGCAAGCTTTTCAGCCACTTCATTGGCAATCATAATAGGAGCCTTCTTGTACTGCTTTGCCCCTGCCATTGCTCCGTTACACTGAAATTCGCACAAGTCGGGACGATTGGAAATGCCAACCTTACCCAATGCTTTATCATAACCTGCTGCCTCGAATGCCTGCTGCATTTCTTCTGACAACAAATCCAAAATCTTCTTCATTGAAATCATCTCTCCTTTTCGTCAGTATATCCTTAATATGATAAACTACTTTTGGGAATTCTGCAAGTCTCTTTCCGCTTTGGAAAAACTGCAACCGCAAAAGTCCTGTCGGTACAGGTTGTATTCTGCGGATAATTCTACGGAACGCTTGTAACCGTTTTTCTTTTTAAAATCCGACGGTAACCAGTTCACTTCATACTCCCTGGCCCATTGCTGTCCGATTTCATTTAACTTTTCCGCATTCTTGAGTGGGCTGATCGTAAGTGTGGTTCCGAAATAATCGAACTGTCCTTCTTTGGCCAGCCTTGCTGTTTCCGATAACCGTAAATCAAAGCATCGGAAGCATCGCTCGCTCCCCTCTCCCAATTGTTCCAATCCCTTCACTGCTTCATAGAAAAGTCCCGGCTCATAATCTCCCTCAAGAATTTGAATCAGATAGCCCTTTTTCTCTTCATTGTATGCAGCAATGAGACGCTTCTGCTCTTCCACACGTTTTTGATATTCCACCGACGCGGAAATATTTGGATTGTAATAAAATACCGTAATTGCAAAATAGGGACAAAGGTATTCCAGTACGTAGCTGCTGCAGGGAGCGCAACAGCTGTGTAAAAACAAGGTAGGCACCTTGCCCTCCTGCCCTTGCTCCGGGTTTTCCAATATTTTTTCCAGTTCTTTTTGATAATTCATCTGATTCATGCGATAAAATGAACACTTCCTCCGGGCACAACCCACTCCCCGGTTTTTTCGTCATAGCTTACAGAGTCACCCAACTGATAAAATGCCTTTGCTTTCGCAGGGTCTACCTTGGTATTGGCCGTAGATATTCTGCAGGCTTCCTTGGAAGGATTTACAATCACCAGAACCGTCTCATCCTCGCTGCTTCTTACATAAGCCAAAGGATACTTGTTTTCCTCTACGTACACAAATTCAATATCCGCTTTATTTCCAAGGGCCGTATGGGCTCCTCGAAGTCGAATCAATTTTTGCACCTCATGATACAGGGAAGCCGGCTCGGCCAATTGATCCTCTGCGCAAGGTCTGTCTTCCATGGGATCCATTTTTACATATAACTTTTCCGGAGAAGCACTGCTAAAGCCTGCGTTGGCGGTATGGTCCCACTGCATAGGGCTTCGGGAACCGGTGCGATTATAGCCTCCCTCCACACTATGAATGCCTTCCACATAACGCATACCGATTTCGTCACCATAATAAATAAACGGTGCACCCGGCATAGACAAAAGGAATGCAAAGGCTATCTTTAGCTCATCGCCCTGAAGACTTCTGGCCAAACGATCCATATCATGATTGCCGGAGGGAATACAGATTAAGCCCTTTCGCTCAGATTTACGATAATTATCCAAATATTTCTCTACGAAGGCCTTCACATCACCCTTACCTCTGCTTGAGAAGAAGGGCTCTTCGCAACGGAACAAATCATTGTAATGTGAAGGTCCGAAATGTAACAGGAAATCCATATGGAAGCCACCCTGCAGGGACTTGTCCGGTTCTCCCCACTCGGATACCAAAACCTTGTCCGGGAATTCCCTGTCTAAGAAGGCTCTTACGTTTTGCCACAAAGCAATGGTTCCCTTGCTCTCCGGATCATTCTTTACCATGGCCCCTGCCATATCCACCCGGAAACCGTCGCAACCCATGGAAAACCAGAAACGCATTACATTCTTCATTTCTTCCAAAGACGCCTGAGGGCCCTCATCTTCGGGAGCCTGCTGCCAGGGTCTGTTTCTCTCATAAAATCCATAATTCAGTGCCGGCTGATGAGAAAAGAAATTCACCATGCAGGAGCCGTCGCGGTCGGAAATACCGCGCAAGGACTGCGCTCCCTCCGGAGCTTCCCATACACTGTCCGTCCAAATATAGCGGTCTGTATAAACATTCTTCTCCGGCTTCATGGATTCCTTAAACCAAGGATGCTCTACAGAAGTGTGCCCCGGAACCAAATCCAAAAGCACATGCATTTCTCTCTGATGTGCCTGTGCAAATAATTCTTTTAAATCCTCATTGGTACCGTACCGGGGTGCAACTGTATAATAGTCCGAAACATCATAACCCGCATCCCCAAAAGGAGACGCAAAACAAGGGTTAATCCAGATGGCATTACAACCCAATTCCTTAATGTAATCCAATCTTTTCATAATACCCTGAAAATCTCCGATACCGTCTGCATTTGTATCCTGAAAAGACTGGGGGTAAATCTCATAAAACACTGCACTGTCTAGCCATTTTGCTGCCATCGTCCTGTTCCTCCAAGCATCTGTTTTGTCACATTTACACTTAACGACATTTTTTCACATAATGATTATTTAATGATATCCTTTAATACAAGTGCTTTTCCTAAGTCGCCTTCCACTTTAATCATTTTTAAAGTAAAAGCAAGTACCGGATCCAGCTTTCCGGTCATCATCTTCACAATATACTCTGCAGAGCTGGTAATCAAAACATTTCTGTCATAGTATTCATAAGGCTCTACTTTTATTTCGCCATTGTCAATTTCTAAATAAAAAGTTCCTGCCGCCTCTCCTTCTACATTGAACTGAAAAGCAATATGATCCTTAATCTAGGAAGCATCTGCCTTCTTTGCAGCTTTCTTTATTTTCGTCACTAATTCTTCGTAAGTCATTGTATATACCTCCGTAAATATTTTTAAGATTATTTTATCAAGAATACCTTTTTTCAGCAAGTTTTCCGTTAAAGAATTTCAGCAATCTTATCTCTCGTACTGCATTTCTAAAATCGTAAATAACAATCGATTCGAAGGAATATTGTAAACGAAACTATAAATCGATGATAGATTGTAAATAAAATCGTTTTTCCTAAGGAATCATTGCATAAGTACAAACCATATCGGAGACTCATACCACAATCAAAGTAGGCTTATATCACTGTGACCAGTAGCCGGCTCAATTGGAATTGGTTGAGAAGCTTTCAAAATTCTCCTGCCCTGTAATCGCAGTCTCCTTAAAAAGTCCTTATGAATTACAAAAGCTGCCGGAGAATGTTGCTTCTCTGGCAGCCTGGGAATATTCGGAACCTTGTTTTGAAATATTGGGTGATGTATTGTCCGGAAAAAGGAAGGCCACCGGCAGGTTGTCGATTTGATTTCCTAATTCCATAAGCACTACTCCGTCGCAGCTATCACATCCCCAAATTACCCATGTCATACTCTGTGAACAAGACTTCTCCGTCCTCTTTTATTCCAACAACTCCTCTATTTGTTGCTTTAACTGCGACAATATCTTTCCAATTCGCAACTATCGTTTCGATATCCTTAATAAATATATTGATATCGCTTCTTATCTCGGCAACCCTGACCGAGCCGTCTTTTTTTAGGCCAATGAAATGATTCGGCGCATAAGAAATAGCAATAATATCTGTCCAATCGCTTAAATTAAATCGATCCCCCAAACCATGGTCTTGTCGTTTAATGGTTCCATCAGACATTAATCCATATATCTCCCCATAAGGACTTACCGTGATATCAACCACTTCTGTCCACTCATCCAATCCCTTATACCAACCCAAATTATCTCCACAACATGAAACAGTTCCGTCTCTCTTCAACAAAAAAACATTATAAGGATGAATAATACATGCCTTCGTACAATCCCGCAAGAATTCTTCATCCGTACATGAGGGCAACATATCACCCAACCACCCTGCAATTCCCCTTTTATCTACAAATGCGACATTTTTCCCGACTGAGTACATTTGTTCAATTTCAGAGTATTTATTAGCAAAACGCTCAGTATAATCCATATAAGCATTATAATTTGTAGTATTTTCTTTATTTAAGTAGGGTATAGTAAGAATTCTTCCATCTTCATCAATACCAGTAAAACCACCGTATTGAAACGAATATACTTTACTTACGTTTTCCCATTGGCATAAGGCTTCTGTATCGATTATCTCCCCTAAGTCATCATCTGAATAGATTGTCTTCACGCATATTTTTCCATTATCTGTAATCATGGCTAAGATTCCATCACTAACAGCGAAAAAATCCCCGCCTATCATATTTCGGAGTTTCTTTTCAAGTTTCAATGCATCTGGATTGTTCTGATATTTAGACAACTCAAATATAGCCCTTGGATAATCCTTTTCATCCACCAGTTTCTGGATATCATCTATTGCCATCTGATTTATTGCCTCCTCGTCCGGCCCAGATACCTGCTCATATCGACTGCTTTCCTCTTCACCTTTTCTATCCTCTATAATTGTACAGCCTGACAAGCACACACATATATCAATCATGATTATCCAGAAACAAATAGGACGCATCCTAGTACCTCTCTCAACAACTAATTATAATACAAGTTCACTATCTTTAGTGTTTCACTTGGATAACTATGAACCACATTAAAATACTTAATCCATGATTCGCCATTTGGTTCAAAGTTATCTCTATAAGGGAACCCTGCATAAGATGACCGATTTGTAAAGTTTGTAGTGCATCCTGGTATATAGACAAGTCCCCATCCAGAAGATGGAGCTGATGAATAACTAAGACTTCCCTTATTGTAACACTGATATGTCACCCCAGTAGGCCTTGCAACTATAGTATTCCATTCATCAAAGTTGCTACACACCTTAATGCAACATGCAATCCAAAATGCTTCTTGATATGCTACATTACCAAAGGGATCTACAGCACTTTTCGCCTCATCAGAATTAAGTGACGAAAATGCAAGTCCATTTTGCATATAAGTCAATACAGAATAAACACTTGGCAATTCACCAATTTGAAAAGTTGAAAATTGTGATCCAAGACTATGATTATATCTATATAAATCTTCTAATAACCGATTTACAATAATCCAGCCTTCTGCCTGTCTGTTATTTTTCAACAAATTATTTAAAACACCTTTATCCTCATTGGCAGCAAAACGATACCCGTTTTCTGCATATATAATTCTAGCGCATAAAAAGAAATCATTGTTACCACTTAATGAAGTATACCATGCATTCCCGCTAAACGCCGCATTATTTCTATACAAATTATTGCTATAATACTGTTGAGCATTTTGCATCAATAAACTTACTTGTGTTGCAGACAAATTAGCATAGTTGTGAAAAATTGTCTCATGTCCATATAATCTTTCTTCATTTAAAAATACATCTGCCGAAATAACCACATTTTGGTTTGCGTCGTAGTACGCGTAATCTCCTAATAAATATAACCCTAGGGATTTCACATAATAGTCTTGATTATAACGATATGGGTTAATACAATCTCCAACAAAATTCCATGTATCGCAAGTAGGATTTCCAAACTCATTGTATTTATAGTGACAGATAATATTATCATTTGCATCCATTAAACCTACAATAATTTTTTTCTCATTATAAACGTAGTGATATCGATCACCTTTATAATCAAATGCCTCCAACAAGCCATCCACATCATAAAAATAATCAATTTCAACGCCATTATTCCTGTTCTCATGGATTAACCTTCCAAACGCATCATACTTATAATAACTAACTAGCTTGTCCACGCTTAATATAGTTCGTTTTCCGCTCTCATCATATTCACTCGAAACAATATATCCAGCATCATTCAATTTATCTTCGGCAGTTCCTTTATTTTCTGTGCATTCAATGACTCTATCCATAAATTGGGATGGACTGTAGTCCACACCATCAATTGTCACTAATACTCCTTGTTCATATTTTCTTTCACCATTATTTTCCCACGATGCCTCTACTGACGTAGCAGAAGCAAATACAAATAATATTGCTATACCCCAAAAGACTAATTTTTTCAAATTTTTCAACTCAATACTCCTTTTCATTTATTATGTTCTGCTCTTGTACCTCTTGTGAATCATGATATCTACGACAGATCAGTATTCGACAAAATAATTATAGTTCCCACCCCAAAATTTTTCTTATACAATACTATGTATCTAGCACAAACTATACACCTTTATTTTTTTACATTATCTATGATGTTTTATTTTGTCAACAGTTATTTTGTTCTCCGTAATATCGATTTCCCGATATTTTGTCGTATAAAATATTTATATCAATTATGATATGTTCAATGTTTTATTAATTATCTTTTTGTAGCGCTTATAGATTAATTTGCAGAAAACATATCGTAAAAAAAGAAAGGATATAACCATCATGAAAAAAATTATCATACTCTTACTCCTATTGTGTTGTTTATCAAATTATTCACTTACTGCGAATGCTTACGACTCAAACGATTCTGCATCTGATGACAGATACAGTATTGTTACTGAGACCGTAGAAGTAATTACTCCACAGTCCAGAATCGGTTCAAATCCCGTATATAGTAAGACTGTCACACGTACAAATTACTATCGAAACCAAAATAACAACGTATTATGGACACTTTCACTTACCGCAACTTTTGTTTACGACGGTACCACTTCAACTTGTGCTAGTTGCACTCATCAAGCGACAAGTGTAGCATCGGGATGGAGCATCAAAAATTCTTCTAGCGGACGTAGCTTGAACACTGCAACTGCATGTGCTACTGCTCAGCATCGAGAACTTTTTCTCGTTAGCGAACATAGCATGACAGTGAACATTCAATGCGATGCCAATGGTACAATTATCTAGATAATTTAAGCATTTATGAATAGTCAACAATGTAATGAAAT
>DCGY01000046.1 GCA_002314715.1 Lachnospiraceae bacterium UBA1766 | reverse complement strand
TCACAGCCATCTGCTAATGTCAACAACTTTTTCGAAATTTTTCAATTTCTTTTTTCGCCCAAAACATACATATTTCAGACGACCGAAAGCTATACTAGCACAGGAATCAATTCCTTGTCAACACTCTTTACAAACTTTTTTGACAACTTTCTCTATCGGCTCTAAAACGGATTATTTCACATTAATCTGAACCGGTAATTCAAAGCTGGGAAGCGTAAAGTCAAAGGTAAAATGGAAATTCGAAAGCTTATCCTTCAGGAATTCCACCAGCAGATTGTGCTCATAAATCCAAGTCAGCACAGGGTTCTGCTCCGTGTAACGCATAATCCAGGTTCCAACCTCGGAAGTATCTACCACATTGCATACAAAATACATAATCCAGAACAGCATTACCGTCAGCAACGCACCAAACAAAACACCTGCCACCTTGTCAACCCATCGAACAATTGGCAACTCCGAAATCACCTTTGCAGAGAAAATCACCACATTCAAAACATGATGTACCACACCGATTACTGCCAAAATCACAAATGCCAATCCAAGATTGAGATATTTCTTATCCATATAATTGAAGATAGCATTAATGGTAATCGCCATCACCACGCAGGCAATTGCCAAATTTATATAGGAAATAATCTCTTTGATCATTCCCTTCTTATAACCCTCAATCATATTCACGGCCAGCAAGATTACTCCAACCAGAAAGAGGATATTGGCTTTACCCATAACCATTTCGATTTTTTCGTTAATCATTTGCATCGTGTCATTATACATCAGTGAATTGAATGTATTTTCCATTTCTTTTCCCTCTTGCTCATTACCTTATTTCAACTGAATGGTATCAATTGAATTGTCCGTAATCAAAGTGTACTTGAAAGCCTTGTCGGTAGGAAGCATCAGATTTACGTTTTTATCAAAATTCCCCTCGAATTTGGTCACACCCTTCATGGTGGTTACGACACAACCCGTCTCATTATAAATCGTAAAGCTGTCCTCTTCAAAAAAGATATTTCTGTAGTCCAGATCAAAGTATGTAGTATTTACTTTAATACCATTTGTATTAAATACCTCCATCCGATATCTCTTCTCCGGATCATCGGAAGCAAATACAAGACCAATGTATTTGTCACTATGATACACCGAAAGAATCTCGTCCTTAAAAAGATACTCATTCTCGGAAACCGGAATCTGTCCTCCTCTGTAAATCATCAGACGACTGTCCCCCACTGCAAAACAAGTGGTGTTGTTCATAAAATACACCCTTGGCACAACTAAATCCGGATATGCAAAGGTGCTTACCAGATGATCGCTCTTGTTCTCTCCAACAGAGCCAAAATTATAAAAAGCAATATTTGTCTTCAGTTCGCCTGCTTCCACAAAAAGATAGCTAACCGCCAGAAGCTCTCCGTTGGGTGAAAGACTGATTGCGCAGGGATAACCGCTGTTATGCATATGGGTCTGTCCCTCAAAAATAATATTGCCCTCTGTATCATAGGTTTTCAACCAGGTCACATCTCCGTCTTCCAGCACAGCAGTCACATATCCGCTTTGAGATACAGCCAGATTTTTAATCGGAAGAGTGGTCGTGAAATTCCCTAAAATTTTAGAAGTGCTCTGAACATAAATTTCACGGCCGTTATAGTTTCCAAGTGCAATGGTATCCTTGGAAATATCCATTTTTATATCCTGCATTTCATAGGTTTGATTCCAGGTAATATTTCCCTTCACATCCATGCAATGGGCACCGTCTCTACTATATGTAAATACAGAGTTGTCCAATCGAATATCCGTGGCATTCACCGATTTTTCCCGGATAACGCTGCTCAACAAATCATAGTCGGTATATATTTTATTTCGAAACTGAACATAAAACATCGCCGCAATCAAAATCAAAACCACCACAACAGCGACAATGATCAAGAAATTCTTTTGCTTATGTTCTCTGATTTTTCCTTTATAATCTCGAAGATTGGAATTTCTTTTTTCATTTATTCCCTGATTTTCAGCCATATCCTTTTGTTCCTCGCAATTTCTTCCTGAATAAATCCAACAGATATCAATAGTATACCACAGTCCTATGGAATAGGTAACAAAATTTTTTGTCCGATTTTAATCCGATCCGGATTTGTGATTTGATTCAAATCACAAATCGCCTGAATGTGTTGCCTGTCTCCGTAATTACGAAGACTGATTGCGTTTAGGGTGTCACCCTTGCAAATTTCATACCAAACCGGCTCTGCTTTATTTGCGGCTTCCAAGCTTTCCTCTATGCTCTCTCCCGTGTTTTCCGTAGCATTTCCTTCCTCTGCCACTGATTCCTGTACCGTAGATTCCTCCGTAGCTTCCGGGGCAGACTCCGACTGTTCCCCCACTATTTGCTCTTGCAAATCTATTTGGGCCTGATTTTCCTGCTCCAAAGCTTCTGACAACAATTCCCCCGGTTTGATGACGGTTTCCCCCTCTGCCTTCCCCTGTACCACCTGAAGGCTCTCTGTTTGCATATCCTCTTGCCCGTTACTGTCCTTTTGCAATCCGTATGGGCCGGTTGCCACCATGACTCCCAGCATACAAAGGACTCCCAACGAGGCAATGGCAGTATATCGAAATCCGGAATGCTTTCCTTCCGAAGCTTTTATTTCCTCCTCTTCCGGATCGACCTCTTCTCCGAAAAAGTCTTTTCTCCGTTCCTGCTGCCTTTGCCGAACCGTGTCATACTTCTCCCGATTCACCACCTCCGGAGTTGCTTCCTTTTGCCTCTCCTCCAGCATGTACGCCAGCATTTCGTCATTTTTTTCATAAAACTGGGCATAACCGCCCACGAATCGACATACTTCCTTTTCCAGGATATAAAAGCCCTCCACAGCCTCTCCGTTTAGCAGGGCATAACCCTGAAAGGTATGCATCGGAAAATATTTTTGTAAATTCCACTGAATCTCCTGTTTCTGGGCCTGGGATAAATGTCGGACTTCTTTTTGTATATAATTTACCTTTGCGGCACCGTATAAAAATAAAAAGGTTTTCCCTTCTTCTTCCTCACGTCTTCCGTACAAGGCCAGCGCCATATGCTTGTCCTTTGCCACAGCATTCATTTGTTTCAGAAAAGAGATTACATAATCTTCAATGTAAACTCTGCAGAATTCATTCAGTTCTCCGATTTGTGTAACATTTTTCGGTATTTCCATGCAAAAAAGACCTCCTATGCCGTTTTTCTAACTATAACACCGGCCTAAGAGGTCTTTTTATCATTATTTGTCGAGTCGATTCAGAAACCTTTCGACGAATTATTCAAATTTGTAAACTGTCTCGGATACATAGTCCTTACCTGCGCCAAAAATGCAGGAAGGGAAGGAAGGCTGATGTACGGTATCCGGATAGTACTGTGTTTCCAGGCAAAGGCCCTGACGTTCCTTGTATGCTACTCCGTCCTTGCCAACAACCGGTGCAATGCAGTTGCCTGCATAAAACTGAACACCGGGAAGATCGGTATAAACCTTCATCACACGACCGCTCTTTGCCGCTTTCACGGTAGCCATATGCTGAAGCTTGCCATCAAATCCGTCGATTACCCAGTTATGGTCATAACCCTTGGTCAAAAGCAACTGTTCGAATTTCTCACCAATTTCCTTGCCAACCACCTTGGACTGCGTAAAGTCCATAGGTGTTCCCGCTACAGGTGCCAACTCACCGGTAGGAATCGCGCCCTCTACTACAGGCGTATAGCAGCTTGCCTTAATCCACATCTCATGACCTTCAATATTTCCACTGTCATGACCATCCAAATTGAAATAAGTGTGATTGGTCAGATTCAATACAGTCTTCTTATCACTGGAAGCATGATAGCGAAGGGATAAACCATTCTCCTGATCCAGTGTATAGGTAACTTCTACCTTTTTGTTTCCGGGAAATCCCATATTTCCGTCAAAATCCTCCAGTGAAAAAGTGACACTATTGTCAGTTGTCTTTGCATCCCAAATTGCTTTATGATATCCTTTTTCGAAATCACTGTGCAAATTGTTCGGACCGTCATTTACATCCAGCTGATACTTCACGCCGTCAATTTCAAAGCTTGCACCACCGATACGATTTGCGTTGGGGCCAACCACAGCACCGAAGAAGCTGCCATTGTCATAATATGCTTCTCCGTTATCAAATCCAAGCACCAAATCATCCACTTTACCGTTGGCATCCGGTACCTTCAGGGATACAAGAATTGCACCGATGTTGGTAACTGCCGCTTCCATTCCCTTATCGTTTTTCAGGGTGTAAAGCATGATTTCTTTTCCATCCTTTGCTTTTCCAAAAGCACTTGTTGTTACAGCCATTTTCTTCCTCCAAAAATTATAATTCGATTCGTCCGTCCAGGGCGCGAAGCAATGTCACCTCGTCAATGTATTCCAGGTCACCGCCCACCGGCACACCGCTGGCGATTCTGGTCACTCTCACACCGGTAGGCTTAATCAGCTTACTGATGTACATGGCCGTGGTCTCGCCTTCCAGGCTGGAATTGGTGGCAATAATCACTTCATCCACATCCTGTTTCAATCGTTCAATCAGTTCCTTCAGCTTAATATCTCCGGGGCCGATTCCGATCATGGGCGAAATGGCACCATGCAATACATGATAAACACCTTCGTATTTGCCTGTCTTCTCATAAGCCGCCAAATCTCTGGTATTTTCAACCACCATAATCATTCGATGGTTTCTTTTTTCGTTTGCGCAAACCGGACAAACCTCCCGATCCGTCAAAGTGAAGCACTCCTTGCAATAACGGACGTTCGCTTTTGCTTCCATCATGACATTTGCAAGTCGATTCACTTTATCCTGGGGCATATTAATCAGATGAAACGCCAGTCTCTGAGCCGACTTACTGCCGATTCCGGGAAGCGCCGCCAGTTCATCTATCAACTTACTGATATATCCGCTGTAAAACTCCATTAGAAAGGAAATCCTCCCAAACCGCCGGTCAGGCTACCCATCATCTGAGAGCTTGCCTCCTCCGCCTGGCGAAGAGCCTCATTGGTTGCAGCCACAATCAAATCCTGAAGCATTTCAATATCTTCGGGATCCACTACTTCTTCCTTTAACTTAACGGATACAATTTCCTTCTTACCGCTTACGGTTACCTCAACAGCGCCACCGCCGGCTGCACTGGTAAATTCCTTTGTTTCAAGCTCCTTCTGGCCTTCCTCCATCTGACGCTGCATTCTCTGTGCCTGCTTCATCAAATTATTCATATTTCCGGGCATTCCGCCTCCGGGAAATCCACCTCTTTTAGCCATTTTATGACTCCTCCTCTTCTATATCCATGTGAATCAGGGATGAAAGATCCACATAATTTTGTTCAAATTCCTGCTTGCTCTGCACAAATTGGAAATTGATTTCGATTTCTTTGCCGGAAAAATCGGCCAGCAATGCCTCTACCGCCTGTTTATTTTCCGGGAACTGGGAGAAATAATCCTCCGCCTGTTCGTTGCTTACCACAATCAAAAGCTTGTTATCTCCACCAAGAGACAAGCCCACGCCCTTTAAATACTGCTTTAAGGGATTATCCGCACTGCCCACGATGCCGGGCCACTTGCTTACCACTTCCTTCACATCATCCGGAATTGCCTTTGGCAACTGTGGTTTTGGTTTTGGTGCCGTCGCCTGCATCGCCACGCCTTCCGGCATTGCCGCAGCAGCTACCACGATTCCGTTTTCCACTTTATCTTCTACCTGGCGAATACGGTCCAAAATCGCCTCTTCGCTTTGCTGCATCTGCGGCTTACAAAGCTTAATCAGCGCAATTTCCACCAGAATTCGCTTCTGCGTAGCATACTTAATCTGGTTGGACAAATCGGAAAAAATATGAATATAGCGGATGATACTGGTCTGCTCCGCCATCTGAGCTTCCTCCTTCAAATTTTGAAGGTTATCGGAAGACATGTCGATGACATCCTCCAGTCCGTCCGAAGACTGAACCAACAGAAGATTTCGCAAATACCAGGTAAAGTCCGATACAAACTGGGTTAGTTCTCTACCCTGCATAACAATTTCTTCCAAAAGGGAAATACAACCCAGCACATCGCTGTTTAACACATGTCGAAGCAATCGGCTGAACACTCCGGTATCCACCGCACCAAGCACATCCAGCACCTTGTCATAGGTCAGCTCCTTTCCCAAATGGAAGGCAATGCACTGATCCAAAAGACTGAGCGCATCTCGCATGGAACCATCAGCGGTCTTTGCGATATAGCGAAGCGCCTTTTCTTCAATCATAACATCTTCCGCATCCGTCAGCTCCTTCATGCGGGAAGCAATGGTGTCAATGGAAATACGCTTAAAATCATATCTTTGGCAACGGGATAAAATGGTAATCGGTAGCTTATGTACCTCCGTAGTTGCCAATATAAAAATGACGTAAGAGGGCGGTTCCTCCAAGGTTTTCAACAAAGCGTTAAATGCTCCTATGGAAAGCATATGCACCTCATCGATAATATAAACCTTGTACTTGCCCTCCGCCGGAGAGTAAGACACTTCATCCACAATCTCACGAATATTGTCTACACCGTTATTGGAAGCAGCATCAATTTCAATGACATTCATGCTGGCTCCCGCAGCAATGGCTTTACAGCTTCTGCATTCTCCGCAGGGACCGTTTTCCGTAGGGTTTTCACAGTTTACGGTCTTCGCCAAAATCTTTGCCACGGTGGTTTTACCGGTTCCTCTGGTACCGGTAAACAAATAGGCATGTCCGATTCGATTGGCCCGAATCTGATTTTTTAATGTTGTTACAATATGGTCCTGCCCCTTTACATCCACAAAGGAAGAAGGACGAAATTTACGGTAAAGCGCCGTATAAGACATAAATATCCAATCCTCCGGTCATTAATCTCCGAAGCAAATACCCAAAAGCTTTGCCTCTTTTACGATGGAAGCGTCCGGCTCAACCATCTTTAACTTGCCGGCAACCTCTTCCAGAGGAACCTTTACGATTTCACGATTCTTGTAGCCCACCATGAAACCATATTCGCCGTCCATAATCAGCTTACCTGCTTCCGCACCGAGACGACTTGCGAAAACTCTGTCGTAAGGGCAGGGACTTCCGCCACGCTGTGTATGTCCGGGAACGGTTACACGAACTTCTCTTCCGGTCTTTTCCTGAATAGCTGCTGCCACCTCATAGGATACGGAAGGAAACTGATAATTGGTCATTTTCTTCTTGTATTCTTTCTTGGAAAGTGCGGCATCTTCCTTGGAAATTGCTCCCTCTGCCACCGCAATGATGGTGAAACGGCTGCCGTTCTTTTCCCGCTCTTCAATCTTCTTAATTACTTTATTGATATCATAAGGAATCTCCGGAAGCAGAATAATATCTGCACCGCCTGCCATACCTGCATTCAAGGTAAGCCAGCCCACCTTATGTCCCATAACCTCCACGATAAATACACGGCCATGGGATGCAGCTGTGGTATGAATACAGTCAATTGCATCTGTAGCCACATTTACAGCGCTTTGGAAACCAAAGGTCATATCGGTTCCCCAAAGGTCATTATCAATGGTCTTGGGAAGGGTTACCACATTCAAGCCCTCCTGACGAAGCAGGTTTGCGGTCTTATGAGTACCGTTTCCTCCCAGAATTACCAGGCAATCCAGCTTCAACTTCGCGTAGTTTTTCTTCATTGCCTCTACTTTATTTAATCCGTTTTCATCCGGATCCTGAATGGTCTTAAAAGGAGTTCTGGAGCTTCCGAGTATTGTACCGCCCTTGGTCAGAATACCGGAAAAATCATTTCCGCTTAACTGGCGATAGTTTCCGTAAATCAAGCCCTTGTATCCATCTAAGAAACCATAAATCTCAACTTTTTCCTTACCGTTAAAAAGTGTTTTTACCACACCTCTCATAGCAGCGTTTAGTGCCTGGCAATCGCCACCGCTGGTGAGCATACCGATTCGTTTCATAACTGCCTCCATTCTGCCCTTTCGGGTCCCGTAAAAGTCTAGTATTTATTATACCCTAATTCCATCTTTCATACAACCTCTTTCACTCAGAAAGCCCCCCACCCCCGGATTATTTTCAAAAAGAAAGGCTGATGCAAGAAGCCTTGCACCAGCCGATATTTTGTATTTTTTAGTTGTAGCTATTGTAGAAATCATTCTGACTACCATAAGAATCCGTGTAGGTGTCATATCTTCTTCCACCGCCAAGAGCGAA
Organism: Lachnospiraceae bacterium UBA1766; assembly: GCA_002314715.1. Taxonomy (GTDB): domain Bacteria; phylum Bacillota; class Clostridia; order Lachnospirales; family Lachnospiraceae; genus Acetatifactor. Next base: position 1,204 of record DCGY01000046.1, on the reverse strand, counting down.
ATAAAGCTCTGCATTGGTAGCATGCTGATAAGGCTCTGAGAAGAAGATACCGGAAAGATTGGCTGTAATGGCTGCCAGGATAATCCAACCCAGGAAGGATAAATCCAGTACAAATGCATTCCATTTTTCACCATTCATCATCTCTTTGCTTCTCCGAAACACCTCATCGGAGCTCATCTCCGGGTACTCCGCCAAGAGATAAGGTACCATACGATACTCATAGCTCTTAATAATTCCGGGAATCACCAGCAGCAAACTCCAAAGGAATGTATACAGCCCTCTCAAAAACATAATCAAAACCACATTCAGATAATGACCGCTTTTGAATGCGCTAAGAAAGTTTCCGATTTTGGCGCCCTCTCCGCTTCCGTTGTCCAGGAAGTATTTACAGCCACCCACCCGCAACGGGTTGGATACAAACGTGCCAAAGCCAACACTCAAGGCCAAAACCAACAGGAACGCAAATACAATCAAAAGAATCAAACCACTGATTGCCACTGTGGGAATTGCCTGCTTAAATACTTCCGAAAAGCCACCTCCCAAAAGTGCATCCTGCGCACCGCCTTTGGCTATATCCGTCAAAGACGAAAGTCCGCCTTCCTTAATCTGCTGATAATCCTTTTTATCAAGCTCAAATCGGCTGTTTCCGCTGCCAACCAACGATAAAATCACAGCCGCCAGAACACACCACCAGTAACTTTTCAAAAATGCGGCTTTTCCGCGACTTTTCAAATCCGCTCTGCTCCAATTCATACTTTTTTCCTCCTTGTATCGAATCTGAAGTCATCATATCATTTTTTCGTTCCGGATTCCATTGCAAAAGATGCACTTTATCCAATCATAACGTGCAATTTGGTTCTTTTACAGGAAGCTGCCGACTCTTTCCACCAAAAATACGGTAACACTGGCCGCCACTGCCACAGTGACCAATCCCTTCTTTCGAAAAGCGAAAATCAATGCCACTGCCACGCCTGCCACCGCACTGAATATATAATTGGTTGCGTAAAACACTCCCGGAAAAGTCATGGCCATAAGGCAGGTATAGGGGACATAATAAAGAAAAGACTTCATAAAACGATTATCAATTCTGCCACGAAATACCGTCAGGGGAATCATTCGAATCAGGTAGGTTACAATCGCCATAATGAAAATATAAAAGTAAACCATTATTCCTCCCCCTCCTGCTTTTCCACCGGAAACAATG
>DCGY01000095.1 GCA_002314715.1 Lachnospiraceae bacterium UBA1766 | reverse complement strand
AAATCATGTCCTTTTACAATCATCTGCGTACCAATCAGCACATCCGCCTCTTCATTGGCAAAAGCAGACAATATTTTCTCATAGCTATCCTTGGTGCCTGTGGTATCCTTATCCATACGAAGTGTTCTCACATGAGGAAACACCTCTTTTAAACTTTGTTCAATTTTTTGCGTACCTGCCCGAAAACCCATAATGTACTTAGAACCGCACTCCGGACACCTGGTAGGTTTTGGGGTGACAAACCCGCAATAATGACAAACCAGTCTGTCTCCCTCATGTTCTGACAGGGAAACATCGCAATGAGGACATTTCATAACATGTCCACAGCTTCTGCAGGAAATAAATGAAGCATATCCTCGCCGGTTTAAAAAGAGCATACTCTGTTGCCCCTTCTCCAGCCGGTCCTGCAAAAGTTCCAACAGTTTTCGGCTAAAAATAGAACGATTGCCATCCTTTAATTCCTGTCTCAAATCCACGGTATATACACTGGGCAACGTTCCTCCGGTCAGACGTTCCCGAAGTTCAAACAAGGTATATTCTCCGGTCTTACACCGATAATAGCTTTCGATGGACGGTGTGGCCGAGCCAAGCACCACACTGGCATTGTGAAGCCTTGCAAGCTCCATGGCCGTCTCTCTGGCATGATATTTGGGGGCGCTTTCACTCTTGTAGCTGCTTTCATGCTCCTCATCGATGACAATCAGACCGATATTCGGAAAGGGTGTGAAAAGTGCGGAACGAGGTCCGATAATCACATCAATTTCACCGTTTTTGGCCCGTTCACACTGGTCATATTTTTCTCCCGGAGACAATGTGGAATTCATAACACTAACCCGGTTATGGAAGCGCTTATAAAAGCGAAGCAGTGTCTGATAAGTCAAGGCAATCTCCGGAATCAGTACAATGGCCTGTTTTCCCCGGGCGATTACCTCTCCGATTAATCGCATATAAACTTCTGTTTTTCCGCTTCCGGTAATCCCATGAATCAGGTAGCACTTTCGAATATCCCGATCATAATCCTCTCGGAAGGTATCCACAATCTCCTGCTGTTCTTCACTTAGAACAGGCAAGCTGTCTTCCATTTCCGACAGATGCACCGGATTCCGATAATCCAGACTGCTCTCCACACGGATGATTCCGATTTTTTGAAGACTTTGAATGGTGGACGAAGAAATATTTAATTTTCCGGTCACCCACTCATAGGGAATGCTGTCCTGCTTAAGCAATTCTTCCAAAAGCCTTGCCCTGGCAGTAAGATTTTTCTTTCTTTTTGCCTCTCCCAGCTGAGCTATCAGTTCTTCTCTGGATACCGCCACCTGTAGGGTTCGATGCTCCAGCCTTTGAAACTTCTGCTTCACGGGCAGCACCGTTTTTAATGCCTGAATCATGGTGCAGCCGTAGTTTTTACGAATCCACTTGGCCAATTCAATCATACGGTCTTCCACCATGGTTCCCTTGGGCACCGGTCCGATGATTTCCTTGATTCGCTGCGGATTGAAATTGGGTCTATCCGTTATTTCCACACAAAAGCCCTGTATGGTTACATTTCCGTTACCAAAAGGAACCAGTACGCGCATACCTACTTCCACAAGTCCCACCAAGTGTTCCGGAATCTTGTATTGAAAAGCCTTATCCAGTTTTTCATGTGAAATATCTACAATGATATCCGCGTAAAGTGTTCTCACAACAGTCTCCTAAATTACATTTCTTCCAAAACTTCCCGGATCAGAGTTCTCTCGTCCATAGGGTATTTTACGCCCTTAATTTCCTGATAGTCCTCATGACCTTTTCCTGCCAAAACAATAATATCGCCCGGCTCACCGTTTTTGATTGCATAGGCAATGGCTTCCTTGCGATCCGGAATCTCCACGAACTTTCCGCTTGTTTTCTCAATGCCGGTTCGGATATCCGCTATGATATCCAAAGGCTCCTCAAAACGGGGATTATCGGAGGTAATGATGGTTAAATCCGCCAGCTTGCCGCTGACATCTCCCATGGAGAAGCGACGGTCTCTGGAACGGTTACCTCCGCATCCGAAGAGGCACACCAACCGATGAGGCTCATACTCCTTTAGGGTGGTTAACAGGCTTTCCAGGGCCATCGCATTGTGCGCATAGTCAATCAGTAAGGTAAACTGATCCGATACCTTTACAGGCTCAATACGGCCCTTGACACGGGCAGCCAATAAGGCCTTTCCGATATTTTCCTCCGATACCCGGAAATGTCTGCAAATGGCAATGGCTGTCAGCGCATTATATACACTGAATCTGCCGGGTGTGGGTACTTCCACATCAAAATTCATCAATCCACTCACACGGAAGCCGACTCCCAGCTTTCCACCGTCTCTTACCAGACGAAGGTCACTTGCCCGAAGATCGGAATCCTCCCCCATGCCATAGGTCTCCAGTTGGCAGGTATAACCGTCTACCACCGAATCCGTGTGCACATCATCATTGTTTACAATACCTACCTTGCATTGCTTAAAGAGCAAGCCCTTGCAATACATATATTCTTCAAAATCCGCATGTTCATTGGGGCCGATATGGTCAGGCTCCAGATT
>DCGY01000026.1:268-39742 GCA_002314715.1 Lachnospiraceae bacterium UBA1766 | reverse complement strand
ATGTAATCGACTATATGACCTATGGAGGAATCTACAGAGAAGTTCGTTTGGAAATTCTGGAAGAAGTCTATGTGGAGGATGTTTTCTTAAAGTGTCAAAAGAATGACAGCGCGTGGAGCGTGGACACAGAGGTAACATTGGATGGCAAGGACACCTTTGATGGAATGGTTACCTTTTCCATGGCCCCCAAGGAAACGGACGAGTGGGTGGAACTGGGCAGTGTGCAGGTAAATGCAGGGCAGAAGCAGTTCAACTTTGCCAAGGAATTATCGGAAACCGGACAGTTTATCCGGGAATGGGATATTGATGCTCCCAACCTTTATCGGTGGAAAACGATCTTAAAGGATCATGAGGGAAAGATTCTGGATGAAAAGACGGACGTTTTTGGTTTTCGTACCATGGAGTTTCGCTTGGACGGATTTTTCCTAAATGGCAGAAGGGTACGAATTCGGGGCTTGAATCGTCATCAAAGCTATCCTTATGTAGGCTATGCAATGCCCAGGTCCATGCAGGAATTGGATGCGGATATTTTGAAGAAGGAACTGGGCGTCAATGCCGTTCGTACTTCCCATTATCCCCAGAGTCAGTTTTTCCTGAATCGTTGTGATGAAATCGGTCTTTTGGTATTTACCGAGATGCCCGGCTGGCAGCACATCGGTGACGAAGCCTGGAAAAAGCAGGCAATCGAAAACACAAGGGACATGATTTTGCAATATCGTAATCATCCCTCCATTATGCTTTGGGGCGTTCGAATTAATGAGTCTGTGGATGATGACACATTCTATGAACGCACCAACCAATTGGCACATGAACTGGACCCCACCAGATGTACCGGTGGTGTGCGCGCAATCAAAAACAGTAATCTGTTGGAGGATGTTTATACCTATAACGACTTTGTGCATGAGGGAGATAACCGAGGCTGTGAGCCCAAAAACAAGGTAACCTCCAATATGCAAAAGCCTTATCTGGTATCGGAATACAATGGCCATATGTTCCCTACAAAAGCTTATGATTGCGAAGATCACCGAGTATCCCATGCCCTTCGACACAGTAAGGTTTTGGATGATATTGCAGGGTACGAGGATATCGCAGGCAGTTTCGGCTGGTGCATGTTTGACTACAATACCCACAAGGACTTCGGCAGCGGTGACAGAATTTGTTATCATGGGGTAATGGATATGTTCCGAAACCCCAAACTGGCGGCGGCGGTATATGCCAGCCAACAGGAGGAGACACCGGTATTGACCGTCAGCTCCTCTATGGATATTGGGGAACATCCCGGCTGTAATCGGGGACAGATTTACCTGTTTACCAATGCGGACAGCGTCAAAATGTACAAGAACGGTCGCTTCCTGAAAGAGTACAAAAGGGAAGATTCCCCGTATAAGAATCTCTCTCATGGCCCCCTGGTTGTGGATGATTTTGTGGGGGATGTTTTGGAGACAGAAGAGCATATGCCTCCCGCCCAGGCCAAAAAGGTAAAAGAACTTTTGAATGCGGTGGCCAAATACGGATTGAATAAATTACCTCTTTCCGCCAAATGGAATGGGGCAAGCTTAATCCTTGGATATCATATGAATTTTGACCAGGCCACTGTACTTTATAACAAGTATGTAGGAGACTGGGGCGGAACTTCCACGGCTTATCGTTTTGAAGCAATCAAGGACGGAAAAGTAGTAAAGACAGTCACGAAAGAGCCTATGACCAAAATGCAATTGGAGGCTGTGGCAGACCATACCACGTTACGGGAGGAAGACACCTACGATGTGGCGCTGATTCGTCTGCAGGCTCAGGATGAGTTTGGAAATCTACTAAGCTTTTATAATGACCCGGTAGAAATTGAGACTATGGGAGCCTTGGAACAGATTGGCCCAAGAGTAGTGGCATTACAGGGCGGTATGCTTGGATTTTATGTAAAGTCCTGCGGATACACCGGAGATGGAATGGTGCGTATCCGGGCACAGGGCATGGAAGAGAAAATAATAAAATTTCGTGTGGAGAGACGATAAATCGGGATGCCAATGGAAAAAGGTTTCCAAAGAAAAGGAGGTATTTCTATGAAACTGACGGGAAAAGAGAAGTTCGCTTATGGTTTGGGTGCTGTGGGCAAGGATATGGTGTATATGCTTTCGGCCACTTATGTGCTTTATTATTATGAGGATTTGCTTGGAGTCAATACCATTGCCATGGGTATGATTCTATTGATTGCAAGAATATTTGATGCCTTTAACGACCCGATTATGGGTGTGGTGGTAGCAAAGACCCGTACCAGGTTTGGTAAGTTTATTCCCTGGCTTTTTATCGGAACGGTGTTAAACGCAGTGATTCTGTTTTTGATGTTTGCGGCACCGCCTGCATTAACCGGTAGCGGTTTGGTGGCATATGCAGCCATTTTTTATATTCTTTGGGGCGTTACCTATACCATGATGGATATTCCCTTCTGGTCCATGATTCCTGCGTTTACCCAGGGCGGAAAAGAACGTGAAGGACTGACCACATTGGCCCGTTCCTGCGCAGGCGTGGGATCTGCCATCATTACCGTGGTAACCATGATTCTGGTACCGATTCTGGGTGGCGGAAATGAACGAATCGGTTTTCGGAACTTTGCTCTGATTATTGCAATTTTGTTTATTCTGTTTACAGTTATTACCTGTCTTTGCATCCGAGAGAAGGAAAATGTGGATGTGGACTCCCCATCCGTAGGTCAAATGTTCCGGGCACTTTTGGCAAACGATCAGGCCATGACCATTGTGGTGTCTATTGTGCTGATTAACTGCTCCTTGTATATCACCTCGAATTTGTTGATTTATTTCTTTAAGTATGACATCGGTGGTGCGGATTGGAATGGTTCTTATGTGCTTTTCAATGCTTTTGGCGGTGGAGTGCAGATTCTTTCCATGATGCTGTTTTATCCCTTGTTCCGCAAGTTTATCGATTCCATTCAGGTGTTTTACGTGAGCATCGGATTGGCAGTTTTCGGATACGGTGCCTTGTTTGTGATGATGCTTTCCGGTGTGAGAAATGTATACCTGCTTTTGCTTCCCGGATTTTTTGTATTTGTGGCCTTCGGTATGCTGACGGTTTTGACCACTGTCTTTTTGGCAAATACCGTAGATTACGGACAGTTAAAGAACAACCGTCGTGATGAAAGTGTTATCTTTTCCATGCAGACCTTTGTGGTGAAGCTGGCAAGCGGTGTGGCAGCAATGATTGCCTCCCTGTGTCTGGTATTGGCGAATATCAATAAGGATACCTCCGACAGTCAGGCGGTGGCAGCCTTGTCTTCCCGGTCTGCGATTATCCTTCGAATGACAATGACGGTGCTGCCGATTCTGGGTATGATTTTCGCTGCCTTGTATTTTCGCAGGAAATATATATTGACCGAAGAAAAGATGAAAGAAATTACGGAGCAGATTCAGCGTGGCTAGAAAGGATTTTCGCCTATGATTCGAGAAGAAAATCAGGTTTTTCATTTGGATACAAAGAATACATCCTATATTTTCGGCGTACTGCCTACCGGCCAGCTGGAGCACATGTATTATGGCAGGAAGCTGACACTGACAGGGGATGGGGTCGGAGCTCTTCGGGAAAAACATGCCTTTGCCCCGGGGAATTCCATCTGCTATGATCAAGAGCATTTGCAGTATTCCCTGGAGGATGTGATGCTGGAAGCGTCTGCTTACGGCAAGGGAGACATTCGGGAACCTTTTGTGGAATTAGTACATGAGGATGGCAGCAGTACCTGCGATTTTCAATATGATTCCTTTGAGATTTCCAGAACCAAAAGAGATTTAAACGGATTACCCGGTTCTTACGATGCATCCGGGGAGGTGTGGCAGCTTTGTGTTCGGTTAAAGGATTCCCGGTATCATCAGGAGCTTGAGTTATACTACTGGGTGTACGAGGAAGCGGATGTGATTTCCAGAAGTGCCAGACTGATTCATGAAGGCTCGGGGGAACTGACTGTCAAGCGTCTTATGAGCCTGCAACTGGATTTGCCCCAAAATACCTATAATCTTCATTATTTTTCCGGGGCATGGGCCAGGGAAATGAGGAAGAATGTAGTGCCGATTCGTTCCGGGAAATTTGTGAATGCATCCTTTACCGGTACCACCTCCAATCGTGCCAATTCGTTCATTATGTTGGCAAAAGAGCATACCACAGAGGAGGCAGGGGAGTGTATGGGGTTCCATTTGATTTATAGTGGAAACCATTACGAAGCGGCAGAGGTAAATGCCTACGGAAAGACTCGTCTGGTAACCGGTATCAATCCCCGGGGATTTGCATTTGTACTTGGTCCCGGAGAAGAATTTGTTGCACCGGAAGCGGTTATGTGCTATTCCGCGGAAGGCTTTAATGGATTGAGCCAACGATTGCATGGTTTTATCAATGAACATATTGTGCGGGGAGAATGGAAGAAGAAGGAGCGCCCCATTCTGTTAAACAGTTGGGAGGCGGCTTATTTCAATATTAACGAAAGCAGGCTGTTAAGTCTGGCCAAAGCGGCGAAGGAAGTGGGCGTTGAGTTGTTTGTCATGGACGACGGCTGGTTCGGAGAGCGAAATGACGACAGCCATTCCTTGGGGGATTGGCAGGAAAACCAAAAGAAACTTCCCGGCGGCTTAAAGGGGCTTTGCGAGAAAATCAATCAGCTGGGTTTGGAATTCGGAATCTGGGTAGAGCCGGAAATGGTAAATGAAAACAGTAATCTGTACCGGGAACATCCGGAGTGGGTTCTGGAGATTCCGGGACATCCACACAGCGAGGGCAGAAATCAAAGGGTGCTGAACCTAAGTATGCCGGAGGTACAGGATTTTCTGATTCGGGAGATGAGCAGGGTATTTTCTTCCGCAAACATAGCCTATGTAAAGTGGGATATGAATCGAATTTTCAGTGATGTTTTCGGACAAAACCTGCCGGCAAACCGACAGGGCGAAATTGCACATCGATATGTGCTTGGCTTGTATCGATGTATGAAGGAATTGACGGAGCGTTTTCCGCATATTCTATTTGAGGGCTGTGCATCCGGCGGAAACCGTTTCGATCTGGGTATGCTTTGCTATTTCCCGCAAATCTGGGCCAGCGACAACACGGACGCCTTATGCAGGAGCGAGATTCAGAACGGACTCAGCTACGGATATCCCTTGTCTTCCTTTTCTGCTCATGTGTCCTCCTGTCCAAACCATCAGACACTTCGCACCACGCCTTTGGAAACACGATTTGGGGTGGCTTCCTTTGGGGTGCTGGGATATGAGTGTAATTTTTGTGATTTGAAGAAAGAAGAGCTGGAGGAAATCCGACAGCAAATCGAAATATACAAAAAGTGGAGAAGAGTGCTGCAGTATGGCGTCTTTTATCGGGGAAGAAGTTTTTCGGACGGCGGAAATACTTCGGCGCTGTTGGGAGAAGAAGGCAATTTGCAGGAGTGGATTTGTGTGGATTCGGATCAGTCCCAAGCCGTGGGCTTGCTCGCTCAGAGACTGGTGATTCCGAACCAAACCTATGGGGAGTTTCATCCAAAGGGGTTGGCCGATGATAAAATTTATCATTTCTGTAACCGGGAGCTAAAATATAACGTGAAGCATTTCGGAGATTTGGTCAACACCGTGGCACCGATTCATATTAAGCAGGATTCGCTACTCCACAACGTAGTAGCGAAGTTTGTAAAGATGGATGGGGAAACGGAGGAGTATGTATTGCCCGGAAGCGTACTCAATTACGGAGGAGTAAAGCTAAAGCAAACCTTTGGAGCCACCGGATACAATGAAGAAACCAGGTACTTCCCGGATTTCGGAAGCAGAATATATTTTATGGAGGAGACAAAGTAGGCTTTCCTTGACGGTATTGTGAAAAATGCTTATAATAAATGTACTTGTTTCAGCAGAAAAAAGTTAGGAGTACATTGTTATGGAAAATGTGATTTGGGGAGTATTGATATTTTTTATTTTTACGATTGGCACCTGTGTCTTCTCGTTCAATAATGTGGTTATTTGCAGAGTTCCCAAGAAGGAGGACATTGTAAAGAAGCGTTCCCATTGTACCAATTGCGGACGTGTATTGTCTCCTTTGGAACTGTTCCCGATCTGGAGCTATTTGTTCCTGCGTGGAAAATGTAAGGGATGCGGAACCAAGATTGGTATTCGTGATGTGATGCTGGAGGTCTTCGGCGGATTGCTTGCGGTTCTTTGTGCCTGGTATTATCAAACCGATATCCCCGCGATGTTAACAGCGTTTGCATTTTTCACTATTTTGACTGCTATCGCAATGATTGATCAGGACACCATGGAAATTCATCCCGGTGTATTGACCGCTCTTTTGGTGGTAAGCGTGATTTCGATTTTCACCATGCCCCAGGTTGGCTGGCTGTCAAGAATAATCGGTGCATTTTGTGTCAGTGTGCCGCTTTTGATTATTACTATGATTATCCCCGGGGCTTTCGGTGGCGGAGATATTAAGCTCATGTTTGTGGTAGGCATTTTCCTTGGTTGGAAGCTTACCCTGGTAAGTATTTTTATCGGCTTCCTGACAGGCGGTGCAGCCGCAGTTGTCCTGCTTAGCACCAAGAAAAAGGGCAGGAAGGATCATTTCCCCTTTGGACCATATCTTTGTATTGGGGCAGCCATTGCACTCCTGTACGGGGAGGCACTGATTAACTGGTATTTGGGAATGGCCGGATTATAAAGAAAAAATTGGAAACAAAGGCGCTTTCGAAAAGAAGGCGCTTTTTTCTTTGCTTTTTTGCCCGTATGAAAAGAATGTATACAAAATTTGCGGTAAACACTCGCAAATTGTTGAAAATGAGTATATAATATTTAAAATAGCTATAATTATGTCCTTTTTTCGCCGATATAAAGATAAGCCATATTATATTGGCAGAATTGTATTAGGAGAACCTATGAATTCCTTTTTCGTGAAAGCCAGGAAAAATTTCATAGAGAATCGAGAAAACTCCAACAAGGGATTTACCCTGGTGGAGTTAATTGTGGTGCTTATTTTATTGTCCATCCTTTTGGGATTGTCGACCATGGCAATTATCAAATGGCAGGACTGGTCCTTATATAATCAGCAGCAGGAGACTGCACAGACCCTGTATTATGCCGCCCAGAATCAGTTGTCCGAGTATGAGGCAAACGGTACCTTGCAGGAATTTGCCGCCAGCCTTCGGGACAGCAATGATGATTATTTGAGAGAACTGGACGAAGCGGCATTGACCGCCCTTACCAATGGGGAGGGGGTTGCTTATTCCCTGGATTCTATTTGGCCGGAAAGTGACGGGAAATCCTCGGAGGATAAATACAGAGATTCCATCGTTACGGCTATCTGCAAGAAAGGGGATTATGAGGCGTACAGAAACAATACGCTGTCGGATGCGGCAATTCAGTTGGGCGCCAAGGTAGTATTCCAGCTTCTGGAAGGGTATATTTATGACCCCCAGGTATTAAATGCGGCCATTGCCATTGAGTTTTCGCCCGGACAGGGACAGGTATTCTCTGTTTGCTACAGTGATCGAAATGAGCAGTTTATTTACGGAGAGGCTGTTACTGCGGATATGGTAGATATTCGAGACCGCAGTGAGGTGAAACGACAGACCTATTTGTTTGGTTATTACGGTGTGGATACCTTGTCAAAGGCTACCGACGGAAAGCAGGCCAGACCGAAGCTTACCGAGGTAAAGCTGCTCAATGAAGACACCCTGAATTTATCGTTTAAGGTTTCCAAATATCCGGGAGCTACCAAGCTTTTGACTTATACCATGGACGTGTACGATAAGGATTCCAATCGTATCGTATTAAGTGTACAGGTGGATGGTTCCAAGCTTGCTGTAAAGTCCGGACGTCAGCTGATTTCCTGTCCTGTAACCCGTTTCAATTATGCGGACAAGGATACCAAAGAGGCTACAATCACCGAACTGGAGTCCTATGACATTTTGGCTTGGGTAGAGGCAGATAATACGGTACATATCGTATTGGATGCAGTGGATTTTGCGGCTTCGTCTGCGGCGTATGCAAAGGAATTGGGACAAGGTCTGGGCACGAAAACCAAGGCAGAAGAGCGTCTTTTGTCCATGACCAAAACCTTAAGCTTCCATCGTTTCGGATTGGATGCGGAAAATGTGTATTGTACCATTCAGGGTCAGGGGGCCGGATATGAGGCAACCGCTGTCAAGAAAACCAATACCGAAAGCATATATTTCAAGAAGTCCGTGTTAAGCGGAAAGAATTATTCCATTGCCCTTTCCAATGCCAGACATTTGTACAATGTCCGTTTCACCGAGGATTTGGAGAAGAATGCTTATAATTCCTTCAGTACGAAGGTTTCCGGTTCCGATTTTGTGGTGGATTATACCGTGGAAGAGGATATTGATTGGGAAACTTTTGTACAAAGCGGAAATGTTTATTATACAAAATCAGATGCCATGGATGCCAAGGTGGGTGTGAAGAAAACCACCTCCGGGGCACAAAAGGCTGCCTGCTATTTGGAGAATGCGGCATTCCCTTCCATTAAGCTGTTGCGGTATGGCGATTCCATGAAGGGACAGGCCGGACTGTTAAAGTCTGTTGCTCCGGTTATCAGTGGACTTCGTATCACCCAGGATGCCAATGTGATTTTGGGAGTGAACGATACGGCGCAACCCACCGGTTTGTTTGAGGAAAATGATGGACGGTTGGAAAGTCTCACTTTAGATCGGATTACCGTTACCGGTACGGAAAAAGTAGGTGCATTCTGCGGTCTCAATGCAGGTGAATTAAAAAGCTTATCCGTTCAAAATACAAACCAAAGCAGTGTGATTTCCGGTAAAAATTACGTAGGTGGTATTGCCGGAGATTTGAAATTATTGGATGACAGTGCGCTTCATGGAGGCGTAATGACAGCGGCTTCTTATGAGAATCTGTTGAATCGGGCTACCATTCAGGGCACCGGATATGTGGGCGGTATCGTGGGTATGGTTACGGTTCCCGCGTCCCTGTCCGGAAAGAACCCTTCTGTTTCCATAAAGGGCTGTACCAATTATGGTATGCTGGAGGCGGTTTTGGAGGGAACGGATCCTTTGAGTGCCCGATATATCGGTGGTATTACCGGTTATTGTAAAAATGAAATTCAAACCGATGCCTCTGTTATCAAATTAGAGAATTGTATCAGCTCTCCCCAGTACACCGAAACCGCACTCAGTGCGTATTTGAACACCGGTGTTGCCGATGCGGCAGCAGCCTTGGGCGATAAATTAAAGGGAGTCTACGTAGGAGGTATTGTTGGTTATAACGAATACAGTACGATTACGAATTGCAGCACTAAGGCAGAAGCAGGAAAGAACGGTTATGTCTTCGGCCGTCAGTACGTGGGCGGTATCGTGGGCTTTAATCACGGACCTGCCAGCGGTATACAGGGTGGAGATAACACTGCACGCGGTATCAATGAGGCCAATGTAGTAGGATATGAATATGTAGGCGGTATTGTGGGTTGTAATGCAGATATTGACCAGGCAAAGTCTACGGATATTGTGGTACCCAGCCGTGTGGGAAACATAGATGTAAAGATTTCCAATTGGGTCAATCAGGGAATTGTTTTTGCTGTGCATCAGTACGCAGGCGGTATTACAGGCTATAATTCCGGTTGGATTTTTGCCTGTGACAGCCAGGTGGGCACCAAGGAAAGCGCTGATTTCTTCCAGACCACTTATTCCGGTGATTATGCCGGAGGCATTGCGGGATATAACAACGGCGTCATTGGAAATACCATGCGCGAAAAGCAGGGAGACGGTACCCTGAAGGTGGTGGATACCCGGACGCAGGCCCAAAAGAAGATATCTGCCAACTGCAATATTTCCGGTAGCAATTATGTGGGTGGTATTGTAGGTTACAACGACAGCGACGCTATTGTGGAGGACTATGAACTTCAGGGTGGAAATATTCGGGGAAATGCCCAGAATAGTTCCTTTGTAGGCGGCTATGCCGGATTTAACGCGTCTATTCATCTGTTGCTGATGGATGACAACATCAGTGCGCGTCAGATTGTTTCCAACCCCAACCAGGTGACGGGACAGTATTTTGTAGGCGGATGCGTAGGCGGCAATGTGATTAATATGAATGGAACCGGTGTTACGGAGGTAAAATCGGTCTTTAAGACGGATCGTGTGTTGGGTACCATTCAGGCAGATGCTTTCGTAGGTGGCTTTGTAGGATATCAATTGTTGTTTGATGCAACATCTGTTTCCTCGAATCCCGGGGATACAGGTCTGGATTCAGCCTTTGTGATTCAAAGGACAATGCTTCAAAAGTTCCGGGAAAGTGATTTGAAGACCGGACTTTCCGAAAACCAGAAGCTTTTGGAAAAGGTACAGCTTTTGGATGGAATTACCGGTGCTTCACATACCTTGGACTATGTAATTACAGCTGCTGCGGACGCTTCCCTAAGCATTCTGGGAAGCGGAGACAGTACACCTCAGAATTCTTTCGGCTTGATTCAGGGAAAGATTTTTGTGGGTGGCGTAGTAGGATATATTGATCCGGAAACAACCGCTCTGATTTCCATGGTTCAAAACACCGCACCGATTGTTGCTACCGCATATGTGGAGAACATTGCCGAGCAGGGCGGAAGAACCAAGGATTATGCCGGCAGAGAGATTGTTTATCGTTATTCTTATGCCGGTGGTATTACCGGTCGTGTGGGAAAGAAGACCACGATTGATAATTGCTACAACAGTGAATCCGGAACGGTTCGCGGTTGCGGTACCTATACCGGCGGTATGTGCGAGGTAAATGCCGGTACCGTTATTCATTGCCGTGCCACCAGTTTTGGATCCGGAACCACGGATTATGTAGGAGCAATTTGCGGTATGAATAAATCCGGTGCAAGAGTTGCGATTTGTACCGTAGAGAATAAAACCATCAGCGGACGCAGTGTGGTAGGTGGCGTGGCTGCGGAAAACTTCGGAATCATTTCGGGCATTGTGGTAAACAATACCAAGATGAACATTTCCGGTAAGAGCGTATCAGGCGGTGCGGTAACCGTAACAGAGGGCGTTTGCGGTTCTATTGTGGGCTTTAATCGTGGCACCATTGAGATGTCTTCTTCTGTGCAGAACCTGACCATTGCATCAAATGGCAGTTACGTAGGCGGTATCTGTGGTATCAACGAGGGAACTGTTACAAATAAGCAGGCAGACGGCACGTTTATTCCGATCACCGTAACCGGTAATATTTCCGGCAGAGAGCATGTGGGCGGTGTCATCGGTAAACAAAATACCGGCGACAATAAAAGCATTGCCCATTATATCAATAAGGCATCCGTTACCGCTACCTTGGGTAATGTAGGTGGAATTCTGGGAGAAAACGCGTCCAACAATGTCATTGAAAGCTGCGATAATTACGGCGTGATTACCGCTTCTGCCTCCGGAAATGCGGGCGGTATTGTGGCAAAGAACAGTTCTACCATCCGAGATTGCCGCGATTATGAAACCGTTTTGACCTCCAATGGATTAAACGGTGGTATTACCGCTGTGAATCTTGCAGGCGCAACCATTGTATCCTGTAGTGTTGCACCTGAAAATGCATCGAAAGGTCTTTTGGAATTTACCGGAAGAAATTCGGTGGGCGGTATCTGTGCACAAAACTATGGAGTAGTGGATCAAAGCCGGGTAAGCTCCCTTTTCCTGCATAATTATGCCGGATCAGAAGCCGGAAATGTAGGTGCACTGGTTGGTCAGAATATGGCCGGCGCAACCATTTCCCTCATGGTGGGCAATTCGGTTGACCATACACAGGTAAGAAGCTATTCTTCCAATAGCAATGCCGGTGGTATTGCCGGAAGCAATTACGGTAGCATTGTAGGTGTGAAGGAAAGCGGAAAAGAGATTCCTTCCTCTACGGTTGAATGTGATGTGCAATTGACGCCGGAGCATACGGATATTTCTTCCCTTGGTGGCGTAGCCGGTAAAAATGCGGGTATGATTCAAAATATTTCCGTATCCGGTTCTGTTATTGGAAATTTGGGATCGGATCAGGGCGGATATGGCGGTATTGCCGGTTATTCCGGAAATGCCACTAAGACAGGTGCAACGGTTACGGTAACAGACTGTACCTTTGACGGCATGGTTTGGGCAAAGGGTTCCGGCTCCGGTGTGGCCAGAATTGGTGGAATTGTAGGCTTAAATGCATACGATTCCGTGATTCGCTCCTGCGAGATTGGTGTGAAAGAGGATGGTACCAAAACCAGTATTTTTGGTGGAAATATTGCCAAGGTTAACGGCGATATGGATGTGGATACTGCCGAAACAGCGGATACATTTGAAATAAGGGGATACTTCCGGTTGATAAAGGAGATGA
Organism: Lachnospiraceae bacterium UBA1766; assembly: GCA_002314715.1. Classification (GTDB taxonomy): domain Bacteria; phylum Bacillota; class Clostridia; order Lachnospirales; family Lachnospiraceae; genus Acetatifactor. The sequence goes on along the minus strand of DCGY01000026.1, from coordinate 27,419 downwards.
GTGATAAGTCTTCTTATTCCTACACGGCAGGTATCGCCGGTGAGAATTTCGGAAAGGTCCTTTCCTGCGATAATTTTACGAATTCCAAGAATACCAGAGTGCAGATTGAATCCTTCTCCGGATTTACAGCGGGTATTGTTGCAAGAATGAGTGACGGTCAGGTTAGCGGAACAGCGGCAGAGCCGATCTCCACCGGTGAGAACTGGGTGGTAAAATCCCGCGGAACCGGTAATGACATGGGAGACGGCGGTATCATCGGTATGGTATTTGCTGCCGAGGATTTTGATTATTTAAGGAATTATGCCCGTGTGGAGAACCTGTACATATCCAACAACTCTGCAGGTGGTCTGATTGGTCGTCTGGAGCAAAGAGAGAATTACGGATTAGTGATTTCCAATTCGGAAAATCATGGAGATATTTGGGGATACAACCGTGTGGCCGGAATGATTGCTACCATCAAATACCAGGGTGTAACATTTGATCATTGCGTAAATTACGGTAGCATTCATGACTGCGGAGGCACCGGAGCGGCAGGATTTATTACCGAATTTAAGTCCCCACGAAGTTATCTGAATTTTTATCATTGTGAGAATCATGGAGCCATTACGTCCAACGCAGATAACGCAGGATTTTTGATTAAGGGAGACAATTTCCAGGATGGCGTAAAGATTTATTATTCGGACTGTGTAAACACCGGAGTGATTCGCCGAGTGGAATTTGATAAAGCCGGCAATGAGACATATTATTACGGAAATTATGTAAATGCAGCCGGAAAGCTGGTACAGTACAAGGTTGCCGCATTCCAGACAGCAAACAATAATATTACTGCGATGGAAAACTGTCGCAATTATTTTGGTGGGCTTACGGATGTGAATTCATTTACCGGTAATGACACCAATAAATTAATGAGCCTGTATAATTCCCTGGATTTGACCAATAGCACTACGGGTGAATCTACCATGAGTCCCTTTGCAAATGCTGTAAGCGGATCGCATAATTATTACTTCACGAAAAAAACCGCAACCGATGAAGCGACTACAAATTCCTCCGGATTATATTTCACCATTACCCCTCATAATGTCATGTACAATGCATTGGCCAATAATCAGGTGACGGATTATTATGCACCTGCAAGCCTGGAACAACGATTTGTAATGGATGGAGCGGAACAGACCATTGACTTTGATTTAAGCTATGCATCCGGTGCAAATGAAATGGGAGCGTTGGTTCTGCATTTTGGCAATAATGGATTGACGGGAGAAGAAAACAAAATTACTTATGAGTATAGTGCTACTGTACATTATACCAGATTGTCATGGAACGTTTTGGCATCAGCCACCAAAACAGTCACGGTCAATAAGAAAACCATAACGGTAGATTCTGCCGGAGGGACCGGTGAGATTGCTTTTGATATTCTACAGGATGTTGGTTATAATATCGATTCGGTAAAGGTTTCCATCAAGGTGAAAGATGGTACCTCGGATGCCAAGGTTTATCTGAATGGTTTTGGCTGGAAAAAACAGGCTTCCCTCGGGGATATCAGCCCCAAAGAGCAAGCAATGATTTCAGCTACGACCCTTTGGGAGAATACCTATCATACCAACTTTACCGTGGCGTTCAAAAAGGCAATGACAATTACCGGAAAAGCAGCCGATGCGTATAATCCCGGTATGTTGTTAACTGCAATGGCAGATGATAATCATTTACAGGTTACTACGACGGATGCGGATAAATGGCAGACAATTACCGTATATCCCCGGTATGAGAATAATGCCAAGGGAATCAAACAGGTGATTCTTTATCCTACCGCAGGGACTTCTGACACCACTGTAAAATATGGATATTATTACCGATTCCTGGATTCGGAGGGAAATATTTTGGAGGAAAAGGGAAGCGAAGCAGCCCCCCTTGTATTGGATGCAGGTTATGGGAACAGTCAAATTGCCATAGAAACAACGGCAGAGACAGAGAAGTTTGCCGCATTACAATTTTTCATTTGTCGTTTGGATGCGAAAAATAAGGTGTTGAAAGGGGATATTTATTTAAACGGTATCAAGTGGATTCCCAAGGATGAAACCACTCCGATTCTTTTGCCCTTTAATAAAAATGATTCCACCTATTTGACCAAGCAAAACACCACTGCATTGGCTGTTTTGGAAAAGAATGGAACCTATTATATTTATCCGGCGGATGCTTACGGAGTGAATGCAACGAATATTGCGGATTACGCATATTTTACCATGTCACAGAATCCGATTTCGGAGGATTTTTATCAGGATCTTTCTTCCTTCCCGGAAAGCTATCTGACAAGCACTTCCGGTTATCAGAAACGCTATTCGGTTTACAAGGAACTGGATGCAAAGTTTACGGAATTCATTACCAATCGGAAGGATGAAAAAAATGTCCTGGAAAAACCTGCAGTCACAGTAAGTCTAAGCAGCAGTAATTATCGTGTTTCATGGCCCTATTCTTCTGAGGCTTATCAGTACCGGCTGTATTATGAACTTTTGGACAGCAAGAAAAATGTGGTATACAGTTCATTAAGTGACATCGGCTATGAAACGGTTTCCGTATCTGCTTGCTATTATTTGATTGATACGGAGGAGGTACTGCAAAAGTGGTCCCGGTATGGACAGGGAACCGGAGGAAAGATTCGTTTCTATGTGGAAGCCGTGAACAGCTACAACATCACCCATGCGGACAGTGGGGATGCTACAAATTATAATTCCGGTTTTTCGTATAAGGAGACCGATATTAAGAAGAGTATTCCTACACCGGCATTGCACTTGGAATTTATTTCCGGTAATCGGACCGTTATTGTGCTGGATAATGTACAGGAATATGCTCAGTTGGGTGATGTGGCAGATGTACACTTTAAGTTTTCACAGGCAAAATCGGTAAACGGAAATGCGCAGGAGGTGATTTTCTCCGCAGCTACCGGATATAGTGCACCTTTTACTTTGACAGAAGTAAACCTGGAAAAAGATTATGCCTTTACGGCCTGGGCTACTCCAAAGGATGCCGTTAAGAATCAGTATGGTCGATCCAATACCTTTACGATTAACGGAACCTTGATGCGAAATGAACAGTTGTTTTCTTATATTCCTACATCCGAAAATTATGTTCAAAATGTGGAACTGCCCGGTTTGTTTGGAAATACAGCTGACGAAATGACTTATCAGGTTCGTTATATTGTCCGCAATGTGGACTTTACCTATGGAGTAGAACTTCTCACCTATGATGAGACGCTGGGCATCTGGGTGGCCAATACCCACGGCAGCCAGAGAGCCGGTACACGAAGTGCCACCGGAAATACCACCTTCACCATGATTTTGACCGATTTCTACGAGGATGTCCTTGGTAAGGATTTTCTTGTTCGAACCTATCCTACCATCGGACAAAATAATTTATGTTATTATGCTAGAACGGTTGCAACCGGCATTCCACAAAGTAGTTTGGCTTCCAACGCAGATGTTTGTGCTATTATGGATTCCGATTATTTCACGGAAACCGGGGAACGGATTTCCCGAACCGTTGGAGAGAATGGAAAGCTTCGTCCCGGATACGTATTGTACCGGAATGAAGATGGTACAATGGATGTGATTTACAGCCTTCCGTTGGAGTTATACGAACTGGAATTGGCAAATTCAGGTGAGGAGAACATGGCCTCCAATTACATGGTGCACACCGCTTCCTACCATTGGAGTAATGCTGTGGATGCGAACGGATATTTCTTCTATACAATTCGCAAACAGATTAAAAATGTAGTAACCGATTGTGGAAGTATTGTCGTTCAAAAGGCTCCGATTCTCGGTAATCAATACGAAATGGGTACAGATGCTCAGAATCGAGATACCTTAACCTTCCATTGGGATGTGGAGGATGCACTAGGACAAAGCATTGATATTTCCGATAGCAGCAGTAATCTGTTATATCGTGGCGCAGAGTACGGTTTGGAATTAATCGGAATTGCAATGGATGGTTCAGAAACCTTGCTGGCCAAGGTAGAATCCGTAAAAGCACAAAGTTATACCTTTACGGATACAGAGAGCAACTGGAAATATGGTAATTACTTATTGAAGGTTACCCGATTGGGAATCCGGGGAGCAGATGACGTTACAGAAAAACTTCCTCTTGTTTCAGAAAAACTGCTTCAAGGATATATTCGATTCGCAACCCTTTCCATGCCGGATGTTTCTTTGCGAAGAGTAAATGGCAATTACGACAGCGACAACCTGATTTACGCGGTAGAATGGGCTCCTTTGACGGATACCAATGAATTGTCTGATTTGGAAGCCTATGTGATTACCGTTCGGGTAAATAAAGAACAAATGACTGCTGCGGGAATGGATGTGTCCAATGTGACCGTCGATCATACTTACACCGTTGCTGCAAATGATTCCGGTATTACAGCTACCGGTTGCAGGGCGGAAATTGACTTGTCTGACTTTGCCGGTGGAGAAATTCTGGATATAACCGTTAAGGCGAAGGCAAAGGCTGACGCGGTCAACTATTGCGACGGGGAAGACAGTTTGGCTTATACCTTGACACTTCCTACCAGACTGGAGACACCGAATCTGGAGAAGTTTGGTGTAAGAGAAGACAGACAGCAGGAGTTGACATTCCAAGAGGATAAAGCAGTTTTGACGGATGTTTTGAATCAGGGTATTCCCTTTGTTCTGCAAAAGGATTCCGTGGAAACCGGATACTATCAGCTGGCTATCGCTCTGTATTCGGACAAGCCGGAAACCGAGGGAAGCAGTTGGAATGAGGGAGCGCTTCTTACACAGTACACCAAGGAAAATGCTTTGCGAATGAATGGCTTATCCTTGTCAGAAGGCTCTTACACCTATGGTACAAATCTGGGAGACTTCCGCTTGTCCGATTATCCGGGATACTGGGTGAAGGTTGTGGCCAGAGCCATGGCGGACAATGAAATCAGTTCCTTCTGGACGGATGAGGACCCCAATGCAACACAAAAGGTATTCTGGTATCAAATTCCGAGAGTACAATTCATGCAACCGGAACTTACGGAAGGAAAAGCCCTTCGATTCCTAAAGGAAAATGAGGGCGAAGAGAATACCTGGGAGACAGAAAAGGGAACCAATATTTGGGCTGCAAGCTTCAGGACCTTGTCCTTTAGCCCGGTAGAGTATGCCGGCTCCTATGAAATGATTGTCACGGATCGGGATGGCGTCATAAGAACGCTTACTTTTGTGAAGTCAGAGAACGGATATCTGGTGACCTGCAAGAAGGATGAAGAGGATGTGGTCTCTCTTGGAGAACTGCAGACGACCGGTCCTTTGGCGCTTGATTACAAGGTTGCCATGACCGTAGCAAGCTTTGACGAGCAGGCGAAAAACGTTGTGGCACAGGCACAGTTGATGCTTGATACCGGTGCCAACGGAAAAGATGTGATTACCATTCTGCTACCGGATATGCTGGAAGCAGGAGATGAACTGGATTTGCTGGAGGAGATCCACGAGTCCACTACGAATTGCACGATACAGGCAGTGGTTGCGCCGGAGAAGAGTGGTACATACAGCTCTTCTTCGAAGCGTGCATGGAAAGAATAAATTGGAAGGAGGAAAACAATGAACAGATTAAAGAAAATTCTGCAAGAGAAAACAGGCTCTGCGCTTATGGTTGCATTGGTGGTAAGTGTGATTGTTTTGGGCTTTGCCTTGTCTCTTTTGCTGACTTCCTATTCTTTGTTTTCCTCAGCCAATAAACAATTCTCGGATATTCGGGCCCGGGAACTGGCACAGTCCGCGGTGGAGGAATTAACTGCGGAATTAACCGAAGTGGATTTTGATACTTATGCAGAGCAGCTAGCGGCTCACGAAACAAAATTAAGGGACGAGAAAAAGTACTCGTTATGGTTTTATGTTCGATATAATATGTTCCAGAATAACTGGCCTTATTATGATGAAGACGAAAGCAATACCGGACACGGTTTGAATGCTGCCGGAAAATATTTTGATCTGAATGCGGATCAGCTGGCAGATGATATAAAGGTAAACATGTATTGGGAAAAGGATGATAGCCAGAGAGACGGAGCCAGACTTTGGATTCGGGTTACCGTAACGGTGGGAGATGCCACCTACACGGCTAAGCGTGTGCTGGAATTACAGGTGGACAAATATCCGGATGTGAGTTCCAAAACGGCAGAGGCTGCTTCTGCAAATCTCACCATCAATCCTGCGGCCAACCGTATTTTGAAATATGAAAGATGGAGGTGGAATTTGTATGATCGTTAGGCTTCTTCGAAAAAGAATACAAAACAATTCCGGTTCCACCATGGCAGAGGTGCTGATTGGCTTTATGATTCTCGCCCTCATGCTGGGCTCCTTCAGTAAAATTATCAGTGTGGCTAATAATATGCTGTTTACCACCAGAGATATTTATGTTGCCCAGCGAACACTTCAGGAAGAATTTTTTAAGAAAAATCATGGCATGATGAATCGGGAGGCGGTTTCGCCCACACCCACATTTACCTTGACGGAGGTGGATTACAACGGTACGCCTCTTCAAGACGGTGCATCCCTAACATTGGATGCGGAGGCTTATGAATATACAGAGCCGGATGACATGGAAAACCATACGGAACTGGTGCTTTATCAGATTCGGAAGAAATAAAGGAGGAACGGGTTGAAGGAATTGCTCCAAAAAATCAAACGACAATTAAATAATGCCGGAATGACTTTGGTGGAGATGATTGTATCCTTCGCGCTCCTGGGGCTTTTTATGGTGGCGGCCACCACGGTTATTTCCTCGGTGACAAACCTCTATTATCAGGCCAAAACCATTTCCTACGGACAGGAGGTTTCGGAGCTGGTTTTCAAGAAACTTCGCAGTGAATTGGAGGAGGCCACCGGAAATGTGGTGATTTCCACAGACGGAAGCAGTATTACATTTACCAATGGAAATGAAAGCAAAGCTTCCTTCACCTTACAAACCAAGGATGGAAGCAATTATCTGGTGGAAAAATTCGAAAAGGTGGATTCCATTTACGATAAGAGAGGCAATGTGCTGGAGGAAGGCTTTGAAGCGGTAGACTGGACAATGGGAGAGGCTACCTATATGGGCTACACCATAGATAAACTGAGTTTTCATAAAGCGGACAGCAGTATTTATCCGGGAAACGTTATTTATGCAGAATTGGAAATATCCAATCCAAGATACGGGAAATATACCAACACGGAATATATTCGCCTGTATAAAATGCCGGAGACCTCTTTGGCGATACAGGTAAAGGACAATCCTTAGAGAGGAGGAAAGGTCATGCAGGACGGAAAAAAGAGATTAAAAAAAGTTCTGAAATATTTTCTGATTTGTTTCATCGTTTTTGTGATTGCATTCCCCGCGTTTATGGCATTTCGAATCTCTACGGGAGCACATTTAACCCTTCGAAAGGCAAAGAATGTGAAATTGGCATTGCAGATGGTGGAAGTGGAGTACTACGGCCATGCCAAGACGATTTACGACCCGAGCAAGTCGGACAATATTGAAAGCGGGGTACATGCGGCGGTGAACCGGGTGCTGGAGGATGATGGGTACTACAGACTTCAGAAATATGATGAAAAGAAACGAGAGATCCTGGAACTGATTTATCAGAGTGATCATTATTTGGTAACCTACGAAAAGGTGGGGGATGAGGATCGTTGGACGGTTCAGTATTGTTTGAAGATAATGGGAGAATAGATTAAGACAAAGGAGAGACTGCCTTGATTACATACAAGTATAAAGCAAAAGACGAAAACGGTAAAATCCTAAGCGGTACCCTTCAGGCAAATGATGAAGCGGATTTGCATGTACGGTTAAAGCAGGATAAAAAATATCTGATTTCGGCAAAGGCGGAAAGTCATAAGTCGACAGCAAAACGTATTCGAGCTGACCGCGTGGCTGATTTTGCCAGAAATATCAGTAAATTGGTAGGAGCGGGTGTATCGCTTGTGCGAGCCCTCCGTATCATTTCCGAGGATGAAACCATACGGCCTCAGGAAAAAGAGGTGTATTCCAATTTGTTGAAGCAGGTGCGTTCCGGTGCAACCTTATCGGAGGCTATGCGAGAGCAGGGGGATGCGTTCCCGGCTTTGTTTATCAATATGTTTCAAAGTGCGGAGACCAGCGGTAACCTGGACCAGACTGCAAGCCAGTTGGCAGTTTATTACGAAAAGGATTATCGATTAAATCAAAAGATTAAAAGTGCCATGACCTACCCGAAGATTCTGACCTGTTTGATTATCGGTGTCGTAGCGGTTATTATGGGTTATGTAATCCCACAGTTCCAGGATTTGTTTGCACAGATGGATCACTTACCCTTGCCTACCGTAATCCTGCTGGGCATCAGTGATGTGGTGGTAAATCAGTGGTATATTCTGATTTTGTTTGGTATTATTCTGTTTATGATTTATAAAATTGTAATGGGAATTCCCAAGATGAGACTCCTTCGGGATAAGCTGGAGGTGAAAATGCCGAAAATCGGTCAGCTCCGAAAGGTTGTATATACGGCCCGATTCGCCAGAACCTTATCCAGTTTGTACGCGGCCGGTATTCCGATTTTGAACTGCCTGCAGATTTCCAAGAGAACCATCGGAAACAGTTATATTGAAAGCCAGTTTGATGCGGTGATAGCAGATGTTAAGAGTGGTGCCAGTCTGAGCGAGGCCATTCAAAAGATTGATGGGTTTACCAGAAAACTTTCCGCTACAATCCTGGTGGGAGAAGAAACCGGTGAATTGGATTCCATGCTGGTGTCTACCGCAGATCAGATGGAATATGAATCACAGATTGCGGTGGATAAGCTGGTGGCCATGCTGGAGCCAATCATGATTGTGGTGATGGCAGTGGTTGTAGGATTCATTATTATTTCGGTAATTCAGCCGATTTATGGCTCTTATCAGTCCATATCTACAAATTATTAAGGTGGTGAAGTACAGATGAGCATGATGATTTATTTGTCCAACCAAACCATGCAGTTTGTTGTTGGTAAGCAGGGAAAAAATAAAATATCCGCAGACAGCTACTTCTCGGTCAATGTGCCCGAGGGATGTGTCTTAAATGGTATCTTTATGGATTTGGAACTGTTTGAAGGATTTATCCGGGATCTTTGGAAGGAAAAGAAGCTTCCTACCACGGATGTATATCTGGTTGTAAACAGTACCAAGTTTGTCGGCAGAAAGATTGATCTGCCAAAACTGAATCAAAAGAAAACCGTGGAATATTTGATCCGTGAGTATTCCGATGTGGACCAGGCAGATAAAATGGTTTATTCCTATGTGCCGTTGGCTACGGAAGATCCTCAGATGCAGAGGGTGTACGCAGAGGCGGTTTCACCGGAGTATATCAAGGACTTCGTAGATGTATTTACGGGAATCGGAGTAAAACTAAAGGGCATCTATACCGGTGAAGGCTCCATCATCAATTTTGTTGGTAAGACACTGGATAAGAAATATAAAACCTTCGTTCTTGAAATTGCGGGAAGGATGACATTGACTACCATCCTCTGGGTAAATGGCACATTTTATTATTACAATAATGTCCGTTGTTTCCATGAGAAGGGCAGTGAGGATTATGCAATGGATCTGGCTCGTTCCGTCAGCCAGATTAAGCAGTTCATGATGGCAAATCAGATTGAGGCAAGCCTGGAATGTATTGTGGTTGCAGGTATTGATGATGATTTCCAGAATGCTACCATGGAAGCCATGATGATGCAGGGAATTCAGGAACCGGTACAGCTTTATTCCAAGCTTTCCATTCCCCAGGTTCAGTACAAGGGGGACGCCGGAAATATGCTGTATCCTCTGAGTGCATTCTTCTACGGAGGAGAAGCCAGAAATCTTCTGACCGAGTATCGAAAGACGGCCAAAAATGAGAAGAAGAAACTAAGCAAATATGGTATTTTAATTGCGGCCGTAGCATTTATTATGGTTGCCGGCGCGATTGGTTCCTTTGTGCTTCGTCAGCAGCAGGAGAAAGAATTACAGAAGCTGATTGATGAAAATAACAGCGTGGAGGTGCAGATGGATATTGCACAATACAATGTGTTAAGTGCACGAAACAATTTCCTCTTTGCACAGTATGATTCCATCGATACCATAAATGAAAATATCAAAACCTACCCTACCTGTAATCACAGCGTGGTTGCGGTTCTGGAAGAATGTGCGGAGGGGTTGGCAGAAATCGAAATCAGCGCATTTGATGCGGAGGCAGGTACCGTTAATATGACGGCAGCTGCAGAGGATGTTGAACGGATTAATCAGTATATTTCCAGACTGTTAAAGCAGGATATTTTCAGTAAGGTAGATTATACCGGTTATCGTTACAGTGAAGGCGAAAAGAAGTGGGATATTAACGTGACTTGTATCCTAGCGGAAGCAGCCGGAAAGCAGGTGGAATAGATGAAATTGGATATTTCTGAAAGAGACCGAAAATTGCTTGTTTTTTTATTCCTGTTTGTACTGATTGTAGGTATCGGCTATTGGGGGATTTATCCAAACCTGAAGCGTATGTCTGCAATCGAGAAGGAAATGGAAAAGGAACAGAATACCAAATCCATGAATGACATGATGCTGATGGATTTACCCATTGTAGAAGCGGACAATACCCAGTTGGAGAAGGATATTGTAACGGCCAAGAAAGACTTCTATCCCATTATGGGAAGCGATGAAATTGATAAGTATGTGACAGGTCTTGCATTGTCCTACGGATTGTATGCTTATGATTTGGAAATTTATCTTTCCGAGGGAACAACTACCCTGGAGCCCTATCAGTATTCAAAGAAGGCGCAGGAAGGAACGGACGACTATATCACAGAGGGTTCTTCGGATATGACTTCCCTTTCGGACTACGATGCACTGTTTGCTTCCGAAGGCTCGGAAGATGGAGAAGAGGGCAGTTCTACCGGATTTACCGGTATTTATACCGCACGTGTATCCATGCGTTTGGGCGGTGAAATGGAAAAACTGGACGAATTCGTAGAGTATCTGTTCCAAGAGGACACCAAGAGAAGCCTTCGAAGCTTCAGCTGGTCGGAAGAGCGGAATGTGGAGCACGATGAGGACGGTTCTCTTACCGTGACTTCCGAAAATGGATTGAATGTGGAACTGGAATTGTATATGTGCGCAGAATAAAACTCTTTGGAAGTACGAAAGGAATGGAAAAAGATGGACGTTAGAAAAGGACAGAATATCCGAATCGGTGAAGTGCTTGTAGAGTTTGGATATATTACAGAGGCACAAATCGGTCAGGCGGTGGAATATCAGAAAACCCATAAGGGTGTGCGACTGGGTGCTGCCTTAATCGAGATGAAACTGATTACCGAGAAACAGATGTTAGAGGCGCTGGCAAGACGTTTGAATTATGATTATGTTAACACCTCCGATATTCAGTTTGATGTGGCAGCTGTGGAAATGATTCCCAAGGTATTGGCAGAAAAATACTGCATGATGGGCTTTAAGGTAGTGGAGAATACCCTTTACCTGTTGGTAAACGATCCTCTGAATTTCTATGGAATCGAGGATATTCGACAGGTTGTTGGTATGGAGCTTCGCATCTGCCTTTGCGAGCAGGTGCCTTTGGAAAATGCAATTCAGTATTACTACTCCGAAGTATCTGCCCGAAAGGCTGCAAACAAAGCGGCGGCAAGCAGTAATGTACAGGAGGTTGTGGCAGTCAATGTAGAGGATTCCGACGATGATACGCCCATAATCAACCTGTTGAACAGTTTGATTATCCGTGCGTATAACTCCAATGTATCCGATATTCATATCGAGCCCTTTGAGACACATACCTCGGTTCGAATGCGTATGGACGGTGTAATCGGCGAATTTATGACCTTGCAGAAGAGTATTCACAATTCTTTGATCGCCCGTATTAAGATTTTGGGTGAATTGGATATTGCAGAGCGACGTGTTCCACAGGACGGACATTTCAAGGTAGATATTGAAGGAAAGGGACTGAATATTCGTGTATCCGTTATCCCTACCGTATTCGGTGAAAAGGCGGTACTTCGACTTTTGGCTAACTCTGCCATTATTGATTTCTCCGGTACCTTCGGTATGACAGAACAAAATTTCAATACCGTAAAGAAGATGCTTCAATCCCCCAATGGATTGATTTATCTTACCGGTCCCACCGGTTCCGGTAAGTCTACCACCCTTTATATGATTTTGGAGGATATTGCCAAGCGCAGTGTGAATGTATCCACCATTGAGGACCCGGTGGAGAAGAATGTAGCCCGTCTGAATCAGATGCAGGTAAACAACGTGGCAGGACTTACCTTTGAGGTTGGTCTTCGTGCATTGCTTCGTCAGGACCCGGACGTTATCATGGTGGGTGAGACCCGAGATGCGGAGACTGCGCAGATTTCCGTACGTGCCGCAATTACCGGACACTTGGTGCTTTCTACCCTGCATACCAACGATGCGGCGTCTTCTGTGGTCCGTTTAATTGATATGGGCGTGGAACCCTACCTGATTGCCAACTCTCTGGTGGGTATTGTGGCCCAGCGTTTGGTGCGTAAGGTATGTTCCTTCTGTGCCAAGGAAGAGGATATGACGGAGGAAGAGGTTTCCATTGCAGGACGTCGTTTTCCCAAGGTTATGCATGCCTGCGGCTGTAATCAGTGTAACGGTACCGGATACAAGGGACGTATCTCAATTCACGAGATTTTGCCGGTGGATAAGAAGGTGCGAGAAATGATTACCAACGGTAACTCCGTGGAGGAAATCAAGCAGTATGCAATCCGAAGCCTGGGTATGAGTACCTTGAAGGAAAGTGCGCTGGCATTGGTGGAATCCGGAAAGACCACCGTAGATGAATTAATAAAAGTTGCATATTATGATTAAGGGTATAAATAAGAGAACTGTTTCTGCCGATATACAAAATATCCGTAGAAACAGAGACTTTAAGCACATCATATAGGCATATTGTTAAATTGTGAGAAAATTCATATAATATTGCATAAAGTGTTGTAAAAATACAAAGTTTCTGCTATAATATCTACATAATCAAAATTTCTACACAGGAGGAGAAAAGGTATGAAATTTATGGATCGTTTTCAGAAAGCAAAGAACAACAAAGGTTTTACCTTGGTTGAGTTAATCGTTGTTTTGGTAATTCTTGCAATTCTTGCAGGTATTCTTGTTCCTGCATTGTTGGGTTACATTGACCGTGCGAGAGGATCACAGACCCAGTTAAATGCAAAGAGTGCAATGACTGCTGCACAGGCAGAATTGTCTCAGCTTTATGGTGAAGGAAAAGCAGCTAGTGTAATCGAAGACAGAAAGGATAAAGTATTGACTACTGCAGATGTTTCTGATTGTACAGCGTTTAAGATTGGTGTTAATGTGAAAAATGATGTTGCTGCAGCTGGATTAGCCGCTAGTAGCGCTAACCATGCGGCATTTACAGTTGTTTATGTAGAGTATACCGATGCAAAGGGTACCCAGTATTATTACGATGGAGCATGGAGTGATACAGCACCTTCAACTGCTACTGATAGAAAGCTCTTTACAATTAAGTAATTTGCCTTAAAAGTTTTTCAATCTTCCCGTTGACAAATCCATTCTTCGGGACTATAATGCAAATGTTAATATGAATTTTGATAGTAAGAGTGGCCACAAGCCACTCTTACTTGTTTGTTAGGAGGAATTTCATGTCAAAAAGGGAAACCTATGAAGCGAAGACAGAGAATCTGTTGGAACCCATTGTGCGTCCGCTTGGAATTGAAATCTATGATGTGGAGTATGTAAAGGAAGGATCTGACTTCTATTTAAGAGCATACATCGATAAGCCGGAAGGCGTAAACATCCTGGATTGCGAGACTGTAAGCCGTGCCCTTTCCGATGCACTTGACAAGGATGACTTCATTGAGGAGGCCTATATTCTGGAAGTATCCAGTCCGGGACTTGGCAGAACCTTAAAGAAGGATAAGCACCTTGCAAAGAGTATCGGAGAACAGGTGGAAATCAAACTGTTTAAGGCAGTGGATAAGGTGAAGGAATTTGCAGGCGAACTGAAAAGCTTTGATGAAAAGCAGATTACCATTGTATCGGAAGAAGGAGAGGAACTTACCTTCCAAAGAGCAGATGTGGCGCTGATTCGATTGGCATTTGATTTTTAGAGATAGGAAAATATAGGCGAAGGCCGGAACGGAGGATGTAATGAACAAGGAATTAATGGAGGCATTAAATATACTGGAGAAGGAGAAGGAGATTAGTAAGGAAACTCTCTTTGAGGCAATTGAGAATTCCCTTATGACTGCTTGCAAGAATCATTTCGGCAAGGCAGACAATATCAAGGTTGAAATCAACCGTGAAACATGCGACTTCCTGGTATATGCGGAGAAGGAAGTGGTTGAGACCAAGGAAGAGGTTCTCGACGATTGCTTACAGATCTGCCTAGATGATGCAAAGGCTGTTTCCAAAAAGGCACAGGTTGGCGATATGCTTCATGTAGAGATTAAGTCAAAGGAATTTGGCCGTATCGCTACCATGAATGCAAAGAACGTCATTCTTCAGAAGATTCGTGAAGAGGAAAGAAGCGTCATTTACAATCAGTATTTTGAAAAAGAAAAGGACGTTGTTACCGGCGTGGTACAGCGTTATGTAGGCAAGAACATCAGCATCAATCTTGGTAAGGCAGATGCAATGTTATTGGAAAGCGAACAGGTAAAGGGTGAGGTATTCAGCCCTACCGAGAGAATTAAGGTTTACGTTCTTGAAGTAAAGAACACTCCTAAGGGACCTCGTATTAACGTTAGCCGCACACATCCCGAATTGGTGAAGAGATTGTTTGAATCCGAAGTAACCGAGATTAAGGATGGTACCGTAGAAATTAAGAGCATTGCCAGAGAAGCAGGAAGCCGTACCAAGATTGCAGTATGGAGCGTAGATCCCAACGTAGATGCGGTAGGTGCTTGTGTCGGTATGAACGGCGCCAGAGTAAACGCTATCGTAGAAGAGCTTCGTGGTGAGAAGATTGATATTGTAAACTGGGATGAGAACCCCGGTAACTTAATTCAGAACGCATTGTCTCCTGCAAAGATTGTAGCAGTATTTGCAGATCCCGACGAGAAGACCGCAAAGGTTGTTGTTCCGGATTATCAGTTATCCCTTGCAATTGGTAAGGAAGGACAGAACGCACGCTTGGCAGCAAGACTTACCGGATACAAGATTGATATTAAGTCTGAGACCCAGGCAAAGGATGCTCCCGGATTCCGTTATGAGGATTATTTGGATGAAGAGGATTATGAAGAGGACGCTACTGAGGAATAATCCCCTTTGGAAAGGATTTTGGTAATATGACAAAGAAAATTCCGCTGAGACAATGCATCGGATGTGGAGAGATGAAGAGCAAGAAAGAAATGATGCGTGTCATCAAAACTCCGGAAGATACCATTTGTCTTGATGCGACAGGAAAGAAAAACGGCAGAGGCGCATATGTTTGTATGAATGAGGAATGCTTAAAAAAGGCACGAAAGAATAAAGGCCTTGAGCGATCCTTTAAGATGACAATCAGCAATGAAATATATGATGCCTTGGAAAAGGAGTTTGAAAGCATTGAAGCCAAATAAAGTATTGTCAATGCTTGGAATCGCCATGCGAGGTCGAAATGTGGGCAGCGGCGAGTTCCAAACACTGGAAGCGGTGCGAACAGGAAAAGCGGGATTAGTCATTGTGGCTGAAGATGCTTCAGACAACACCAAAAAGTTATTTCACGACAAATGTTCTTATTATGAGGTGCCGATTTATGAATACGGTACCAAAGCGGAACTGGGTCGTGCACTTGGAAAGGACCTTAGGTCATCCCTGGCAGTATATGATATGGGACTGGCAACTTCCATCATAAAGCTGCTAAAAGCCGAAGGGATCACCGGACATAATATGGAGGGAAATAGGTAATAATGGCGAAAATGAAGATACATGAAATCGCAAAAGAATTAGATAAACAGAGCAAAGACATTATCGGTTTCTTGCAGGAAAAGGGCTTTGAAGGAAAGACTGCTTCCAGCGGATTAGAGGATAATGAAATTGCTATGGTACGTCAGGCATTCGGAAAGGCAGAGAAGCCTGCTCCCGTCGCAGAGCCTGCAAAGGAGGATTCCGATGACGCACCCAAGAAGAAAAAGAAGATTATTTTTGTAAGTAATCCTCAGAATTCGAAGATGCCCGGACAGCGCTCTGACAACAATCAGAGACCGGTCAACAGACCCCAGCAGAATCCGGCAAACAATAATAACAATAATCGTTTTAATAACAATAACGGAAGAGGTCAGGCACCGGTACGTCCTACCATCAAGCCTTTAACACCTCCTTCTCCTACGCCCAGCGTACAGATGCAGGTAAATACTCCGGTACGTCCTGCAAAACCGGTAGAGAAGCCGGAGACTGTAGCAGAAGCACCGGTAACCAGTCCGGTTGAAACCGTGAAGGAAGCAGCACCGGTTCAGACTCGTCCGGTACAAAATGACAGACCTCGTGAAGACAGACCGCAGGGAGACCGTCCTTACAACAGAGACAATCGTAATCAGGACGGACGTTACCAGGATCGTAATCGTGAGGACAGACCCCAGGGAGATCGTCCTTACAACAGAGACAATCGTAATCAGGACAATCGCGGACAGGGACGTTACCAGGATCGTAACCGTGAGGACAGACCCCAGGGTGACCGCCCTTACAATCAGGGAGACAGAAGACCTCAGGGACAGTACGGCGACAGACCTTATCAGAACAGAAATGGTCAGAATGGTCAGAGACCTCAGGGCGACAGACCTTCAGGCTTTAACAGACCGCAGGGAGATCGTCCCCAGGGTGACAGAAGACCCGGTGGCGGATTCGGTCAGAATCGTGACGGTCAGAGAGGTGGATTCGGTGGCGGTACCTTTGATAAGGATAAGGCCTTCGAAAACAACAGAGACGGAAGAGGCGGTAAGCCCGGATTCCGTAACGACCGTGATAAGGCAGGAGCAAAAGCAGGCGGATTCGGCGGCGAGGCTCCTTCCAAGGACATCGAAAAGAAGCGTGAAGAAGATAAGAGACGCTTTAGCCAGGAAAAGGATAAACAGCGCAACAAGAAGGATTACATGTATGAGGAGGACGAGGCTTTAAAGAATAAGCCCGGTCGCTTCATCAAGCCTGAAAAGAAGAAAGAAGAAGCTGTTGAAGAAGTCATTAAGGTCATCACCATTCCGGAGATGATTACCATTAAGGATCTTGCCGACAAGATGAAGATTCAGCCTTCCGCAATCGTAAAGAAGCTGTTCTTAGAGGGTAAGATTGTAACCGTTAACCAGGAAATTTCCTATGAAGATGCGGAAAACATCGCAATGGAATACGAAATCCTTTGTGAGAAGGAAGTAAAGGTTGACGTAATTGAAGAGTTGTTGAAGGAAGAGGATGAGAAGGAAGAAGACCTTGTGGAAAGACCTCCTGTTATCTGTGTAATGGGACACGTTGACCATGGTAAAACCTCCCTTTTGGATGCAATTCGTAAGACCAATGTAACCGACAAGGAAGCAGGTGGTATTACCCAGCATATCGGTGCGTACACCGTTACCATCGATGGCAGGAAGATTACCTTCCTGGATACACCCGGACACGAAGCATTTACCGCTATGCGTATGCGTGGTGCAAATTCTACCGATATTGCAATCCTTGTAGTTGCAGCAGATGATGGTGTAATGCCCCAGACCATCGAGGCAATCAACCATGCAAAGGCTGCCGGTATTGAAATCATTGTAGCAGTAAATAAGATTGATAAGCCTGCCGCTAACATCGAAAGAGTAAAGCAGGAGCTTACCGAATATGAATTGGTTGCTACCGACTGGGGCGGAAATACCGAGTTTGTACCGGTATCCGCAAAATCCGGACAGGGTATTGAAGACTTGTTGGAGACCATTCTTCTTACCGCTGATATTCTGGAGCTTAAGGCGAACCCCAAGAGAAAGGCAAGAGGTCTTGTAATTGAGGCAGAGCTTGATAAGGGACGTGGTCCTGTAGCTACCGTACTGGTACAAAAGGGTACGCTCCATGTAGGAGATTTCATTTCCGCAGGTGCTTGCTACGGTAAGGTTCGTGCCATGGTGGATGATAAGGGCAGACGTGTGAAGGAAGCAGATCCTTCTACTCCTGTTGAGATTTTAGGTCTCTCCGATGTTCCCAGTGCAGGTGAAGTATTCCTTGCGCATGACAGCGATAAGATGGCGAAGTCCTATGCTGAGACATATATGGCTCAGAACAAGGAGAAGATGCTGGAAGAGACCAAGAGCAAGATGTCCCTGGATGATTTGTTCTCCCAGATTCAGGAAGGCAATTTGAAGGAATTGAACCTGATTGTTAAGGCTGATGTTCAGGGTAGTGTGGAGGCTGTAAAGCAGTCCTTGCTGAAGCTTTCCAACGAGGAAGTAGTGGTGAAGTGCATCCATGGTGGTGTTGGTGCTATCAATGAGTCCGATGTTACTTTGGCTAGTGCTTCCAATGCAATTATTATCGGTTTCAATGTTAAGGTGGATGCGGCTGCAAAGACCACTGCCGAAAGAGAAGGCGTGGATGTACGCTTGTATCGTGTGATTTATCAGGCAATCGAGGATATCGAGGCTGCTATGAAGGGTATGTTGGATCCTGTATTTGAGGAGAAGATTATCGGTCATGCAGAGGTTCGTCAGATCTTCAAGGCTTCCGCTATCGGTAACATCGCAGGTTCTTACGTTCTGGATGGTCAGTTCCAGAGAGGATGTAAGGTACGTATCAGCCGTGAGGGTAAGCAGATCTTCGAAGGTGAGCTTGCTTCCCTGAAGAGATTTAAGGATGATGTGAAGGAAGTAAAGGCAGGCTTCGAATGTGGTCTTGTATTTGACGGATTTGATCAGATGCAGGAGTTCGATATTGTAGAAGCTTACATTATGGTTGAGGTTCCTCGTTAGTCTTGTTTTTGAAAAAAGAAGGAATAAGCTATGAGAAGAAATAGTGTGAAAAATACCCGTATCAACGGGGAAGTGCAAAAGGCACTTGCAGAAATTATCCGAGGAGAAATCAAAGACCCTCGCATCAGTCCCTGGACCAGTGTGGTAGCGGTAGAGGTTGCTCCGGATTTGAAGAGCTGCAAGGCATGGATCAGTGTCCTTGGTGGTGAGGATGTTAGAGTCTCCACCCATAAGGGACTGGTAAGTGCATCCGGCTTTATCCGCACCCAGTTAGCCAAGAAGGTAAATCTTCGCAATACACCGGATATTACCTTCGTTATGGACCAGTCAATTGAATATGGTGTCAATATGTCCCATAAGATTGACGAAGTCATTGCACAGGATGCGAAGAACAGCAGGGAAGAGGAAGAATAATGGATTTATTAAAAGAATGTCAGGGGGCAAAGCGTATCGGCATTACCGGTCATGTAAGACCGGATGGCGATTGCGTGGGCTCTTGCCTGGCACTTGCACAATATGTACAAAAGGGCTGTCCCCAGGCACAGGTTTCTGTGCATTTGGAGACACCTCCCCCGGTTTTCTCCTATCTGAAGGGGTATGATCAAATTGATTCTACCTTTGCTGAGCAGGAAGCCTTCGATGTGTTTTTTGTAGTGGATACCACACCGGAGCGAATCGGGGATGCCTGTTTGTACTATGAACAGGCAAAAAAAACAATCAATATTGACCATCATCTGACCAATAAGGGAATTGCCAACGTAAATCTGGTATGCCCGAACATGGGGGCTTGCTGTGAGGTGCTTTTCGATATTATGGAGAAGCAGTATCTGGATGCGGATATAGCCCTTTGTTTATATACCGGTATTATTCATGATACCGGAGTGTGTCAGTATTCCAATACCACACCGGCTACCATGCGCAGAATGGCGGATTTGATGGAGTTTGGGTTTGATTTTCCGAAAGTAATTCTGGAAAGCTTTTATCAGAAGACCTATGTGCAGTCTCAGATTATGGGAAGAGCATTGATGGAAAGCATTCGCTTTATGGACGGAAAGTGCATTGTAGGGATGATTGATCGGAAGACCATGGAATTTTACAATGTGACACCCAAGGATTTTGATGGAATTGTAAATCAGCTGAGAAACATTAAGGGAATCAGTTGTGCGATTTTTATGTACGAAACAGACTTGCTGGAATTTAAGGTCAGTCTTCGTACCGACGAAAAGGTGGACGCCTCCAAGGTTGCTTCTTATTTCGGAGGCGGCGGACATATGCGTGCGGCGGGATGTACCATGAAGGGTACCTTCCACGACTGTGTGAACAACCTTTCTCTGCATATCGAAGAACAGTTAATGCAGTAGCATTTGGAGAAACCATATGTTAAATGGAATGATAAATATATATAAAGAAGCTGATTATACCTCTCATGATGTCGTAGCCAAAATGAGAGGTATTTGTAAGCAGAAAAAAATCGGACATACAGGGACCTTAGATCCGCAGGCCACCGGTGTTTTGCCGGTATGTCTGGGCAGTGGGACAAAGCTTTGCGACATGTTGACCGAGAAGGATAAAGAGTATGTGGCAGAGCTTTTGCTGGGAGTGGAAACGGATACCCAGGATATGACCGGCACAATTCTGTCCAGAAAGCCGGTGAACTGTACGGAAGCGGAAGCGAGAGAGGCAATCCGAAGCTTTGTGGGAGACTATCTGCAGGTGCCACCTATGTACTCTGCCTTAAAGGTAAACGGCCAGAAGCTTTGTGACCTGGCCAGAGCCGGCAAGGAAGTGGAAAGACAGGCGAGGCCGGTAGTGATTCACGAAATCGAGATTCTTTCCGTGGAACTTCCCCTGGTGAAAATGCGGGTTCATTGTTCCAAGGGCACCTATATTCGTTCTCTTTGTGCCGATATCGGCGAAAAGCTGGGAACCGGTGGCGCCATGCAAAGTCTTGTGCGTACCAGAGTAGCCCATTTTTCGTTGGAAAATGCCATTACCCTGGGACAGCTGGAGATGCTTCGGGACGAAAATCGACTGGACAGTGTACTGATGCCTGTGGAAGCGGCGTTTTTGGATTGCCCGGTGGTTACCATGAAGCCGGAGAACGATAAATTCCTGAATAACGGCAATTCCTTTGTTCCAATGATGACAGAGGAAAATCGGATATATCCGGTGGGGGATTGGATTCGTGTGCATCGGTCCGACGGCAGTTTCGCAGCTGTTTATGCGTATGAGGAAGCGCGTCAGTGGTACAAGCCGGTGAAAATGTTTTTGGAGAGAGACTAACTTTCCGGAAGGGATGTTATTTAACGTGGAAATCATATGTCAGAGTACTGACTTTCAAATAAATGAAAATACCGCTGTATCCATCGGTAAGTTTGACGGAGTGCATGTGGGCCATAGAAAACTTCTGGCGGATATATTGGAGGCCAAAAAGGATGGACTGGCTTCCTGTGTGTTTACCTTTGATACCGATGCGGCCTTCTTTTTTGGGACCGACAGCAAAGGGGAACTGAATACCCGGGAAGAAAAGCGACGTCTGTTTGAAAAGATGGGGATTGATTATTTGGTGGAGTTCCCCCTGACAAAAGAAACGGCTGCTACAGAACCGGAAGATTTTGTGCAGAGATATCTAAAGAATCAGATGCATGCCAAGTTGATTGTGGCGGGAGAGGATTTATCCTTTGGCGCCAGAGGACGAGGAAATATAAGACTCCTTCAGTCCATGGCGGATGCAATGGATTTTCAGGTAAAAACCATTGAGAAGGTTCAGATGGACGGGGATGTGGTGGCTTCCACCCGTATACGGAACCTGCTGAAGGAAGGAAAAATTCCTCGGGTAAATCAAATGCTTGGAATGCCCTACAGCATTTACGGAACCGTTCTTCACGGAAATCAGATCGGACGTACCATTGGGTTTCCCACAGTGAACATTCAGCCGGATGCGGACAAACTGATGCCCCCCTTTGGGGTGTATATGTCCAAGGTTCTTTTGGAGGGAAAGACCTATCCGGGAATTACCAATATCGGGGTGAAGCCTACGGTAGAAGAGAAAAAGATTGTAGGTGTGGAAACCTTTTTATACAATTTTGAGGAAAACGTTTACGGGAAGGATATTTGCGTACAGCTGTACGAATTTACCCGTCCGGAGACAAATTTTCATGGTTTGGAGCAATTAAAAGCACAGCTAGAAAGGGATATTTCGGAGGGTGCTTTGTACTGGGGATGTTAAAATTTGCAGAAATTTGGAAAAATGGGTTGTATGTTTGTCTGATTTTTCGTAGAATGGGACTTGTGCGAGTTTGTAAATAATAAAGTTTTCTGAATAGAAAGGGATTATTATGAATCTCAGTATTTTGTTAAGTATGGCAGGCGGACTTGGGTTGTTCCTGTTCGGCATGCGTGTTATGAGTGATTCCATCGAGAAGGTTGCCGGTGCAAAACTTCGTCATATTTTGGAGGTATTTACCACCAATCGTTTCGCGGGAGTCATTGTGGGATTTGTTTTTACCGGTATTATTCAATCGTCCTCCGCTTGTACTGCCATGGTGGTCAGTTTTGTAAATGCAGGACTGATGAATTTGTATCAGGCAGCAGGCGTCATCTTCGGTTCCAATATCGGTACCACTATTACATCGCAGTTGGTATCTTTTAAATTGTCTACCTATGCACCGATCTTTTTGCTGGTGGGTGTATTGATGGTCATGTTTGTGAAAAACGAGCAGGTAAAGAAGTTCGGCGATATTGTAATCGGTTTCGGCGTATTGTTTTTGGGACTCAGTACCATGTCCGGTTCCATGGAGGCCATGCGAGAGGAACCTGCGATTTGTAATTTTTTGAGTTCTCTGACCAATCCGTTCCTGGCGACCTTTGTGGGCCTGGTTCTGACTTCTTTGATTCAGAGCTCTTCCGTAACGGTCAGCATCGTATTGTTATTGGCGCAGCAGGGTCTGATTTCTGATTTGAGCATTACGATTTTTATTATTTTGGGATGTAATATCGGTGCCTGCAGTACTGCGCTTTTGGCTTCCCTTTCCGGAAAGAAGGATGCCAAGAGAGCCGCGCTGATTCATTTTTGGTTTAATGTAATTGGTACTTTGGTATTGTATGTAATCATGTTTGTGGCAAGGGATTTGGTGATCAGTCTGATTCAGAGCATTTCTTCCGATGACGGACGTTTCGTGGCAAATGCCCATACCCTGATTAAGGTGTTCCAGGTTATTATCCTGTTCCCCTTCTCCGGTTTCATTGTGAAATTGGCAAGTATTTGTGTTCCCGGTGAAGATCAGAAGATTAGCTATCGTGAGAGCTTCCAGATGAAGTATATCGGTGAAAAGGTTGTCTTTAACCCGGCCACCGCAGTTGTGGAAGTCATCAAAGAATTGGAGCGTATGGCTTCCCTTGCAAGCGAAAACCTGAACAGAGCCATGAACGCTCTGATTACCTTGGATGAAGAAGATATTAACGAGGTATATGAGGTAGAGAAAAATATTAACTACCTGAATCACGGAATTACCAATTATTTGGTAAAGATTAATCAGTCTACCCTTCCTATTGAAGACTTAAAGAGCATCGGTGCTTTGTTCCATGTGGTAAATGATATTGAGCGTATCGGTGATCATGCGGAAAATATTGCGGATGCGGCAAAGCTTCGTAAAGAGGATAATGTGGGCATCAGCAAAGTGGCGCAGAAGGAATTGGGCGAAATGCTGGATATGGTAAATACAGTGGTTCAGTATTCTGTGGAAATGTTTGCAAAGGGCAACGAGGAACACATGAAGGAAGTAATCCTTTTGGAGGATCGTATCGACGAGAAGGAGAGAGAACTCCAAAGAGCTCATGTAGATCGCTTGACCAAGGGAGAATGTACTCCCGAGGCAGGTATGATTTTCTCCGATATCGTTTCCGGTTTGGAGAGAGTGGCCGACCATGCGACCAACATTGCGTTTGCAATTATGGATGAAAAAGAAGAAGCGACCGCAAAATAAAAATTTGCCCGGTTGGAATATTTTGGAAGATATTGACATGTCTGAACAGGGACTGTATAATTCAATGTGTTGTAACAATTTTGTAACAAAGTTGTAACACAATGAATGATACAGTCCCTTTACTAATGGGGAAAAAGCTTGTTGGAGATAATCGTATGTTTCGAAAGGGGTTTGCGGCTAGTTTCATATTTGCAATTGCGTTTGCATGTTTCACCCAGCCGGTGAGTGCAGGCAGTTTTTTGTCGCCCCTCGATACTGCAGGTGTGGCCAATATACTGGAGAGTAAGTATACTGAGGAAGAATATGTTACCATGGCACAGGAAGCGGTTGGAGCCCTTTGGGGATATACCAATCTGGGCATTGCCAATGTGGAAGGGGTAGCCTTTGTGAATGTATACGAGAAAACGGACAGCTCCTCCGAAGCAGTGGGTCGAATGTATCACGGTTGTGCCTGCGAGGTTTTGGATTACGAGGACGGATGGTACCGGATTCAATCCGGCAACGTGGAAGGATATGTGGAAGAGAACCATTTACTTACCGGACCGGAGGCCAGACTTTTGGCGGACGAGCTTGTGAAGCCGGTGGTGATTTCCGAAACGGATCATTTATATATTCGCGAGAGCGCAAAGAAAAAAGGAGCTGCTTTAGGCAGTCTTTCCAAGGGAGAGGAATTGGAATATTTGGAGGATGCAGGGGACTGGACCAAGGTGCTCTTTGATGGTCAGGAGGCCTATGTGGCTTCCGAGTATATCAGCCTGGGCAGTGCACTGGATACGGCGGTTTCCAAATATGAAATATTATATGGGGATGATATCAGCGAAGAGAGAGCCTCCTTGGTAGAGTTTGCGAAGCAGTTTGTAGGAAATCCTTATGTGTGGGGCGGAACCAGCCTTACAAGAGGTGCAGACTGTTCCGGGTTTGTCCTCAGTGTCTTTAAGGAATACGGGGTGGAACTTCCCCATTATTCCGTGGCACAGTCCGAGAAGGGCACCAAAATCACTGCGGCGGAGTTATTGCCCGGGGATCTGGTGTTTTATGGCACAAGCAGCGTGAAAATCAATCATGTGGCAATTTATATCGGCAATGGTCAGGTAGTGCATGCCAGCAGTCCAAAAAACGGTATTAAAATCAGTGAATACGATTATCGTAAGCCGGTAAAATGTGTACGGATATTAGAGAAATAAAATAAGGCTTTACAAGGACATTCGATTGTGGTAATATAAGTCGGTATGGTTTAGCCGATACTCAGATTTGGGACACTCCGACCCGGTCTTGGTATAAGGCGATTAATATTATTTTTTTAGGAGGAAACAGAAATGATTTCAAAGGAAAAGAAAACCGCAATTATGAACGAGTACGCTAGAACCGCTGGAGATACCGGTTCACCTGAAGTACAGGTAGCAGTACTTAGCGCAAGAATCGAAGAGCTTACCGAGCACTTGAAGGAGAATCCCAAGGATCATCATTCACGTCGTGGTATGTTAAAGATGGTAGGTCAGAGACGTGGTCTTTTGAACTACTTAAAGAAGAAGGATATCGAGAGATATCGTGCTTTGATTGAGAAGCTTGGTTTAAGAAAATAAGAGAAAGTGAGAGAGCGGAGGGTCCGTATCGGACTCTTCGCTTTCCTTGCGATTTTAGCTTGTGTTTTTTGGACAGTGAATGTTCCCGAGACCGCTGAAAAGGGTATGGTAGCCATGCATTTTTCAGTAGTTTCGGTATCTCCTGTCCATGAAAATAAATTTTACAAAATGAAAGGATGGAAGAAATTTATGTACAAGAATTTCAAGATGGACCTTGCGGGACGTACTCTTTCCGTAGACGTTAACCGTGTAGGCAAGCAGGCAAACGGATGTGCATTTATGCAGTATGGTGATACCACTGTATTATGTACCGCTACCGCTTCCGAGAAGCCGAGAGAAGGAATTGACTTTTTCCCTCTTAGCGTAGAATACGAAGAAAAGCTTTATGCTGTAGGCAAAATCCCCGGAGGATTTAATAAGAGAGAAGGCAAGGCAAGTGAGAATGCAATTCTTACCAGCCGTGTAATCGACAGACCTATGCGTCCCTTATTCCCCAAGGATTATCGTAACGATGTTACCTTGAATAACATGGTAATGAGTGTAGACCCTCAGTGTCGTCCCGAGCTTGTAGCAATGATTGGTGCTGCAGTTGCAACCTGTATTTCCGATATCCCCTTCGATGGCCCCTGTGCAATGACCCAGGTAGGTATGATTGATGGTGAGTTGGTTATCAACCCTTCCCAGGAGCAGTGGAAGAAAGGTGACTTAAACCTTACCGTAGCTTCTACCAAAGAGAAGGTTATCATGATTGAAGCCGGCGCAAATGAAGTTCCGGAAGCAAAGATGATTGAGGCTATTTACAAGGCGCATGAAATCAATCAGACCATTATCGCATTTATCGAGCAGATCGTAGCAGAGTGTGGAAAGGCAAAGCATGAGTACACCAGCTGTGCAATTCCTGCTGAAATGTTTGAAGAAATGAAGAAGATTGTAACTCCCGAAGAGATGGAAGTTGCAGTATTTACCGATGATAAGCAGACTCGTGAGGGCAATATCCGTGCCATTACCGATAAGCTTACCGAGGCTTTTGCCGAGAAGGAAGAATGGCTTGCTATTTTAGGCGAGGCTGTTTACCAGTACGAGAAGAAGACTGTTCGTAAAATGATTTTAAAGGATCACAAGAGACCTGACGGACGTGAGATTACCCAGATTCGTCCTCTTGCAGCAGAAGTAGATTTGATTCCCAGAGTACATGGCTCCGCTATGTTTACCCGTGGTCAGACTCAGATTTGTAACGTATGTACCTTGGCTCCTTTGTCTGAGCAGCAGAAGGTAGATGGTTTGGATGAAAACGAAACCACCAAGAGATACATGCATCATTATAACTTCCCTTCATACTCTGTAGGTGAGACGAAGCCTTCCAGAGGACCGGGAAGAAGAGAAATCGGACATGGAGCACTTGCTGAAAGAGCATTGATTCCTGTACTTCCTACCGAGGAAGAATTCCCTTATGCAATCCGTACCGTATCCGAGACCTTTGAGTCCAACGGTTCTACCTCTATGGCTTCTACCTGTGCATCTTGTATGTCTCTTATGGCTGCAGGTGTTCCGATTAAGAAGATGGTAGCAGGTATTTCCTGTGGTCTTGTTACCGGTGAAACCGACGATGATTTCGTACTTCTTACCGATATTCAGGGTCTTGAGGACTTCTTCGG
>DCGY01000026.1:0-129 GCA_002314715.1 Lachnospiraceae bacterium UBA1766 | reverse complement strand
TCATCATGGATACCTGTATGAAGCCCGCTATTGCAGCTCCCAGACCGGAAGTTGGACCTTATGCTCCTAAGATCATTTCTATCCAGATTGATCCTGAGAGAATCGGTGATGTAGTAGGTCAGCGTGGTA
>DCGY01000068.1:16698-20866 GCA_002314715.1 Lachnospiraceae bacterium UBA1766 | reverse complement strand
TCTCGAAGGACATCTCTGTCGAAACGAACCATACCAAGCTCGGAAGGAGTACCGCCCACACCGGCTTTAATCAAATGCACATTTTCTCCGAAAGCAGCTTTAAACTTCTCCCAGGTCTGATATGCATAACTCTTCAAATGAATGGGAATTGCCCCTGCGCCCTGGGTAATGGAACCACCGATAAAGGCAATGGTAACATCCTCCCCGCGCTTTGCCTTCTCAATGACCTTCTTCACACGGCTGTAATTGCCCATATGAATCAGGGATTTTTCCATCATCTTCTTGTAATCCGCAGAATCGGTATCAATCTTGGTGCACTCTTCCTGCTCGGGAGCGGTAAAGCCCTCACGAAGATATAATTTTACATCTACGGTAGCCATTCTCTCTGCTTTGTCAAATTCAAAGCGCATCTGACCGGGGATATCATTGTCATCACTCCAGGTATAATCATCCAACCAGATGATTTGCTCCATACCATCCGGTTTGCAGGAAACCTTAATGGTATTTCCGGAATTGTTGGGATCTGTCTTTCCATACATTTGGAACGCAAAGTCAACTGTCTGATCCTGTTCCTCTGCGAAAACGGAAACACCGATACCGGCTACCATTTCCAAGAATCCCTTTGCCGTCTTTAACTGATCCAGCATTTTTTCATCTTCAATATTTCCTACCATTTTTGCAAAGGTAATCAAACGAACATCGTTTAAGTAAATAAACTGAATTCCTCTTCCGTCGGGAGTGGGATTACCGTTTACATCCTTCTGTCTGCAAATATAAAAACTACTTCCCTTCGCTGTGGGATCTTTTGGTGCTTTCGGACCTGCCATTTTTTCTACCTCCAACTATTCATAAATTCTGTAATTTCCGCTAAGTGCCAGGAAACTGAATAAATATAAGCAATTATCGTAATATCTGCGATCACCGGTTCTCATGGGTTCATTCCAGAATTTTGCAACCCATTCTGCCGCAACGGCCTTGGTTTCATCGGAGCTGTTTAAGGAAATAGGACCTTCCACTGCCAGCGACGCCTGTGCCGTTGTGGAAAGAATTGCCAAAGGATGAAGGGCCGGAATACTTAAGGGAGTACCATCCACTTCATATACCCGATAAGGATTGTTTCGATTTACCACACCAAGGGTATACTGTAAACGCTCCACCGCCTTTAACTGTCCTTCGTCCTTACCGCACCACTCATAATCCAAGCCGATATTGGCTGCCGTACGGTACGCATCGGAATAAAACCAGTTGTGTCTGTCAGAAGTCCAGGTCAGCTCCCGATTCATGGGAGAACCATCAAATTCTGCATACTCGGAATTCATACCGGATTCCGGATGACAGGCTGTTTTCAAATATGCGCGACTGACCTTTGCCGCCTCTGCCCAAAACTCTCTGTCCTCTTCATAGGCCCACTTTGCAAATAACTCATAGAAATGAGGCAGGTGGTAAGAAGGGTCGGTAAAATTGACACCCGGCACAAACAAAATCTGTTTATTTTCCCGATTCCACATAGGCTGTCCGGGTCTGCCGTTTTCCCCTTTGTGAATGCAGGCTCTCAGGATATCCTTTGCTTCTTTGGAATACTCAAAGATTCCCTCTCCGTCACCCCATCTGTGAGAAGCAAAGAAAAGTGCCATTGCAAAGAACTCTTCTCCATCGGGAGCCGGTCCGTTTGCATTTTTCTTTCCGGTTACCGCACAGGACCATGCAAAATAGCCCTCATTGTAACCGTCTGTCATATACATATTGGTCTTTGCCCATTTCCAAATACGGTCAAATTCCTCTTTCATGTTCAGCTGGACACACATCATCATGCCATAGGACATGCCTTCTGTTCTGGCATCATGATTTCCGGTATCCTCTATATAGGCCATATCATCCTCTACCGGGAAATATACCTTATCATCTCCGTAAAAGAAAGTGTCCACCACTTCCTTTAAACGTTTTTCAACTTCTTCTTCACTCTTACCGATTTCGGTAAACACATTACGGTATTGTTTCTTTCCCATTTTTCTCCTCCGCTCTGATTCCAAAATGCATAGAATCACTTAATAGTATCATACAAAAAATGAGCAGAAAAAATCTATTGAAAATATGCTTTCTTCTACTCAAATATTGCTAACCTACAATGTCTCCAAAATCCCTTTTGCAATGGCCGAAACCACCTCATCAAACCGTTCATCCAGACGTTGATTATCCTGTGCCGTATTGATAAATCCCACTTCCAAAAGCACTGCCGGCATTTCGGTTCTTCTAAGGACTGCCAAATTGGGGGTTTCCCGGATTCCCTGATTTAAAAAGCCCACCTTTTCCAGTTCTTTATTGATATTCTCCGCAAGTTGTTCCCCTTTACCGCCCTTTTTGTAAACCAGGCTTTCCACCCCCGAATATTGGTTGGGATAGGGACTGGAATTGCGATGAATCGACACAAAATAATCTGCCCGTATCCGATTTGCCTCCCGGGCCTTTTTGGCGGGACTCTCATAAATATCCGTGGTACGGGTGTAATATACGTCCACTCCGTTTCTTTCCAAAATCGCTCCCACTCCCATCGCTATGGCCAGCGCATCATCTTTTTCCCTTCTTCCTTCATATACCGCTCCCGGATTTTCTCCACCGTGTCCCGCGTCCAAAACTACCAAGGACATAAAAAACCTCCCTGCACTTGCTTGTAACAGCATATGCAGAGAGGTTGCTTTATGTTCTTATTTTCTGTACATCAACCAGCGAACTGACTGTTGTAGAGATTTGCGTAGAAACCGCCACTTGCCAGCAGGCTTTCATGATTACCCTGTTCGATGATATTGCCATCCTTCATCACCAGAATGATATCTGCCTCACGAATCGTAGACAAACGGTGTGCCACGATAAAGCTGGTACGACCTTCCATCATACGGGCAAAAGCATTCTGAATCTTAATCTCGGTACGAGTATCGATAGAGGATGTTGCCTCGTCCAAAATCAGCATAGGAGGCAGGCAAAGCATAACTCGTGCAATACATAAAAGCTGCTTCTGACCCTGGGAAAGGCTTCCGCCGTCCTCCGTAATCACGGTATCGTAGCCATTGGGCAAACGCTTAATAAAGCTGTGTGCATGGGCTTCCTTTGCCGCCTGAATAACTTCTTCTCTGGTGGCATCTGGCTTGCCCATACGAATATTATCCAGAATCGTACCTCCACGAAGCCAGGTTTCCTGCAGCACCATGCCATAGTTGGTACGCAAACTTCCTCTGGTCAGGTTTCGAATATCGGTACCATCTACACAAATACATCCCTGATCCACATCATAGAATCGCATTAACAGATTGATTACGGTGGTTTTTCCGCAGCCGGTAGGACCTACGATAGCAACTCTTTGGCCCGGTGCAACCTTTAAGGAGAAGTTTTGAATCAATTTCTTCTCAGGCACATAGCTAAAGCTGACTTTCTCAAGTTCAACCACACCCTTCGCTTCCTCCAGTACCTTGGCATCTGCCGGTTCCGCAACCTGCGGTTCTTCCTCAATCAAGGCAAAAATACGTTCTGCGCAAACAAGGGCGTTTTGTAGTTCGGTGATAACACCGGAAATTTCATTAAAGGGTTTTGTATACTGATTTGCATAGCTCAAAAAGCAGGACAGACGACCTACCGTTATTCCACCGCGAATAGCCAAAAATGCGCCAAAAATACCTACGCTGGCATATACCAGACTGTTTACGAAACGGGTACAGGGGTTGGTCAGACTGGAGTAAAAGGTTGCATTGAGGGAACACTTCTGCAATCGGCCGTTGATTTCCCCAAAGGTCTCTTTCACATCTTCCTCCCGGGAGAAGGTTTTTACAATCTTCTGGTTTCCCACCATCTCCTCAATCAAGGCCGTCTGTTCTCCTCTGGTCTTTGACTGCTCCGCAAACATATCGTGGGTTCTGGTCGCAATAAATTTTGCCACCAGGAAGGATACAGGTGTTAAACATACAACCACCAGGGTAATGGGGATATTGTATATCAGCATAAAAATCAAGGTTCCCGCAATGGTCAAAACCCCGGTAAACAATTGGGTAAAGCCCATCAGCAAACCATCTGCAAAGGTATCCACATCCGCTATTACACGGCTAACAATATCTCCTGTCGCCTTGGTATCCAGATATTTTAAGGGCAGAATCTCCAAACGTTTAAATGCCGCCTCACGAAT
>DCGY01000068.1:0-16558 GCA_002314715.1 Lachnospiraceae bacterium UBA1766 | reverse complement strand
ATCATCAAATCCACTGCATCACCGGTCAATATGGGAACATACAAAGACAAGGCTACCGTCACACCTGCCAAAAGAATGGAGAGGATTAAGATAAGCTTGTACTTACTGATATATTTCAGCACTTTTTTGATGGTGCCTTTTTCAATTTTTTTCTTACCTGCCATCTTATGCCTCCTTTCTTTCTTCCGGATACTGTGAACGGTAAATTTCCTGATATACTTCACAGGTCTTTAATAATTCCTCATGTGTTCCGATGCCGGCAATTTCCCCGTCATCCAAAACAATAATTTTATCCGCATGTCGAATGCTGGAGGCTCTCTGGGATACGATAAAGGTGGTGGTATTTCCCTCCAACGTACGAAGTGCCATACGAAGCTTTGCATCGGTAGCGTAATCCAATGCCGAAGCACTGTCATCTAAGATAAGAATTTCGGGTTTTCGAATCAAGGCCCTTGCAATACTGAGTCTCTGTCTCTGTCCACCGGAGAAATTTCGGCCGTTTTGTGCAACCGGCTCCTCCAGTTTTCCTTCTTTTCCCTCTACCACTTCCCTGGCCTGGGCAATTTCCAATGCATTCCACATTTCTTCTTCGGTTGCATCTTCTTTTCCCCAAAGTAAATTGCTGCGAATAGTACCCTGGAACAAAACTGCCTTCTGGGGTACGATACCCATGCGCATGCGCAATTCTTCCGGCACATATTCCTTCAGGTTCTTTCCTTCCAGGTAAATATTACCCTCGGTAGCCGGATAAAATGCGGGAATCAGATTTACCAGGGAAGACTTTCCGGAACCGGTACCACCGATTACACCGATGGTTTCCCCCTTCTCCACCATAAAATCAATATCCTTTAAGGTTTCCTCTCCTGCCCCCTTATAATTCAGGGACACATGTTCAAATACCAGATACGGAATTTTGTCTCCGGTAAGGCTCTTGGTTAATCCGGTATCGTTTTTCTCTTCTCCGCCCGGGATTTCAAAAACCTGGGCCAAACGATCTGCACAGGCAACCGCCTTGGTGGTAAGAATAATCAGATTTGCAAGCTTCACCAGCTCTACCAGAATCTGAGACATATAGTTCAAAATCGCAATGACTTCACCCTGTGACAAATCCCCCACCTGCACCTTTAATGCGCCGGTATAAATCAGCAAAATCGTTGCTGCATTTACGATAATGTAAGTAAAGGGATTCATGCAGGCACTGATTTTACCCACAAACATCTGCATGTCGGTGAGCTTTTCATTTTCTTCGCAGAACACCTGCTCCTCTTGTTCTTCCCTGTGAAATGCACGAATAACACGTACACCGGTCAAATTCTCTCTGGTAATACCCAAAACCCTGTCAAGTCCCCCCTGCACTTTCTTATAAAGGGGAATGGTTGCCAGCATAATCCCAAATACCACAATTGCCAAAAGCGGAATCGCCACTACAAACACCAGGGCTGATTTCACATCGATGGTAAATGCCATAATCATGGCACCAAATACGATAATCGGGGAACGAAGGAACAGTCGAAGTACCATATTCACACCGGACTGCACCTGGTTTACATCCGAGGTCATACGGGTAATCATGGTGGACGTTCCTGCCTGGTCAATATTGGTGAAACTTAAGGACTGAATATGGGCAAACAAGGCCTCTCGAAGCTTTGCGGCAAATCCTACCGCAGCCTTGGCTGCAAAGAACTGTGCGGTAGCCGCGGAAATCAATCCCACAATCGCCAAACCCACCAGGCAAAGACCCATTTGCCAAATAATGGTTTTATTTCCCTGTCCGATACCTTTATCGATAATGGCTGCCATTACCAAAGGCACAAACAATTCAAAACCTGCCTCCAGCAATTTAAACAGCGGCGCCAGTATGCTCTCTTTCTTATAGGCTTTTAAATATACAAATAATCGTTTCATTTTCTTTTCTCACAATCCGTTTCTATAAATGACTTACCGCAATACTATAGCAAGTCTCTCCTACGGTAATCTCATACGTTTTTGTTATAAATTTGTCCCGGGAGTTTGCAAACTCCTCTTTTTTTTCACGATCCAGTAAAGAAAAAATCCCTTCTCCGGTGCATTTTCCAATGCTTTCCTTTACTGCCCATCTTTCAAAAAAATAGTATTCCTTCTCTTTATCCGTTTCCAAGGTTTCCAGAATCCCCAGCTCCCGATCGTCCAAAACCCGCTTTGCCAATTTGTCCAACTCTCCCTTGGTATGAAGCTGCACATCTGCCCCGATTTTTGAGGTAGAAAGGGCACACAGGCAAACAGCTCCGGAATGGGATAAGCTAAACAAAAGGGGAACTTCCGAAAAATAAGGTTTCCCGGACTTTCCATAATTGTATTTGGGTTGAAGCGGCTTTTCATGTTCCAAATCAACTGTTAGTTTTTCCAAATCCAATGCCTGCAATTCATCTGCCGGGTTTAATTCTTCGTTTTCAAAATCCCGCAACCCTTTTTGCAAAAGCAGGGACACTCCCAATCGAAGCATTCTGTTTTTGGCGGATTTGCATCCCAAAATCTTTTTCTTTCGCTCTTCATCTACGCAGGCAAGCATTCTTTGAAACAGAGGATCCTGCAGTTCCAATTCCGCATATTCCTTGGGAATGACCAGATAGTAGCAGATTTTCGCCGACTGTTCCATGATTGCCTCCTTTCCGCAAACGACACAGAAAGGCCGGTACGGGATTATCTCGCGCCGGCCCATTGTTTAATCTTCTTTGTTTTCTGTTACCGGAATAGTTGCAAGGAACAACTCCTTCAGCTGTGCGGGATCTACCTTTCCGGGAGCCTCAGACATCAGACAGGAAGCATCCTTTACCTTCGGGAAGGCAATGACTTCACGGATGTTATCTGCCTTTACGAGAAGCATGACAAAACGGTCCAAACCGATTGCAAGTCCTGCATGAGGCGGAACTCCGTACTGGAATGCATCCAAAAGGAATCCAAACTGTTCATGTGCTTTTTCATCGGTAAAACCAAGGGCTCTGAACATGGTCTCCTGTACATCACTCTGGAAAATACGCACGCTACCGCCACCCAGCTCAACACCGTTTAATACGATATCGTAAGCCTTTGCTCTCACGCTGCCGGGATCGGACTCCATCTTATCCAGGTCTTCTTCCATAGGCATGGTGAATGGATGGTGCATTGCCACAAATCTCTCTTCCTCATCGCTCCACTCAAACTGAGGGAATTCGGTTACCCAAAGGAAGTTAAATTTATTGTTATCAATCAGTCCAAGCTGTCTTGCCACTTCCTGACGAAGTGCACCAAGAACAGCAAATACCGTCTTATTTCTGTCTGCCGCAAAGAGGAGAAGGTCTCCGGCCTCACCCTGCATTGCTTCTACCAATGCCTTTAACTCTTCCTCCGTCATAAACTTGGAGAAAGAAGACTTGTAGGTTCCGTCCGGCAAAACACAAAGATAAGCCAAGCCCTTTGCGCCGTAGCCTTTTGCAAACTCTACCAAAGCATCAATTTTCTTTCTGGGCATTTCTGCCTCGCCCTTTACATTGATACCGCGAACACTTCCGCCGTTCTCCAAGGCACCGGTAAATACGCTGAAACCACAACCTTTTACCACTGCAGAAACGTCGGTCAGTTCCATACCAAAACGGGTATCCGGCTTATCGGAACCATAACGGTTCATAGCCTCATCCCAGGTCATTCGCATAATGGGAAGCTGCACATCTAAGCCAATTGCTTCCTTACATACGGTGGCCACCATTCTCTCGGTAGCATCAATTACATCATCTACATCTACAAAGGACATTTCCAAGTCCACCTGGGTAAACTCAGGCTGTCTGTCCGCACGAAGATCCTCGTCACGGAAACACTTTGCAATCTGGAAATAGCGATCATATCCGGAGCACATCAAAAGCTGTTTGAAAATCTGAGGGGACTGAGGCAATGCGTAAAAAGTACCGGGATGTACACGACTGGGTACCAGGTAATCTCTTGCACCTTCCGGAGTGGACTTATTCAAAATAGGTGTTTCAATCTCCAAAAATCCCTCCTGGCTTAAGAATGCACGAATTGTGGTAGCAATCTTGCTACGAAGGATTAAATTCTTCTGGATATCCGGTCTTCTAAGATCCAAATAACGATATTTTAAGCGAAGTTCTTCCTTGGTCTTGGAATCTGCCTCAATGGGGAAAGGAGGGGTCTGTGCTTCTGCCAGAATACGAATCTCAGTGGCACGAACCTCAATTTCTCCGGTCGCAAGATTTTCATTCACTGCGCCCTCTCTCTTTACTACCTTACCTACGATTGCTGCAACAAACTCGCTACGAAGTTTTTCTGCCTTTGCAAAATTCTCGGCACCGCATTCGCTCTCCTCAAAGATGACCTGCAAAATGCCTGCTCTGTCTCGAAGATCCACAAAGATAATACCACCCTTGTTTCGAGACTTCTGAACCCAACCCATTACGGTTACGGTTTCGCCCAAATTTGCGCTGCTTAATTCACCGCATCGATGGGTTCTTTTTAATCCTTTCATTGACTCTGCCATATCTATGTCCTCGATTCCTAAATTAATTTTTTAAAGGATCCTTATAATACTCTACGAACTCGGTATAACCCTCGCTTTGAAGCTGTTCCTTCTGGAACTTCTTGTTCTTGTTCATACGGGCTACCAATACCTGACGTCCCTGTGCTCTTTCCTCCTGTGCTTTCTGAATCACCTCACAGAGTGCTTCGCCGGCAACACCCTTTTCAATCAGAAATGCCACCTTGGAAGGAGCCTTGGGAATTTCAAATCCACTCTCCAGCAACAAAAGTACGATACGTTCAAATCCGATGGAGAAACCGCAGGCCGGCACATCCTGTCCGGTAAATTTGCCTACCATCTTGTCATATCGTCCGCCACCGCCACAGCTTCCGCCGAATTCCGGCATGGCAATTTCAAAAATAGTACCGGTGTAGTAGCTCATACCACGTACCAATGTAGGGTCAAATACCAATTCGAAGCTGTCTGCCTTAGTTGCCTTTACGCTGTCTACGATTTCACGGAAAGAAGTCATCATATCCCCATCCAGGAAATCACCCAGTCTGTCCATTAAAAGGCTGATTCCGTCGTCTGACTTCATAATCTCTTCAAAGAGATTCAAATACTTCTCACACTGTGCCGGATCGCCATAGCCCTTCTCCTGAAGCTCCGCCATAACGCCATCCACACCAATCTTGTCCATCTTATCCAAGGTAATAAACACATTATCGTAATCAGACTCTGCGAAGCCAGCATATGCTGCCATTGCCTTTAAAATACGACGGTCGTTGATACGAATCTGGAAATTTTTAAAGCCCAGCTTGGTAATGGTAGTAGTGGTTGCCAGAATCAGCTCGATTTCCGCAAGATTGGAAGCCTCGCCCAAAATATCAATATCGCACTGCATAAACTGACGATAACGACCTCTCTGGGGTCTGTCCGCTCTCCATACATTACCCATCTGCAATGCTTTAAAGGGCACCGGAAGTTGTGCTGCATTATTGGAATAAAAACGTACCAGCGGAACGGTCAAATCATAGCGCAGACCATTGTCCACAACTTCTTCCTCCGTGGTAGCCGCTTCTACGTTTAATTTCTCTCCTCTTTTTAACACCTTAAAGATTAATTTTTCATTATCTCCACCCTGTTTATTGGTGAGATTTGCTATATTTTCCATACAGGGAGTTTCAATGGAAGTAAAACCGAATTTTCCATATGTATCCTTGATTACACTAATCACATAATCTCGGATTTCCATCTCCTTGGGGAGTATATCCTTCATGCCGGTTACGGGCTTCTTGCTAAGTGCCATAATCAGTCCTCCTATTATCAAATCTCTTTCTTTTGTTCGAAATTATATCTAATATATATTAAATGGTTTCCCATATTCTGTCAAGCATTGGAAGGGGTATCTTGTCATGTAAGTTACCCTTTGTTATAATAGACAAAAAGCATTTGAATGAACATTTTGCGAGGTTGTCATTATGAGTAAAAAGAAAAAATACAATATTATTTTATGTTGCATCATTTTCGGTTCTGTTTTGCTTGGATTGGTCTTATGGGCTTTTCTTCCCAGTACCATTGAAATGCATTTTGTATTTACGGAGGCCACCGACGGCTTTAAAAACAGGCTTCTCCCTCTTTTTCTGCTTCCCTTCTTTGCATTCATTCCGGAGAAAACACCGGAGATTCATTATGAAGATCCGGATGCCATGGAAAAGTACGAGGCCGAACGAGCCCTGAATAAACTAAAGCAGATCCGTATTGCCTCCGTTTTATGCGGAATCCTGTGGGTCTTCCTTTTAGGCACCGCCTACTATGCATTCTTTGTTCACTACTAAAGCAATCCTCTCCCCTTTCGACTCGTTCATCCTGCACCCACATCTGCGCATCAGTCGCATCCATATCGAAGTTTTTACTGTGCAGGAACCAATTTCCATACAACAAAAAGGGCAACTGCATCATGCAGCTGCCCTTTTTCTTAGCCCTTTGGGAATTATTTCTTATTCTTCTCTACGTTCTGCTCCATCATTGCACGAACCTTCATGGAAAGGCCGAACAAATTGATAAATCCGGAAGCATCCTTGTGATCATATAAATCACCGGTAGTAAAGGAAGCAAGACTCTCGGAATACAAAGAATAAGGAGAGGTGGTACCCTTCTTAATAATGTTACCCTTGTAAAGAGTCATCTTTACGGTACCGGTAACGGTCTCCTGTGTCTTATCCACAAATGCGGATAAGCTCTCACGAAGAGGACAGAACCACTTTCCTTCGTATACCAAATCTGCGAACTTGGTAGCGACAAGCTTCTTGTAAGCAAGGGTCTCTCTGTCAAGGCAGATTTCTTCCAACTGCTGATGAGCCTCCATAAGGATGGTTCCACCGGGAGTTTCATAAACACCACGAGACTTCATACCAACTACACGGTTCTCAACGATATCAATAATACCGATACCATGCTTACCACCAAGACGATTTAACTCCTTAATGATTGCAGAAGTCTTCATACGCTGTCCGTTCAATGCTACAGGTACACCTTTTTCGAATTCCAGTTCAAGGTTCTCTTCTTCATCCGGTGCATTCTGAGGGGTTACGCTGAGTACAAGAAGATCATCATAATTGGGTGCCTGAGAAGGGCTCTCAAGCTCAAGACCTTCATGGCTGATGTGCCAGATATTTCTGTCACGGCTGTAAGAATGGCTTGCATCGAAAGGAAGATCGATGCCGTGTGCCTTACAGAATTCAATCTCATCTTCACGGGACTGCATGGTCCACTCCGGCTGTCTCCAGGTAGCAATTACCTTGATATCGGGAGCAAGTGCCTTAATGGAAAGTTCAAAACGAAGCTGATCGTTACCCTTACCGGTAGCACCGTGGCAAATTGCAACGGCACCTTCTTTTCTTGCTACTTCCACAAGCTTCTTTGCAATAATCGGTCTTGCAAAAGAAGTACCAAGCAAATACTTATGCTCATAAACAGCGTCTGCCTTTAAGGTAGGCATAATGTACTCATCACAAAGTTCATCAACTACGTCTTCGATATATAATTTCTCAGCGCCTGAATATCTTGCTCTCTCGTCAAGACCAACCAGCTCGCTTTCCTGTCCTACGTCAACACAGCAACATACAACATCATAGTTGTAGGTTTCCTTCAGCCATGGAATGATAGCGGTTGTATCAAGTCCACCTGAATATGCTAAAACAACTTTTTCTTTAGCCATCTCCAAAATCCTCCTGAAAATATAGTAAAAACAGCCCTTTGCCGATACTGTCTTGTTAAATATACAACTCCTTGTGTTTTTATGCAAGTAAATTAGGTATTTTTTTCTCCAAATCCCGGCAAATATGTGTTAATATAAAGAAAGCACGAAAAACTTTGCATAAGGAGAATAAAATGCCAGTATTTGATTTTAAAGAAAAACCGGATGAAAACGCAAAATCCGTTTGCACATACGAAGTTTTCCAATCCTCCGAGAATACCGCCACCAAAGAAAAGCCCATTATGATTATTCAGAATCCCCAAGGCATTCTGACCCATCATTCCAGCGGAATTTTCGTAAATCCCGTAAAGATAACCGCCTTTGAATACCATAACGGCGAGGGTGATAAAATCATCTGCGAAATCAAGAAAATCGATTCCAGATTCACCAGCCTGTATAAATGGTTAGGCGAAAACCACATCAAGGTAAAGCTCTCCGGAGCCGTTACCCCGGAGGGTTATGCGGTCTATAAAATTCGCGAGCAGGCCTTCGCGGACAGCACCAAGCTTTCCTCTTCCGACGGTTTCCTGCAGTATATGATTGAGCGTCTCCTTTCCAGCGACCCGCCGGTTCACAATTCGATAGCGGATGAGGACGAGGAAATCGAAGGCGATGACTTAAAGCTAACCAGCATCCAGAGCATTACGGATTTTATTGCCTGTGCCGGAAATACGCTTCCGGAAAACATTCAGCTGTGGGCCAGAAGAAACCTTGTGGTTGCCAAATCCAATGAGGTCTCTCCCGAAGAACGTCGCCATGCCCAAAGAGCCTTGTCCACCATGATGGGAATCAACTGGAAGAACAATTATTTTGCAGCCATTGATCCCGTAGAAGCCAAGCGAATCCTGGATGAAGAATTGTATGGCATGGAAAAGGTAAAGCAGCGTATTATCGAAACCATTATCCAGATTAACCGCACCCATACTCTCCCCGCCTATGGACTATTAATTGTTGGCCCGGCAGGAACCGGTAAATCCCAGGTAGCCTACGCGGTAGCCAAAATCCTGAAGCTTTCCTGGACCACACTGGATATGAGTTCCATCAACGATCCGGAACAGCTTACCGGAAGTTCCCGTGTCTATGCCAATGCAAAGCCCGGTATCATTATGGAGGCTTTCGCCAGAGCCGGAGAATCCAAACTGATATTTATCATCAACGAGCTGGATAAAGCCAGCGACGGAAAAGGAAACGGAAATCCTGCCGATGTACTTTTAACGTTGTTGGATAATTTGGGCTTTACCGATAACTATATGGAGTGTATGATTCCAACCGACGGTGTTTACCCCATTGCCACCGCAAACGATAAGAGCCGCATCAGCGCACCCATTATGTCCCGCTTTGCAGTGATTGAAATCCCCGATTATACCGTCGAAGAAAAAAAGGTCATTTTCTCCCGCTTCTCTCTGCCCAAGATTCTAAAGCGTATGAGCATGACAACAGACGAGGTAGAAATTACCGATGATGGATTAAATGCCATTGTAGAGTTATGTTCCAACACTTCCGGTGTCCGTGACATCGAACAGGTGGCAGAGCACATAGCAGCCAATGCCCTGTATCAGATTGAAGTTAACCATGTCACAAAGGTCACCTATGATTATAATACGATTCATGCATTGATTGACTAAATGAAAAAGGCGTGTATGCCAATCGCATACACGCCGCTTTTTTAGCCTTACATAACTTCTCTTCGCAAAGTAGATGCTGCCAATTGCAATGCAGCCTTTGCTTCCACTTCTTTGTAGGTTCCCTTTAATGAACTGGGAATTTGCGCAAAAATACAATTATACTTCTTAACGGAAGGATCCTTCTTATAGCAATAGCACATAAAATAAAGTCCATCCAAATTCGTAGCCGTTACATACCAGTCATAAATCTCCTCAGAAACATAATTGATATCACATCCAAAGGTCAGATTTCCTTTGTCCCAATAGTTGCTAATCACCTTTTCTACCGCACGATCCGCTTCGCCTACGCCCACAACCACTTCATCCTTGTTGTATTCCTCACTTCCGGACTCACTGTAAACCGCGGCAAATTCCATGTGGGACGGATAATTCTTTGCAGGATAATACTTCTCTCCTACGCAGAAAAAATACTTCGCTATAATATCTTCGCCATTTTCATCTTTTTCAAAAGCGGTATAATGTACTTCTTTTCCTGATTTTTCGGGTGCGCCAACGGTCTTTGTGGCAATCTGTTCCCGATTGATGGGACCTGTCTCTTTTCCACTTCCGGAGGCAATGTTCTTCATAATCTTATCAAATAATCCCATATTATTTTCCTCCTCTTCTCTTTTATGTACAAAGAATTATATGCCCATTTCAATCGAAAATCAATGTTGTTTTTTTACATTTTCCCCTCTTTTTTGTATTTTCTTGTCAAAAATGAAAGCGCTACCATTTTTTCGATATATTTTCCATCAATTACCTAGCAGGTTTCAAAACTCCTGTGAAGCCCTTCGGCCAGCAATGTCTGTTCCGGTAATATTTCATCAAACCATTGACCGACATATTGCTCCGACTCTTCTCTTC
Source organism: Lachnospiraceae bacterium UBA1766 (assembly GCA_002314715.1). GTDB lineage: Bacteria > Bacillota > Clostridia > Lachnospirales > Lachnospiraceae > Acetatifactor. The sequence continues at coordinate 6,285 of DCGY01000068.1, read as the reverse complement.
GAAGAGGGAAAGGCATGGGAATCTGTCTTCTCTCAATTTCCGAAATCGGAATCTCCTGCACCGAAAAAGGAATCTCCACTGCCTCCCGAAGCGCCTCCACGAATTGCCCGTAGTCACACGTGTTTTGATTGCATAGATTATATGCCTTTTGCACTTCCTTCTTCTCACAAACTGCCAAAAGAAACCTTGCCGCATCTCCCACGTAAAGCATTTGAAAGATTCCGGTGGAATCCGAAGGAATCAAAATTTGCCCGGCCTGTCGAATCCAGTCAAAGAACATTTTCTCTCTGGGTGCATAATTGGCCGGCCCGTACAAAAAGGGTGCGCGAAGGGAAACATATTCCATACCGATATTTTCGCAGCACTCTGCCAATTCCTTTTCAAGTGCTACCTTTCCGGCTATATACTCTCCCTCCGGTCCCGGGAAATGACGATACTCCAGTTCTGCAGTCTCGTCCAATATTTCGCCGGTTCCCCGCCGGTATACATCCACGGTGCTCATAAACAAATATCGTTTTCCCACCGCCCCGATTCGTTCCACGACGCTTTGGATATCGCCTGCCTGATAGGCACAAAAATCCACAATACAATCATACTCAATCGTTTTCAAAACATCCAACGAAGAAACCTTTGAACGATCTATCACAACCTGCTTTACATTTGGAAGATTTACCGGTACATTTCCTCTGTTTGCCACTGTCACCACATGATCTTTTTGCGCGTACTGCACAAACCAGCGTCCCAAAAAATAACTTCCGCCAAGCACTAATATCTTCATAAAATGCTCCTTTGTTTTTCTGTGAGGCAAAGCCGCCATTGTATTTTCCTTCCCCGGCCCTCTGCTACAACTTTCCCCTAAAATACTGTCTATTTATCTTCCTTATAATTATACCACCTTTGTCCTCTTTTTTCACAATCTTTATACAAAAAAACAGCTCCACTTATTTACCAAGTGAAGCTGTGAATGCAACAAAAATGATTCAAAATAAACAATAATTATTCCGGCATATATTCATAAGAGATAAAATTATCTTTTGCATACTGTTCTGCATAAGAACCTGCATTACAGTAAACGGTTACAGACTCCAATGCATCTTGTCCGATGTCGGTAATGCTGTCCGGAATGCTTAATTTCAAATGCTTACAATCTCTAAATGCATAATCGCCAATACTCCGAATGATTAAATCCGCATGTTCCGGGCTTTCCAGTATTACAGCACTTTCTAATTTTTTGCACCCCTGAAATGCTTTTTTACCTATACTATTCACACTGGCAGGAATCGTGACACTTACAAGATTCGTACAATTTTCAAATGCTTGGTCATATATTTTACTCACTCCATCTGAAAATGTAATGCTTGTCAGTTCGGTTTGATTGGAAAATGCGCGTGTTCCCACAGAGGTCAAGCTTTTCGGAAAAACTACACTTGTTATTATATTTTTGGAAAATGCATTCACTGCAATACACCGAACCCCCTCCGGGATTACAATATCCGTCGCCTCCCCACGATACTCAAGCAGGTTACCCTGTTCAATTACAAAGCCGTCGATTTCTCCGGTAAATAATTCTACCTCTTCCTGTGATTCTTGTGTGGAATTGTCTTTCGTTGCTTCTCCCTCTGTTGTGGTTCCGGATGTTTCAGCATTTGCTCCATTGTTTTCTGAACTTGCTACCACCTCTTGTTTGATTTCCTGCTGTTCTTCTACCGGTTTTACCGCATCCCCGCATGCAACCAATAAAAGGGACATTGTCATTGCCAAAAGGCCTGCCAAATAGCGTTTTTTCATATAATTATCTCCTCTCGCGAAAAATTCACAATAATTATATATATATATACGCTGTCAAGCAGTTTTCTCTCGATCACATATCTCTCAAAATCTAATTATCTATGCCTCTGCTATCCTTCATTTCCCAAAACGATAGTCACCGGAAGCTTTTACTCGGGGATTTTCGTCAATAAGCATACTGCCTCTAACGAGGTGGTCCAAGGGAACATATCTACGCCCACAGCCTTCTTTACGCCGTAGTTTTTCTTTTTAAAATAGGCCAGATCCCGAAACAAAGTGGTCGGATTACAGGAAACATATACAACGGTCTTAGGTGCCAACAAGGCAAGGGCATCAATAAAGGTTTCGGTGCTTCCGCTTCGGGGCGGATCCATCAGAACAACATCCACCGACTCCTTTTTTTCTGCCATATCCACCATAAATTTGGTAGCGTCCTGCTCATAGAAGGAAATATTCTTTACTTCATTCCTTTTGGCATTTTGTCTTGCGTCTACTACCGCCGCATGATTTAATTCCACACCGATTACTTCCTTGGCCATTTTTGCCGCAATAATGCCAATGGTACCGGTTCCGCAATAAGTATCCAGCACTCTTTCCCTTCCGGTAAGGCCTGCATATTCCATTGCCTTGGAATAAAGTTTCTCTGTCTGCTCCGGATTTACCTGATAGAAGGATTTCGCCGAAATACGGAAGGTTCTTTCCAACAGCGAGTCCTCAATATATCCCTTCCCATATAACAAGATCTCACGTTCTCCCAAAATCATACTGGTATTTCGATCATTTACATTCAGTACCACCGTGCTGATTTCCGGATGCTTGGCGACCAATGCCTTTACAAAGTTATTCTTGGAAGGCAAAATAGGGGAAGCAAGTACCAGTACCACCATGATTTCACCGGAATGATATCCGCAGCGAATCAAAATATGACGCACCAGCCCATATCCGGTATCCTCGTTGTAAGGACGCATCTTAAAGGACTTCATTAACTCCTTAATCGTACCAATAATGACATCTGCCTTCTCATGTTCCAGACAGCAGGTCTCATATGCCACCAATTTGTGACTCTTTTCCTCGTAGTTTCCGGAAATGATATTATGCTTTCGATCCATCCCCAAAACCGCATGTACTTTATGTCTGTAATGAAAAGGATTCTCCATCCCGATTATGGGCTCCGGCTTAACAATGGGACTCATCATCTGGCGGAATTCTTTTTCCTTTTTCTTTAACTGCTCTTCATAGGGCATGGACAAATAACGGCAACCGCCACACACACCTTCCACCGGACAAAGCTTATCCTTTTTCGCCCTTTTCTCTGTTTCCGGCTTTTCTTTTTTCTCCGACTTGTATTCTTTTATGGGATAACGCTTTTTTTCGTTCTCCGCCTTCTTTCCAAATTCATTTTTCTGTTTCTTCTCCGGCTTCTTTCCAAACTCTTTTTTCTTTTCGTTTTCCGGCTTCTTCATACCTCTCCCAACCTTCCGCAGACAATAAAAAAAGTACCAGAAATCTCTGATACTTTTTTGATCGGAGTGACAAGATTCGAACTTGCGGCCTCCGCCTCCCTAAGACGGCGCTCTAACCAAACTGAGCCACACCCCGCGACACAATTGGTATTATAACCCATGTCTTTTTAGATTGCAATAGTTTTTTTGAAATTTTTGCAATTTTTTTAATTATCTGTTTTTTGCATCCTTTTAGACTTCCGTCTGCTGTGCAACTAACTGCTCTACACCGTATTTCTTGCGAAGTGCAGGCTTTTCAATCTTACCGGTTGCATTTCTGGGAACCTCGGCAAAAATAATCTTCTTGGGTCTCTTGTAGCGAGGTAATCCCTTACAATACTCTTCAATCTCCTCTTCGGTACAGGTCATACCTTCGCGGATGGAAATAATTGCTCCGGTAATTTCTCCCAAACGTTTGTCGGGCAGACCGATTACGGCTACATCCATAATCTTATCATAGGCTGCCAGGTAGTTTTCAATCTGAACAGGATAAATATTTTCACCACCGCTGATGATAACGTCTTTCTTACGGTCTACCAGGAAGATAAATCCATCCTCATCCATCATGGCCATATCACCGGTATAAAGCCAGCCATCCTTCAAGGTTTCTGCGGTAGCCTTGGGATCATTGTAATAACAGGTCATGTTGCCGGGTCCCTTTACGCAAAGTTCGCCCACTTCACCCTGTGCTACTTCTACGCCGTTTTCATCCACAATCTTCGCCTTCCAACGATATCCGGGCACACCAATTGCACCAACCTTGTGGATATTCTCCATACCAAGATGCACACAACCGGGACCGGTAGACTCGGAAAGTCCATAGTTTGTATCATATTTATGATTGGGGAAGTACTCTCTCCAATGCTTAATCAAAGAAGGAGGAACGGGCTGCGCACCAATGTGCATCAGTCTCCACTGGTCCAAATCATAATTTTCTTTCTTTAACTCGCCACGATCCAACTTGTCCAGGATTTCCTGTGCCCAAGGCACCAGCAACCAGACAATGGTACAATGCTCCTTGGAAACCGCATCCAAAATAAGCTCCGGCGTCGTACCCTTCAACAAAACAGCCTTACTGCCTGCACATAAACTTCCCATCCAGTGAAATTTGGCACCGGTATGATACAAAGGCGGGATGCAAAGGAATACATCGTCTCTGCCTGTCTCATGGTGCTTCTGCTCCATCTGGGCAGCCTGCATCAGGCTTTCGTGATTATGTAAAATTGCCTTGGGGAATCCGGTGGTTCCTGAGGAGAAATAAATAGCAGCATCATCCTCTTCCTCCAGGCGAACCATAGGGGGCTTGGAAGAACAGTCGGCAACCAATTCACGGTAGCTCTCTGCGAAGGTGGGACATCCGTCACCTACATAAATCAAAAGACGTCCCTTACTTAATTTCTCTTCGATGGATTCAATACGACCGATAAACTCCGGTCCAAAGAATAAAATGTTCACCTCTGCCAAATCCGCACAATACTGAATTTCATCTGCTGCGAAACGGAAGTTAAAAGGTACTGCAATGGCACCTGTCTTTAAAATACCAAAATAAATCGGCAACCACTCCAGACAGTTAAACATAAGAACAGCCACCTTATCTCCCTTGGTGACTCCGCGGGACAAAAGCATATTTGCCACACGGTTTGCCTTCTCGTCAAAAACACTCCAGGTAATTTCTCTTCGATAGGGGGTATTGGAGGTAGCCTGCACCAGGTCATATTCCTTCCAAGTGGTCTTTCGGTTATCCTGCATGGTAGGATTCAACTCAACCAATGCAACCTCTTCTCCATATAATTTATGATTTCTTTCCAATAAATCTGTAACCGGCATATTTTCATCCTTCAACGCATTAAATTTTTACACTTTAACAGTTTTACTTGCTAAAGTACTCTAATTAAGATAACATGTTTTATAGAAAAAGTCAACGAAGGGGGACCTGTTCTTCCCTTGAAAAAGGCCTGAATTTCAGAAAGGATTTTTCTATGATTATCGATTTTCACACCCATACATTTCCGGAAGCAATTTGCGACCGTGCCATCGAAAAATTAAGTACGGTAAGTGCCACCAAAGCTTTTACAAACGGTTCGCTGTCTGAGCTGTTAACCTCTATGCGTGCTGCCAAGGTAGATTACTCCGTCACACTTCCCGTTATGACAAATCCCGCCCAGGTGGAAAAAGTAAATCACAGTCTGTTTGCACAAAAAGAAGAACTTATAAAGCAGGGTATTATCCCTTTTGGCGGAATGCATCCGGACTACGAAGACTATAAAGAAGAATTAAAGCGTATTAAGGAAGCCGGTCTTCCCGGTATTAAAATTCACCCGGCTTACCAGAATGTGGATTTAAACGACCCTCGGGTAATGCGGATTATTGCCGCCTGCAGCGAGCTGGATTTGATTGTTTTGACCCATGCCGGAATCGATATCGGTATTTATGACCATAACTACGCTTCCGTAGACCATATTCTGCAGATTCTAAAGGAAGTGGCCCCCACCAAATTTGTGTTGGCCCATTTTGGAAACTGGGCCTGCTGGGATGCGGTGGAAAGCGATTTGGCCGGTGCTCCGGTTTATCTGGATACTGCCTTTTCTATCGGAGATATTACCCCCAGACCGAACAGTGAAACGCCTCCCATTCGAACCACCAATCTGACTCCCGAAGATTTTGCCCGAATTGCAAAAAAACACGGTATAGATAAGGTTTTATTTGCCACCGATTCTCCTTGGGAGGATCAGGCACAGTACATTCGTCGCATCCATGCGCTTCCCCTTTCGGAAGCCGAAAAAGAAATGATTCTCGGCAAAAACGCACAAAATTTATTACAGTTATAACAGAAAAACTCGTTGTCCAAGATACTCTTTGAACAACGAGTTTATTTATATCCTGCATATTCCAGGGTTTTGGCCCACAAGGCCGCTTCTTCATGACCCGCTTCCGCCGCCTGCTTCAGCCACTGATATGCCGTCTTATAACTGCCCTCAACGCCTTCCCCATTGTA
>DCGY01000049.1:17938-87386 GCA_002314715.1 Lachnospiraceae bacterium UBA1766 | reverse complement strand
GTCCTCGATCAATCTGTCGATACCGTAAAGAGCATCTCTTCTGTAGTCACCGATGATACGACCACGGCCGTAAGCATCCGGAAGACCGGTAACGATGTGAGAAGAACGGCAAGCTCTCATCTCTGCGTTGTAAGCATCGAAACAACCTGCGTTATGAGTCTTTCTGTGAGTAGAGAAGAACTCGCTGATTTCAGGATCTACTTCGTAGCCGTTATCAGAGCAAGCCTTCTCTGCCATACGGATACCACCGTAAGGCTGTAAAGAACGCTTGAAAGGCTTATCGGTCTGGAAACCTACGATAGTCTCCTTGCTCTTGTCAAGGTATCCGGGGCCATGAGAAGTAATGGTAGAAACAACCTTGGTATCCATATCAAGAACACCGCCTGCTTCTCTTTCCTTCTTCTGTAACTCAAGTACCTGTGCCCATAAATCCTTTGTGTTCTGGGTAGCGCCTGCTAAGAAAGAAGAATCACCGTCATAAGGATGATAGTTTCTCTGGATGAAGTCACGTACGTTAACTTCTTTGTCCCACTTACCACGAACGAAATCTGTTTCAATTGGTTTCATTTTTGAAATAGCCTCCTATTAAAATATATTGAATTAAAAAATTATTGCTTCTAATCCTAGTTCCAATTATATTGAAAAGCCTCCCAGCAGTCAAGGTAATGACGTGTACTTTTTTGCATACAAAAGTCGATACTATGGGCATTGTTACGTATATCTTGTCAGTATTTGGGAAAGATGTTATAATGAAGCGAACCGAGAGGTAACAAAGAGTATTTCTTCTGCAGAAACAGAATGGAAATAGAAAGGAGAAAATAATGGCTGGAATTACGAAGGAAATGACAATCGGCGAAATTTTACGCACCAATCCTGCAGTAGCACCTGTTCTTTTGGAGGCAGGAATGCATTGCTTGGGCTGTCCTTCCGCACAGGGCGAGTCTTTGGAGGAGGCAGCTATGGTTCACGGTATCGATATCGATGCTCTGATGGCTGCGATTGAGGCGATTTAAGAATTTCATAATTTAACGATGAAGAAGGATGTCTGCGTGTGCGGGCATCCTTTTTTTGTTGCACTAACAGAGTTTTTTCTACGCTTAAAGAGATAAGATTGAACTTTCTCCACAGTATGTAATAACGTGAATTCAGAAAGTATATTTTCTGTTTTTTTGATTAAATCGCGAATATTCAAAGAAAAAATAGCGGAAAGGAGTATCTGAAATGGAATTTGTGAATTTCAATAACAATGAGGTACAGGAATCAGAAACAACTGTTGCCGGTTGCGTGGGTTGTGCGATTTGCGCGGCATGTTTGGCATGTATCGCCTGTGCTTCTTGCGGATTGTGTGTCATTCCGATTGTAGGACAGGTTATGATTGCTGCTTCTGCATCAGCAATCACTACATCCGTTACCGGTTCTGCGGCTGCCGCAGCTGTTGCAATTGCAGTAAATGCATAAAAAGAAATACCAGGTATGGCGAAATATCACCATACCTGGGTTTTTCAAAAGAAGGTTATTGGAGGAGAGTTCGTGAAGTTCGTAGAGTTTAAAAGTGAAAATGGAAATGAGTATCTGTTTGATAATAATTCGGGACAGATTTTTAATAAGAATCATAAGGATGGAGAATTGCTGCTTCAAGAATATACAAGGAAATTTGGTGGCGAAACGGAGTCTAAAATAGAGGTTGTGAGCGAAGAGGATGTAGATGATTTTCTTTATGGGAAGGGAAATGGATTTCACCAATTGATTTTGGAGGTCACCAGTCAATGTAACTTCCGATGCAAGTATTGCTGTTACTCGGACCATTATGAATATACACATGGATATACCAATGAGGTGATGGATGAAAATACGGCTCGGGCCGCGATTGATTTGTTTTTTAATAACTTTGAAAACGCTCAGAAAAGTAATCCGCTTCAAGACCCATATATTGGATTTTATGGAGGGGAACCATTGCTCAATCGAGAACTGATCCGATATGCGGTGAATTATATCGAGGAGAAATACAGTAAATTTCACCCTAAGTATAATATGACAACGAATGGATACTTACTGACAAAGGAGGATATGGATTTTCTTGTGAAGCACGACTTTGCGGTATTGGTTAGCTTGGATGGTCATAAAGAGAACCATGACAGAAACAGGGTGTGCGTTAATGGAGAACCATCCTTTGATGTAGTGTTTGAAAACTTTCGGAAATTCAGACAAGCCTACCCGAGTTACAAAAAGATTACAGTAAGCTTCTGTTATGATATACGAACGGATTTGCTCAAGGTGAAGGAATTTTTCGAAGAGAATGATATCAACTTTTTCAGAGCATCTCCCATTGAAAGTGCTAATACAGATTATTATCAGCAGTTTACAACAGAAGAATTTCAGATTTTTGATAAAAAGTACAATCTGTTAAAAGAAGAATTTTATCAGCATATCCGGGAAAAAACATTAACACAAGACATGTTTGTCTATAATTTTTTTTGTGTGGGTTATCTGGAGATGAACTATCATTGCATGATTGGAGATAAAAAGAATACCTTGATCCCATATACGGGGACATGCATACCGGGACAGAAAATATACGTGAGACCGGATGGAAGTTTTCATATTTGCGAACGGGTAAATCCCAAGTTTTCAATCGGAGATGTTTTTAATGGATTGAATTCAAGAAAAATCGCTGAACTGATTAATCGGTATAATGAAGTGATTTGCAGAAAATGCGTGGATTGTACAACCGGCAAATTGTGTACACATTGTTTTGCCAAGTTTTTTAATGACCAGGATGTAGCATTTAATGAAGGATTCTGTAATGCTACCAGAAAAAATCATTGCGAAAGTTTGGCCGGATTGGTTAATTGTTTGGAATTGGATTCCAGAATGTTTGATGAAATAACGGTGCAATATTATAACAGATTAATGGACAAGGCATTAGGAGGATGTTGATATGTACTACCGATTACTACCGGAAATATATCTGATAAAAGGTGCGAAAAATGCCATATTATCAAATGTTTTGACGGGAGAAATGATATCCTTAAATCCGGATATGACTGTGTTGATTGAAAATGCAGAAAAGAATCATCCATTTGACCAAGAACCGGATGATTTTGTTAAATTGTGTGAAATTGGGTGGATGCAAAAAATGGAGGAACCGGTATTTGTTGAAAAAATTCGATTTACAAATGTTTTTAATAAACGTCGGGCATGGAGGTTTTTTCCGACAACCCAAAATGTGATTTTACAGATTTCGAATCGGTGCAATGGGAGTTGCACGCATACGGGATGCCAAAAAGCGTTCTGCCCAAGTTGTATTCCCTATGATTCCGAAAAAAAGGAAATTACATTTGAACAGTGGAAAGTTATCATGAACATTCTGGGAAAATTAAATCCGAAATCTGTAATTTTGACAGGTGGAAATCCTATTTTGCATCCTGAGTTTAAGAAAATATATTCTTATGCGAATCAAATGTTTGAAAATGTTTTTGTAACGATAAGTGAAGTGGATGATTTGAGAAAATTGCCATCAGGTTGTAATGTAAATCTATTACTGTTTCATCAAAAGGACGTGATGAAATACAGAGCAATGAAGGTTCAAAATTTGAATATCGTTCCCTATTACAATCAGGACACAATAAAACGACTGGAAGGAGTTCCGGTGAATTTTGGAGAAGTTACTTTTCGAAAAACATCTTTTTACAAAAAACTGTCATTTGCCGAGCAATTTGTTCGAAGGATGTATGACAGCTGCCTGAACGGGAAAATTACAATTTTGTGCGATGGATCATTAGTGCCCTGTATGGGATGTAAGGATGCTGTTATAGGGAATTTGTTGGAGCAGGATGCGGTAGAACTAATGAGAAGGCTGTACCGGGAGTATTGGGAAAAGGATGTTGACCAACAAATTGGACGCAAATGTCTGGGTTGTGAGTATCGTTATAATTGTACTTCATGTATCAAGATGAAAGATTGTCAATGCGGATATAATGTTGAGGAGGGAATATGGATTTCATAGTTGAAAATGTGTCAAAAAAAATTAAATCCCGTCAAATTTTGAAAAACATATCAATGCACCTGGAGAGTGGACAGTGCATTGGCCTGGTTGGCCCGAATGGTGCCGGTAAAACGAGCCTTACCAGAACTGTTTTAGGCTTGTATGCTTGCGATCAGGGTCAAATTACATTTGATGGGAAGAATATTTCTGAACTTGATTATGCCAAGGAAGAGGAACGGGTTTGCTTCTTGCTGGATACGGCCGGATTGATGAGAATGCTGACGGTTGAGGAGAATATTGAGTTCTTTTATCGTTACTACAATAAAGCATTTTCTGTAAAGCAAATGAAGAAAGATATTGAAAAAATACTGGATGATATCAAGCTGACAGATTATCGAAAAGAGAATATACGCAATCTGTCACGTGGAATGAAACAAAGATTGGCGATTGGCAGAACGATGGTTACGACACCCAAGTTCTTCATTATGGACGAACCGTATCTGGGCTTAGATGTGGAGGCTCAATTCTTCTTGTCTGCTTATATTAAGCGATTACGTGAAAATGGATGTGCAATATTAATCAGTGCTCATGATCTTGGCCATTTGGAGAAAATATGCGATGGTATTTATTTTATGAAAAAGGGTGAAATTGTTTCCTATGAGAAGATACCCGAGAAGTGTGAAAAAGATTATTTGGAAAATTTATATAAAAAATGGATAGGGATAGAAGGTTAGAATATGAATGCATATAAATGGCTGTTAGGGAAGTTAAACAGAAAATTTATAAAAATTCAGCTCTTTATTCTTGCTGCAATTGCAGCGTGTTTATTCTTTGTGGGGAAGAATGACATGATTATGAGCTACGGGCTGGCTACGGTTGGATATCTTGTAATGGTAAATGAACTATATTATCAAAAATATATGGATAATAACTGTATTTCATTGTATATTCTCCAAAATGATATAAAAGGGACGATAATGAAGTATTTGTTTAATATGATATCTTTAATCATATTCCCAATTGGCTTAATGACACTGTATGCCGGCATATACACAAAAGGAGTTGATTGTATTATGATTCTCTTGTTGCTTTTTTGGGCCTGTTCCTTGAACAATATGCTGGTTTTTTTGAAATTTATTATAAATGCGAAGCAAGTTAAACGAATTGAGTTTTTTCTTTTGGTGGCTACTTCTGCTTTTGGTGTTCTAAACATAGTTTTAGGGTATATAGCAATTTTTGTAATGTTTTTTTTGTTATGCATCGTGTGGGGAGTAATATTTGTATGCGATAAAAAAATAAATAAGGAAAGGGTGGCGAGATTAATTCTATGAGAATTTTGCTTTGGAAAAAAATTGTTGAACTTAAGAGAGAACCGGTTAAGTTTTTCGCTTTTTTGATTTTGCCGTTGGTAAGTGGTTTGGTTTATTATTATTTGCTGAAATTTCCATTTGGCCAGGTGTTCTCTGTATTGCCTATGATTACGACGTGTTTTTCAACACTGATTCTTTTCAATGTGGAAGAGATTTCCTATATGACATTTTATGTGGCATTAGGATTGAGAGTTCGTACGGTTTGGATTAGTAATCTTTTGTTTATACTGTTGTCCAATTATCTGATTACCGATATTACCTTACTCGTGTTAAAAGGTTTGTTACATGAATCCGTTACAACAGAGCATGTTGTCTGTAATTTGCTTTCGGTTATATTGGCCTTTTTTTTGTTGGGAATGAGCACGCTGCATTATCTTACGTATTCTCGAGCAAGTATGATAATAGCCAGTGTGTTTGCAATTATTAATATGATTTCTCCCGGTTTTATCTATATTTATCAAATATCGTTCATCCGTTTTGAAAAACTGATGTTTTCGACCATTGTTTGTTCAACCGTTGGAATTATTGGAATGCTATGTTATATGAGAACCGGTAGGAACGAAGTGTTGTGTGAAAATACAAAGGATATCATCAATGGCTATCATGAGAAATTTATTACAGAGGATTAAAATATCCGGATTTGATAAAAAAAGAATCGGCGAAAAAAATGTGTTGATGTGTGTTGACTTTATAAATCGAAATTCGTTGTATCTGGACACCCCAATTGTTCTTTCAAACCGAAAGAAGACTGTATTTGAAATAAATCAGGAGCTAAAAAGTAAAATTCGGGAAGATGTTTATGTGGGAATGAAATACCGATTTCAAAATGGAAGGGAAAGGGTGCTGCATGATTCGATTTTTAATGATACATTTTTTGTGCAGTGGGGAAGCTTTCAAGATAAAACGACGGAAGAAGTGAAACGATTATTGAGTCTGTGCCCCTCTAAAAACATTATTCTTGATTTGAGAGGGAATATGGGAGGGAAAGTAGAAAATACAGTTGAAATCGCGAATTTTTTTTTGGATGGCGGAGAAATCTGTACATTAAAATACAAAAAGAAGGAAAACGTTTTTCAAGCTTCCACCGGGTGCAAAAAATTCGATAAAATAATATGCTTTATTGATAAAAATACAATGAGTAGCGCAGAAATTCTTTATTTGTCACTTTATTTAAATTTGAAAAATGTGTGGCTGATTGGAAATAAGAGCTATGGCAAGTATCAGGGACAGGTGGTCTATCATCTTCCCTCTTTTCGGGATGTGGATTGTTATGTGACTGCATTCGAATGGAGCGTTTTGGGAGTTGACATCAGAGAAATAATAATGGAAACCGATAATGATAAAAGAATGATTTATATTGGGGAAGGACAGGATTATATGACAGAGGCAGCAAGGTTATTGAATGCTTTATAGAAGGGAAAAGGGATAAATTTTGGGGTGTCATATCAATGGAAATGGAACGCTAAAGGAGTTAATTGCTCGAAAACAGAGATTCTTTACACTTTTGTGCAAAATTCGGTATAATGAATATATCGAAAAAGAAAGGTAGGTATCCTATATGTTGGAAGTTGCTATTTGTGATGACCAGAAGTCCTGCATAAATGATATTTATACTCACGCAAATCAAATTTTATCAAAGCAAAATATAGATGCTCGATATACTACATTTTTAACGGGGAAAAAGTTGCTGGAATCGGAAATTGGTTTTGATATCCTGTTTTTGGATATTGAAATGGAAGAAATGGACGGGATAGAAATCGGAAAAAAAATAAGAACAAAAAATGAAAAGTGCAAGATTATAATGGTAACCGGTTCCAAAGATCGTTTTAAAGATGTATTTCAATTTCAGGCATTTCGTTATGTGACAAAACCAATTGACGTGGCGGAAATAACAGAGGCTATTATGGCGGCGGTTTCTGCACCGCTTGGTACAGAGACCTTGGAGTTATATTATAATAGAAATCTGTATCAAATACCACAAAGGGATATTCTGTATGTCAGGGCATTCAATGGGTATACGGAATTTGTAGTTGATGATAAAGTGTTTCGGCGGGAAGAGTCCCTAAAGGTTATTTTAAAGGAGTTAAATCCTAAGTTGTTTTTTCAAATCAGCAGACAATATGTTATCAATATGCATGCAGTGCTTTGTGTGACGGATCATGTTGTTAAGGTGGGGAGAGAGGAATTAAAGATTTCTACCCGAATCCGTAAGGAGTTTGAAAAAGCATACATGGAGTATGATGTCAATTATGGAAAGATATGATGATCACATAAATCGGAAAAGATTTTTTCGAGTCAGAGGTCAGATTGGCAAGAGAACGAAGAGAAAGGAGGAAATACTTGTATGATAACAGATTTGTTTGAACTGTTTATGGGAATCTTTTCTGTGGTTATGCCGACAGTTTAATCATAATAGTTATAGAAAAGGGGAAATGCTACTTGACTGTATGTTGGGTAATTTGACCATTTGTAAAGACACCGCGAAGGTGTCTTTTTTTGTCCAGGTTGATTTCGGCACAAGAATGTGATAAAAAAATAATAAAGTGTTGGAAAGAGAGGAAGCCATAGTGGAACAAATGCTGTACATTCTTGCTTTTATGATTGAGCTTTCGAAAATCATGATTGCTTTTAAACTTGTATATCGAAAAAAAGTGGATCGATTTGTTTCGGCGTTGGTCGGATGTGTTCTCTATACCATTGTTATATTTGTCTCCGGAAACCACTTGAATTATTACTATTATCTGTTTGCAAGCCCTCTTGTTATAATCACAGCGGTGTTTAGCTATAAGGACAGATTAATTGATACGATAAAGAAAATTTTTTTACAACAATTATTTTTAAATGCGATTGATACCTCTGTTAAGTATTTTATTGTGGGATTTTTGCCGGTTCAGAATTTGGATAATATCCGGATTGCTGTTATGAAAAATGCTATATCCTTGCTGCTTTTGATAGTATTGTGTTGCATTGTTTGGCTGATGGATATATTGAATCAAAACCGTAGGGTATATCGATACAAAATGAATAGGGAGCTTCCTTATGTTGCCTCGGCCTTGCTACTTGTTCAGACGCTGATTGTAGAATGGCTGCATTCCATGCGCAAGTATGTTGAGAATACCCCGAAATATCAGAGAGTGAACTTGGTTTCCACAATTGGATATGTAACCATTGCGCTGATGATGTGGATTGTTATTTATCTTGACCGGGTGAGTGATTCCCTGAATGATGTTTACGAGATAGAGAAGCGAATGGGGAAAATGAAGGAAAATCATTATCGCATGCTGCTGCAAAAGGAAGAGGAAACAAGAAGCTACCGGCATGATATGATGAATCATTTTATTTGTTTGCGCCAATTGAATGAAGCGAACAATCCGGAGGCGGTAAAAAACTATCTAGACCAGTTGATTGGTGGACTGAAAACAATACAGGGGAAAAATATTGTGGTAGGAAACCTGACGGCTGAAGTTTTGCTGAATTACTATGTTTCTGCTTTGCCTCCCGGGGTTTCGGTTATCGTATTGGGAATGGTACCGGAGAACATATTGATTGCAGACGCTCAATTGTGTACCGTTTTGGGTAATATTTTATCCAATGCCGTGGAGGAGCTTACAAGGCTGCAAAAGGGTGTTTTGAAGGTGGAATTTAAGGATGGAAAATTGTTTTTTTGCATGAAAGTTACCAATTCTGTAAGTGAGAAGAAACACATTGATAAAAACTATAATGTAGAAACCAGTAAGCTGGATAAAAAGAACCATGGATTCGGTATTCGGAATACACAAGAGATTGTGGAAAAGATAGGTGGGAAAATGGAACTGGAATGCTCGGAAGAGGATTTTATCGCAACAGTTTATTTAAAGAAAGAAAAAACAGCCGTGTAGGCTGTTTTTTCTTGTATTTATTCTGTTTTGCCGCTGAGAGAGGGAATTGCATTCCGGGCAATCAGCATATCAAAATGTTCCTGCAGGAAGCTAAAGTTCATGGTACGGTTATTGATTATGGTGCTATACTCGGAGAGAATATTGCAAAGATTCTGGAACTGACGCAATGCCTCTTCGCCGGATACCTCTTTGGTCAGAACCAAAAGATAACTGTTATCCTTTGCATCCTTAAACAGTGCGCTTTCCCCGTCAAAGCAATCTGCAATCCGGGCGGCAGCATCCATCAGGATACCTAAGGAACGAAAACGGAATATTTTGGTTTTGGGAGCTCCGGGCAACTCGGTGGGCTCACAGGGTGCGTGCTCTTCGATACGATGGAACAGGTCTAAAGCTTCTTCCCGGGAGTATTCGTCGTCCTCATCCGTTTCATTATCCTCATCCTCCAAGGAAGGTGTGATTCTGGCAAAACGGGTATCCAGTTCTTCCGGATCTTCCACTTTGGTGATAATCAATACGATACATTCCGCATTTAGGGGAATTGCTTCAATCATCAGAGGGATATTCTCTGCTTCGAAGCCAAATTCAAAGTTTGCCTGCTGCATCATGTCCCGGAAAAGACTTTTGGCTTTTTCGGTGCCGTATGCAAGTTCGCTTAATTTTAACTCACGGCTTGCAAGATCTTCCCTGGTGAGAGTACAACGGATTTGATTTTCGCTTAATTTTTCAATCTTCATATACGCGCCTTCCTTTCCTGCATAAATTATGCATATTTGTGGATCGGGTTACAAGTATATTATACTTTAACGGGAGGACAGTCAATAGAATGGCAGCGGAGTTTAACAAAAATTTATATTTTGGCTTCCCGGCTTGTAAAAATGATTTCGTGTGGTATAATAAATACGATAAATGCCTCCGGTAAATCGGATACGGGGAGGAGGCAAACATCTATACCATCTGTTTTTTTACGGAGCATTCGCTCATATTTTCCAAATTTATCAGAACAATTTTATCATGTCCGATTCCCGAAAAAATATGCGAAGGGGTTTCTATATCCTTTTTTGGGTATTCTTGGGATAGGATGTCTTACAAGTGAACGTGCTTGATCAAGTTAATTCAACTAAATTTTCACAAAATAATTCATTTCGTTTTTTGGTGGCATAGAAGTATCTCCGGTGGCATTTATTGATTCTTTAGGGGTTCTCCCAAATTATATATCACGTCCTTTTGGTGGGAGAATCCGAGAGGGGGACACCGCATGAATGACGAAGAAAAAGAGGAGCCGGATTTGTTTGAAGTCCTCAGTCAAAGAATCAGTGAAGACACGTTATATCGAATGGACGGATTTCGCACCTCGCTGGCTAGCGTAATGGAGGATACGGCTTATATGGTAGACCGAATTGTAGTGGATGAACACGGTAAGTATTCCCAGGTGGATTTTCGGCATATCGACCACTGATTTTATGTCCTGTGCAAACCATGAATTGTGATTCCCTGTCTTATGGGGGCCACACAATGTCAAAAAACAGAGAAGAATCGCTGGATTGTTTCCTGACAAGAAACAAAAAATAATGACGTTATCAGATTCGTGTGTTAAAATATAGCTGTCCGTATTTTTGCGGGCAGCTATATTATTGAGAGAAGAGGTCCCTCAAGTATGAAGAAAAAGGTTGGAATTGTAGCTTTCGTCATATTATTAATCCTAATCATTGCCGGTGGGGCAATCGGACTGAAACTGAAAGAAAAATATTCCTATAGCAAAGAAGAGGTGGATTTGGCCCATTATTATAATGTGCCGGAGCAGAATCGGGCAATCCTGTATGAAAATGCTTTGCTGGAGGATCGGGCCCTGGTACAGGAGGGCGTATGCTATCTGGAGCTTGGTACGGTTCGTAAGTATCTCAATGAGATCTTCTATCTGGATGAGGCGGAGGGAAGCTTATTATATACGGATGCGTTGGAAACTATTCAGGCCGATATTGATCAGAGAAAATATACTCGTGGGGGAGCGGAAAATACCGTTTCCTATGTGGTTTGGTTTCGCAAAGGGGATAAGACCTATCTGGCTTTGGATTTTGTGAAGCTGTTTACCAATTTTTCCTATCAGGTATACGACTATCATATGCAGCTTGTAACCGATTGGCCACAGGAAACGGTGGCAACGGTAGAGAAGGACACGCAGGTACGTCTTAAGGGTGGTATTAAGAGTCCGATTATGACGCAGGTTCGGGCGGGAGATACCCTGGTGGTTCTGGAACGAATGGAGACCTGGTGCAAGGTGAAAACGGAAGATGCCATCATCGGATATGTGGAAAACAAGATGATTGGCGAGGATACCCTTCGTACACCTGTGGCAGTTCAGGATTATGTGGCGCCGGAATATCCTTCGCTTGGTTTGGATAAAAAAGTAAGTCTTGGCTGGCACTCCATCGGTGGTGTGGGAGGCAATACCACCATCGACAGTATGGTGGCCGGTACGAAGGGACTGAATGTCATTGCTCCCACATGGTTTAGTCTCACGGATAATGAAGGAAATTTCCGTAGCTTCGGAGATACTGCCTATGTGGCAAGAGCCCATCAGCTGGGACTTCAGGTGTGGGGTGTTTTGGATGATTTTAACTATGAACTGGAAACCGGAAACCCAATCAGCTGTCTGACCATGCTTTCTTCCACAAAAGCCAGACAAAAGCTGGAGCAGGGAATTGTGGATATTTCCGTGGAATTGGGACTGGATGGAATTAATCTGGATTTCGAACAGTTAAATGAAGAGTGCGGCGTGCACTTCGCCCAGTTTTTGAGAGAGCTTTCCGTACTGTGCCATGAAAAGGGTCTGATTCTTTCGGTGGACAATTATGTTCCTTATCATTTTAACGAATACCGCAGACTGGATATCCAGGGACAGGTTGTGGATTATGTTATCATCATGGGATATGATGAGCATTGGCACGGCAGTTCGGATCCCGGCAGCGTGGCTAGTATCGATTATGTCACAAGAGGTATTGAGAAAACCCTGGAAAAGGTGCCGGCGGAAAAGGTAATAAACGGACTTCCTTTGTATACAATTGTATGGAAAATTGATGGAGCGCAGGTTTCCGATGAGTTTTTGACAGTGGCCAATACCCAAAGCTTTTTGAGCAAGTTCAGTATTAAGCCCACCTGGGATGAAACCACCTGCCAGAATTATTTGGAGTGGACCCAGGGAAGTGCCACCTATAAAGTATGGCTCGAGGATCTGGAGTCTCTGAAAATGAAAATCAATGTAATGATCGCAAACAAAATCGGAGGCCTGGCGGTATGGCGTCTGGGCTATGGTACCCCGGCCGTATGGGAGCTGTTTTATGCATTTACCGGTATGAAATAATGAGAAGGATTGCTTATGTGGGCATAAGCAGTCCTTTTTTTCATATATTGAAACAAATGGCAATCGGGGCTTGGTATGAGAGACAGAGTAGAAAAATATATGGAGCAATGCTGTGCACTACTGTTTTTGCTTTCCATGGCACTTTTGGGACGGGAAGTAGCGATACAGGAACAGGCGGTCAGCGCAGCCGTTTTGACCAATCGACCGGCGCAGGTGGTAATTGACGTGGGGCACGGAGGGTTTGATCCCGGAAAGGTTGGAATGAATGGGATTTTGGAAAAAGATGTGAACCTGGCGATTGCAGAGCGAGTGGCCCGGTATCTGGAGGCGCTTGACGTGGAGGTAACTCTGACCAGGCAGGAGGATAGGGACCTGGCCTTGTCCGACTCAAAACGGCAGAAGCGGGAGGACATGGAAAACCGTGTGAAAATTATAAACGAAGCTCATCCGGATTTGTGCGTCAGCATTCATCAAAACAGTTACCCCAAGGAATCCATTCACGGAGCCCAGGTTTTTTATTATGAGGGAAGCAGAGAAGGGAAAGCCCTGGCCGGTATTTTGCAGGAAAGCCTGGTGGAACGGGTGGATCCGGAAAATAACAGACAGACCAAGGGAAATAAGGACTATTATCTTCTGCGAAACAGCAAGGTGCCTACAGCCATTGTGGAATGCGGCTTTTTGTCAAATAAAAGAGAAGCCGGGGCATTGTGCACCGGGGAATATCAGGACCGTATTGCCTGGGCGGTGGCAGAGGGTATCGTGGAGTGGCTGAAACAGAAAAATTAAAAAAATTTCAAAAAACCACTAAATATAGTTAAGTATTTCAAAAAGTAACCGATATATAGTACAAGAAGTAGCATTTGCAAGGATGCAGATGACCGAAAAATGCGGTTTTGCCCACGGGAAGTGGAGTCACGGAGGAGGAAAATAAAGCAATCTACTTAAAAAACGACCTGTATATGGTCACTATGGTAACACCTGCTTTTCGGAGTATGGACCAACCGAAGCGGGAAACGGAAAAAACCGTGAAGAAAGCAGCCACGGGGAATTTTCAGGAAATGCTGCAGGACAGTATTGATTTATTGATGAAAAAGTAAATAGGAAAGTAAAGTGGCGACTTTCGGAGGGAAGGTTGCCACTTTTTTGGAGTTGGCACTTTTTTGTCGATTGTGGTATAATACGAATAAGTATGACTTTTAGAAAAGAAACGGGCAAAAAAGTATGGAAACCAAAATTGTTTCAATGACGGAAGAACAACCGGATAGAGAAGCCCTTCGCCTTGCGGGAGAGATTCTGCAAAAGGGAGGATTGGTGGCATTTCCCACGGAAACGGTATACGGATTGGGCGGAGATGCGTTGAATCCGGAATCTTCCAAAAAGATTTATGCGGCAAAAGGGCGTCCCTCCGACAATCCATTAATCGTGCACATTGCCAATATGGAGGCCCTAAAGAAAATCGTAAAGGAAATCCCCAGGGAGGCCTATCTTTTGGCGGATGCGTTCTGGCCGGGGCCTATGACCATGGTGCTTCCCAAATCCGATGCGGTGCCTTATGAGACCACCGGTGGTTTGGAGACGGTGGCGGTGCGTATGCCGGTACATAAGACGGCCCTTGAGCTGATCGAGTGCAGTGGCGGTTATATTGCGGCTCCCAGCGCCAATACCTCCGGAAAACCCAGTCCCACATTGGCAAAGTATGTGATTGAGGATCTGGCAGGGAAAATCGATATGATTATTGACGGAGGCTTCGTGGGAATCGGATTGGAATCCACCATTATTGATTTGACCACCACGCCCCCTCAGATATTGAGACCGGGATATATTACGGAAGAAATGCTTCAGAAGGTTTTGGGAAAGGTGGAATGGGATCAGGCGATTATTGATGCGGATTCCAAACAGGCTCCCAGAGCACCCGGCATGAAATATCGACATTATGCGCCCAAGGGAGAGCTTACCATTGTGGCCGGACCGGAAGCGGATGTAATCGCATATATTAACCGGCATGTGGAAGAAGATGAACAAAAGGGTGAAAAAACCGGTGTCATTGCCACCAGTGAATCGGCAGCAGGCTATCGGGCCCAGGTGGTTCGGGTGGTGGGCAGTATTTCAAACGAGGAAGAAATTGCCCGAAATTTGTACGGTGTTTTGCGGGAATTTGATGAAGATGGCGTAACCAGAATTTATTCCGAAGGCTTTTGGAAGGAAGGCTTGGGAGAGGCTATTATGAATCGACTGTTAAAGGCAGCAGGCCATAAAGTGGTCTGGGTAGGAAATAACAAATAAAAATATGTGGAGGGTATTCGAATGAAAATTGCAATTGGAAGCGATCACGGCGGATTTGATTTAAAGGAGCAGGTAAAGAAGCACTTAGAGGAAAGCGGTTATGAAGTAAAGGACTTTGGCTGCTTTGATAAATCCAGCGTAGACTATCCGGATTTCGGTGTGGCAGCGGCAAAGGCTGTGGCAGCGGGAGAGTGCGAGAAGGGTATTGTGGTTTGCACCACCGGTATCGGCATCAGCATTGCAGCGAATAAAGTAAAGGGAATTCGTTGCGCACTTTGCTCTGACACCCTGTCTGCAAAGATGACCAGACTTCACAATGATGCTAATGTGTTGGCACTCGGAGGCGGTATGGTAGGTGTGAATTTGGGCCTGGATATTGTAGATACTTTCTTAAACACAGAGTTCTCCAAGGAAGAAAAGCACCAGAGAAGAATCAACAAAATTTCCGCATTGGAAAATTAATCAAAGATAAAGGAGTGCGGAGACTATTATGTTTGCATGTCCTTCCTGTAGCGGTGAGCTTCGATTTGATCCCGCTACACAAAAAATGAAATGCGCCCATTGTCAGGGGGATTTTGACCCGCAGGAAATTGCGAGTCAGAATGAAAATAAGAAGATTCTGGCAACGGGACGTCAGACTTTCGAAGCCTATCGATTCACCTGCCCCCAATGTGGCGGTGAATTGCTGACGGATGATACGACAGCGGCCACTTTTTGTAATTATTGTGGCAGTTCTGACCTTTTGGAGGGCAGGCTGACGGATGAAAAATGTCCGGATTATGTGATTCCCTTCAAAATCACCAAGCTGGATTGTATGCGGGCT
Organism: Lachnospiraceae bacterium UBA1766; assembly: GCA_002314715.1. Lineage (GTDB taxonomy): Bacteria > Bacillota > Clostridia > Lachnospirales > Lachnospiraceae > Acetatifactor. The sequence goes on along the minus strand of DCGY01000049.1, from coordinate 71,689 downwards.
TACAGGGGGCTGCTTCGTCGCTCTTTGTTTGCACCCAAGGATTTTCGACTGGACACCAATGTGGAACGATTCCGAGGGATTTATATGCCTTACTGGGTGTATGGCTTTTCTACCAGGGGTCCGGTACACACCACCGGTACAACCGAATATCGAAGAGGCGATTATGTTTACACGGATCATTATGATGTGGACTTTCAGGTGAGTGAAACCTGTGAAGGGCTCTCCTATGATGCATCCTCTAAATTTTCGGACAGCTTAAGCGGAGCCATTGCGCCCTTTGATATGCAGGATGCGGAAGATTTTAAACCTACATATCTGAGCGGATTTTATGCGGATATGAGCGATGTGGATTACAATGTTTATGAGGATAAGGGGAAATCCCTGGTGGCAAAGGATTGTTCTTATCGCGCCATGCGTAAGCTTCGCACGAAAAGTTCCCTGAACCGGGAAAAGCTGGAAAAACAATTAAAACCAAAGAATACACAGGTACAGATGGGTCTGTTCCCGGTATGGTTTTTGGCCAACCGCAACGCGGATGGAAAAAGCGTCTGCTATGCGGTGGTGAACGGTCAAACCGGCAAAATTGCAGCGGATATTCCCATGGATTATAAGAAATTTTTGCTGGGTACCTTACTTTTTACCTTGCCTATTTTTGTCTTGCTGAACCTGGCCTTTACCCTTTCGCCGTTAATGGTGACCACAATTGCCGGGTTTGCGGCCATTGTAGCCATGTTTTTGATCAATCGTCAGATGAATCGAATTTATAACAGGCATACCATGCTGGATGATGAGGGGTATGTGAAGATTCACGGAAAGCGAGAACTGCCGCTTTCGGAAAAGGAAGCAAAAAGGCTTCGAAAAAAGGAGCAAAAACGTCTTGAAAAGTCGGAAAAAACAGGACTTCAAATTGCCATTCTGTTATTGGGCTACTCCTTTATCGGAATGCTCCTGTTTGTTTTACGTTTTCTTGATGTCCGAGAACAATTCAGTGATTTTTTCGCCATAGCGTTGTTCTTTTATATCTTAGTCGGGTTCCCGATTGTGGTCAGCCGTTTTGTTCGTCTGATAAAGGGAAAACCCAAATCAATGCAGGACATTTCTTCCCGGAAGGATTCCGTGGAGCGTTGGTCCTTCAAAAGGAAAGCCTTTCTGAAACCGGTGGCTGCTTTACTGGCGTGTATCCTTGTGGGGCTGTTCCATCCGGTTTCGGATTTGTATTATTACGGAATTGTAGTAGCCTGTTTATTGCTGGTAGGCTGGAGCTTTTTGGATATTATGCGAAGCCACAATGAGCTGACCTGCAGGCCTCTCCCTCAGTTCGACAAGAGAGGAGGTCAGGAATATGAAAATCGATAAACCATATAAAATATCAAGGTTTTGGCAGCTTTTTCTGCCCCTTGTCCTGATTGGCTTCTTGTTCCTGACCAATACCAACGTGGCGAGAGCAGAGAAAACCCTTCGCTTTGTAAACGAAGAAACCGGGTATGGTGTCTACTTGGATGACTACGCGGATTTGCTTACAGGAGAGGAAGAAAGCAGTCTGGTGGAAGAGATGAAACGGATTACCGGGTTTGCCAATGCCCTGTTTGTTACGGTGGATGTGAATAATCATTCCACGGCTTCTTTTTCCAAAGTCTATTTCCATGACATGCTGGGCGAGGGTGTGGAAAATGGTGTTTTGTTTACCATTGATATGCGTAATCGGGAAATTTATTTGTTCTCCGACGGGAATATGTATTCGATTTTAGGCTCGTCCTATGCTTATACGATCACGGACAATGTCTATAAATATGCCGGCAGGCAGGAGTATTTTACCTGCGCATCCGAGGCATTTGATCAGGTATATCAGGTGGTGAACGGAGACAGAATTGCCCAACCCATGAAGTATATCAGTAATTTCCTGATTGCATTATTGGCTGCGGGATTAATCAATTTCGGTATTATCAGTATGGCATCCAGGCTGGGAAAGCCTTCCGAAAGAGAACTGCTGGAGAAGGCCAGATTGCAGTTTGAATTGCACGATGTGCGGGAAAGAAAAACCCATACCACGAAGATCTATTCTCCCGTGGAATCCTCCGACAGCTCTTCCGGCGGCGGTGGCTCTTCGGGTGGCGGAGGCGGCGGCTCCTCGGGGGGTGGCGGCGGCCATTCATTCTAAAAGAGAGGCCTTATAAACTCACGACATGCGAATATTGTATGGATTTTGGGGGCAGGTCGTGCAGAGTAACCATTTCATCACAGATAGTAATTTTTGAGACTTACATCATATTATTAAACTTATGGAGGAATTAAATATGGCAAAAGTAGTAGTTATGGATCATCCTTTGTTACAGCACAAAATCGGTTTTATCCGCAGAGAGGACACAGGTACCAAGGACTTTCGACAGACCATCAGTGAGATTGCAATGCTGATTTGTTATGAAGCCACCAGAAATCTTCCCTTGGAGGATGTAGAGATTAAAACTCCAATTTGCCCTGCGACCGTGAAAGAATTAAAGGGAAAGAAGATGGCAATCATTCCCATTCTTCGTGCGGGACTTGGTATGGTTGACGGTGTGCTGAACCTGATTCCTGCAGCAAAAGTGGGTCATATCGGACTTTACAGAGATCCGGAGACCTTGGAACCGGTGGAATATTATTGTAAGCTTCCTGCAGATTGTGCAGAGAGAGAAGTGTTTGTGGTAGACCCCATGTTGGCTACCGGCGGTTCTTCTGCGGCAGCGGTACAGATGTTAAAGGATAAGGGCTGCAAAAATATTCATTTTATGTGCATTATTGCGGCTCCCGAAGGCGTGAAAACCTTTACCGAGGCCCATCCGGATGTGGATGTATACATCGGTGCCTTGGATGAAAAGTTAAACGATCACGGTTATATTGTGCCCGGACTTGGAGATGCGGGAGACCGTATTTTCGGTACCTTATAAGATAGGACGCAAAGATGAGCGAGAAAAGACAAGATTACATCAGCTGGGATGAGTATTTTATGGGTGTGGCGCATCTGGCCGGGATGCGGTCCAAGGACCCCAATACCCAGGTGGGAGCCTGTATTGTAAGCAAGGACAATAAAATATTGTCCATGGGATACAACGGATTTCCTAAGGGTTGCTCCGATGAGGAGTTTCCCTGGGCGAGAGAGGGAGAGCTTTTGGATACCAAATATCCCTTCGTGACCCATGGGGAACTGAATGCCATATTAAACTACAGAGGCGGTTCCCTGGAGGGGACGAAGCTTTATGTATCGCTGTTCCCCTGCAATGAATGTGCCAAGGCAATTATTCAGGCGGGAATCACCTGCGTGGTATATGACAGCGATAAGTATGAGGGAACCCCTACCAATAAGGCGGCAAAGAAGATGTTTGCGGCAGCAGGCATAACCATCATCCCATACAGCAGAACCGGAAAAACCATTAAAATTCAATTATAATTCCCAAAGAGCCCGGGAAACGGAAAGGAGTGAAGCACGTGAAACGGGCAAAGTATATTGCATTGTTGCTGGTTACCTGTTTCATGATGCATGAAATCCTTTTTGTGGAACCGCCCCAAACGGTTCAGGCAGCCAACAGTACACAGCAGCAGATTGATCAGGCAGAAAAAGAAAAGGATGCTCTGGAAAACAAGCTGGATAAGACCCAGGATGAGCTGGATCGGCTTAAGGAGAATCAGGCAGGCCTGGAAAAAGAATTGAAGAATCTGAAAACAGAGCTTACAGAGGTTAGTGAACACCTGGAGGATCTGGAAAATCAGATCGCGGAGAAGGAACAGAGTATTGCAGAGGCCACCAATAAGCTGGAAGAGGCCATAAAAATCCAGGAAGAACAGTATGAAAGCATGGTGGTTCGCGTCAGATCCATGTACGAACGAAATGATTCCGATATGGTAAGTGCCATTTTGGACATCACCAAGTTTTTCAGTATGCTGAATAAAGCGGACTGGTACGAGCAGATTGATAATTACGACAAGCAAAAGCTGGAGGAGTACAAGCAAAACCGGGATTATGTGCAGGAAACCAAAGAAACCCTGGAATATGAAATGGCGGTTTTGGACAATTTGTCTCTTGAGGCGGAGCAGGAAAAGAATAAGGTGGCCGGACTGATTAGTCAGACCTCCAAAACCATTGCCCGGTACGAGGACAATATTGAGGCCACAGAAGCAAAGGCAGCCCAGTACGAGGCAGACATCAGGAAAAAGGAAGAGGACCTGACTTACCTGAAGAAAAAGCTGGAGGAAGAAATCCGATTGTCTCAGCTGGCGGCGGGTGGAACCTGGAGAAGCATCGGCGACATTACCTTCGCGGATGGAGACCGATACCTTCTGGCCAATTTGATCTATTGCGAGGCAGTAGGAGAACCCTATGAAGGGCAGGTGGCTGTGGGAAGTGTGGTAATCAATCGAATGCTCAGCAACCAATTCCCCAATACTTTGGTGGGAGTGGTATATCAAAAAGGACAGTTTTCTCCTGCGGAAAGCGGACGTCTGGAGTTGGCACTTGCCACCAACAAGGCAAACGAAAGCTGTTATCGTGCGGCAGATGAGGCGATGGCCGGCAAAACCACCGTTGGAAACTGTGTATTCTTCCGAAGACCTGTGGCCGGTTTGACCGGCATTACCATTGGACATCATATTTTTTATTAGCGTGATTACGGATAGGAAAATAAAACAGGGGTACAAGGAAAATGACTTTGGAATAAGAGCCATTTTCCTTGTACCCCTGTTTTTGCGAAATACTTTTTATAATTCAGCCAAGGGACTTTGCAGCTTGTCAAATTCATTCCGGTAGATGGTGAAAAGCAGGTTGTCTACTCTGCGAAGACAGGCGGTCATCTGGGAAGCGGTGATGAGCTGCTTTTCGTAGGCTTCTGCCAGCTCGGGTAAATCCACAACCCGGTAATTGCCGTCCGGATATATCACCACATCTGCCAGTAAATCGGTAACGGTGACGGAGTTTTCTTCCTCGTTAAAATCAAAATCCACGATGTCACAATACCAGTACAGCAGGGAATTGTCAGCCCGGTAGAACTTGCTGACCTTTATGCCAAGCTTTAGGTAGTAGCAGGAGCAACCATGAGTAAAGTCCTTACCGGGTTTCAGAGTGTTCCATTTTGTGACAATCACCTCGTCATCTTGCCGGACGATTTCGTCTCCTTTCAGCAAAATGCATTCCTGGGGAATCAGTCGTTTGCGATAGATCTGAAGTGGTTTCATAGGCTACCTTCTTTCGTGGAATAGTATTGTATTCATAGTAGACCTTTCCGGGCGATTCGTCAAATGCTTCCTGCCGAAAAACGTTATTTTTTGGAGAAAAAGTTGACGAGATTTAATAAGTTTTTTATAGACAATTTGGCAAAAAATAGGTATACTTAAATTTAATGTTGGGTGTCTATGCCCAAAGGGGCAAAGTAGGAGTGACGGACAGGTGAAACGAAAAAATTCTTATGATAAAAATGTATATCGTTCCCTGTTTCTGATTACCCAGTTTGGCATCAATATGATTGTCCCTACACTGATGATGTCGGCCTTTGGCTGGTTTCTGGATCGGAAGCTTCACACCTCCTGGATTATGGTGGTTTTCTTCTTTTTGGGAGCAATAGCCGGGTGGCAGAATGTTTGCCGTATGGTGAAGCCGCTTTTGAAGAGTTCGGACAAAAGAGCCGGTCTTTCTGAAAAAAACGACGAAGCGACAGACGATACACAGAGAAAGGATGTCCGGGAAAGTGTTGGAGAAACTAAAAAACTGCAATAGAATCCTGCTGGAGATGATTCTGGGAATGCTTGCCTTCGGAGTCGTTTGCCAGGTGATCGGTTTGGTTTTTTCCAAGCAAATCTGGTTTTATACCAAGAGCCTTTGGTTTGGTATCCTTTTGGCGGTAGCGGCGGTCAATCACATGTATCATGTGCTGGACAGATCGCTGGGAGTCAGTGAGGCCTATGCGCAGAAACAGGCGATTGCGGGATATCTGGTCCGCTATTTTATTCTGGTAGCCTTTATGGCGGTGATTTGTGTGACGAAAGTCATGAATCCGCTCATTGTATTTTTGGGCTACATGAGTTTGAAGGGTGCGGCTTTTCTTCAGCCGATTACTCATAAATTATGCAATAAAGCCTTCCATCAGGAGGATCCCATTCCGGAGCCACTCTTGGAGGACGAAGAAAATAACGAAAGGGAGGTGAAAGCATGATGCAAGGAATATTGTTATCCAACGACATTGATGTAATGGTTCATGGTCTTTTTAAGTATAACTTTCTGGGACATGAGGCTTGGATAACAACGACACATGTATGTTTACTTCTGGTTATGCTCATCCTTATCGGTTTCTCCATTGCGGCCGGACAGGTGATCAAAAAGGGAGCGGAAGTTCCCGGAACCTTCCAGAACATTGTGGAGCTGATTGTCGAGAAGCTGGATGGTATCGTTGAGGGCAGCATGGGAAAGAGTGCGGTCAAGTATCGCAACTATATCAGTACGATTTTTATCTTTATCCTGGTGAGCAACATTTCCGGTCTTTTGGGTCTTCGTCCACCTACAGCCGATTATGGTGTAACATTTCCGCTGGGTGTGCTGACCTTTATCCTGATTCATTACAATCAGATTAAGTATCAGAAGCCAAAAGATATTTGGACAAGCATGTGTTCTCCGCTTCCGCCATGGTTGCCGCTCTGGTTGCCCATCAATATCATCAGTGAATTGGCGGTTCCCGTATCATTGTCACTTCGTTTGTTTGCGAACGTTTTGTCCGGAACAATTATGATGACTTTGGTTTACGGTATCTTGAAGTGGATTGCATTGATTTGGCCGGCAGCACTTCATGTTTACTTCGATTTGTTCTCCGGAGTAATTCAAACTTACGTATTCTGTATGCTGACAATGACATTTGTTTCCGGTGCCATTGGAGACGAAGCATAAGAGGATATAAAAAAACAATATCATTTTAGGAGGAATAGAAAATGAATTTTGATGAGAATTTTATCTTAGGTTGTTCCGCAATCGGTGCCGGTTTGGCAGTTATTGCCGGTATCGGACCCGGCGTAGGCCAGGGTATTGCAGCAGGTCATGCAGCAGCTGCTGTAGGACGCAATCCCGGAGCAAAATCTGATATTACCACTACCATGATTACCGGTCAGGCAGTAGCAGAGACAACCGGTTTGTACGGCCTTTTGGTTGCAATTCTTCTGTTATTCGTAAAGCCTTTGCTCTGGTAGAAAGGAGAACAGCATGATTCTATTAACAGCAGGTGAAACCTACGATAGAATGTTTGGTATAGACTGGCAGCTGTTTGCCGATTCTACACTGACCATTATCGCAGTATTTGCCCTGTTTGCTATCATGAGTTATTTCCTGTTCAATCCCGTCAGAAAGTTGTTGAACGACCGTAAGCAGAAGATTCAGACAGAGCTTACCGATGCCAAGACCAGCATGGAGCAGGCGGAGGAGTTAAAGAGCAAGTATGAAGAGAAGCTTCGCGTCGCAGACAAGGAAGCAGAAGAAATCCTCAGCGAGGCCAGAAGAAGAGGTCTTGAAAACGAAGGAAAGATTATCGCTGCCGCAAAAGAAGAGGCAAACCGCATTCTCGAAAGAGCAAAAGTGGAAGCCGAACTTGAAAAGCAGAAGGTTTCCGACGAAGTGAAGAAGGAAATCATTAACGTCGCTTCCGTAATGGCAGGCAAGGTAGTATCCGCTTCCATTGATACTTCCGTACAGGAAAAACTGATTGATGAGACGCTAAAGGAAATGGGTGATGACACATGGCTAAGTTAGTTTCAAAAACCTATGGTGAGGCTCTCTATGAAATAGCAATGCAGGACGAAGCCGGTAAGGGAAAAGTTCTCTTCGATGAAGTCGTGGGTATTTCCGACATTTTAAAGGAGAATCCTCAGTTTGATAAACTGATGGAGCATCCCGGTATTCCGAAGCAGGAAAAACTCGAAATCTTGCAGCAGGTTTTTAAGAGCCGTGTATGTGACGAGTTATTAGGTTTTTTAGAAGTGATTGTTTCGAAAGAGCGCTATAAGGAGCTTCCCGAAATCATAGAATACTTTATCGCAAAGATGAAGGAACATGCAAAAATCGGTGTGGCTTTTATTACCACAGCGGTAGAAATCGATGCAAAGAAACGTGCAGAGATAGAGGCAAGAATTCTTGCCACCACCAAGTACGAAACACTGGAACCTCATTACGAGGTGGATGCTTCCCTTCTGGGCGGTATGGTGATTCGTATCGGTGACCGTGTGGTAGACAGCAGTATTTCGACAAAGCTTGGCGAATTAAAAAAGCAGTTATTACAAATCCAGTTGGGTTAACCACTGGAAGAAAGGTGCGACAGATTCATGAATTTGAGACCAGAAGAAATTAGCTCTGTTATCAAAGAGCAGATTTTAAGATATGCGTCTACACTGGAAGTATCCGATGTGGGTACCGTAATCCAGGTTGCAGACGGTATTGCCCGTGTACATGGTCTGGAAAACGCTATGCAGGGTGAACTTTTGGAGTTCCCCGGTGATATTTACGGCATGGTTCTCAATCTGGAAGAGGATAATGTCGGTGTAGTTCTTCTCGGTAATTCCAAGAATATCAACGAAGGTGATATCGTAAAGACTACAGGTCGAGTTGTAGAGGTACCTGTAGGCGATGCAATGCTTGGTCGAGTTGTAAATGCACTTGGACAGCCTATTGACGGAAAGGGCCCCATTCTTACGGATAAGTATCGTAAAATTGAGCGTGTTGCAAGTGGTGTTATTACCAGAAAAAGTGTAGACACTCCTTTGCAGACCGGTATTAAGGCAATCGACTCCATGGTGCCCATCGGAAGAGGACAGCGTGAGTTGATTATCGGAGACCGTCAGACAGGAAAGACCGCTATTGCGCTTGATACCATTATCAACCAGAAGGGTCAGAATGTAAAATGTATTTATGTTGCAATCGGTCAGAAGGCTTCTACCGTTGCAAATATTGTTAAGACTTTGGAGGAGTTTGGTGCACTTGCATATACAACCGTTGTTGTATCTACTGCCAGTGACCTTGCACCTTTGCAGTATATTGCTCCTTATTCCGGTTGTGCAATCGGTGAGGAGTGGATGGAGAACGGACAGGATGTATTGGTTGTTTATGATGATTTAAGCAAGCATGCAACCGCTTACCGTACACTCTCCCTGCTGCTTCGTCGTCCACCCGGTCGTGAAGCTTATCCCGGTGATGTATTCTACCTGCATTCCAGATTGCTTGAAAGAGCAGCCAGAATGAGCGATGAGTACGGCGGAGGTTCTTTGACAGCACTTCCCATCATCGAGACCCAGGCCGGAGACGTATCCGCGTACATTCCTACCAACGTAATTTCCATTACCGACGGACAGATTTATCTGGAAACCGAAATGTTCAACGCAGGTTTCAGACCCGCAGTTAACGCAGGTCTTTCCGTATCCCGTGTAGGTGGTGCTGCGCAGATCAAGGCTATGAAGAAAATCGCGGCTCCCATTCGTGTGGAACTTGCACAGTACAGAGAGCTTGCCGCATTCGCACAGTTCGGTTCCGAATTGGATGCGGATACCAAGGAAAAGCTTGCACAGGGCGAACGTATCAAAGAGGTATTAAAGCAGCCTCAGTATAAGCCCATGCCGGTTCAGTACCAGGTTATCATTATTTATGCGGTTACCAAGAAGTATCTTTTGGATGTTGCGGTTAGTGACATTACCCGTTTCGAGAAGGAATTCTTTGAGTTCTTGGATACCAAGTATCATGAGATTCCCGAAAACATCGCTACCGAAAAGGTAATCAGCGAGGAAACCGAAGCACTTCTGGTAAAGGCACTCGGTGAGTTTAAGGCACAGTTCAAGTAAGAAAGGGGTCGTTTTATATGGCATCAATGCGTGATATAAAGCGCCGCAAAGGAAGTATCCAGAGCACACAGCAGATTACCAAGGCGATGAAGCTTGTTTCCACCGTTAAGCTGCAGCGTGCCAGAGCAGGCGCAGAACGTTCCAAAGCATACTTTAACTGTATGTTTGAGACCGTAAACAGCATCTTGTCCAGAGTCGGCCATGTAGAGCATAAATATCTCACTCCCGGAGAGTGCACCAAGAAGGCGGTTATCGTCATTACTTCCAATCGTGGACTTGCCGGCGGTTATAATACCAACGTCACCAAGCTTGTTACCAGAAACGAAAACTGGAACAAGGAAGACATTTCGGTATATGCCATCGGAAATAAAGGACGGGAAATTCTTCAAAGATACGGATACGATATCAAAGAGGTTTTGCCGGAAGTAATCGAAGATCCCACTTATGCAGATGCAATGCTTTTAACTCAGAGACTTTTGAAGCGCTTTGAGGAGGGAGAAATCGGCGAGATTTATCTTGCCTACACAGCTTTCAAAAACACAGTCAGCCACGTACCTACCCTGCTGAAATTATTGCCGGTAGAGTATGATGCGGAGCAGGTGAAAGAGGATGCAGAGGATAATACCCTGATGAACTTTGAGCCGGAAGACGTGGAAGCATTGGACATGATTATTCCCAAGTACATTTCCAGCCTGATCTACGGTGCTATGGTAGATGCGGTTGCCAGTGAAAACGGTGCCCGTATGCAGGCCATGGATAATGCTACCAACAATGCGGAAGAAATGATTGGAAATCTGTCACTGATGTATAACAGAGCCCGTCAGGGATCCATTACACAGGAATTGACAGAAATTATCGCAGGCGCAGAGGCTATCGGATAGCCAAAGCCCTGCCGGATAGAAAGAATTGTCCGGGTTACCGGGCAGGAAAGAGGTAAAAATGGCAGGAGAAAATAAAGGTAAGATTACCCAGGTCATCGGTGCCGTATTGGATGTGCGCTTTGACGAAGGTAAACTTCCTGAAATTAATGAAGCCATCCGTATCCCCACCAAAGATGCAGGAGAGTTGACCGTAGAAGTATCTCAGCATTTGGGTGATGATACAGTGCGTTGTATTGCCATGGGTACCACAGACGGTTTGGTAAGAGGTATGGAAGCTATCGCAACAGGTGCTCCTATTTCTGTACCCGTAGGTGAGAATACTCTGGGCCGTATTTTCAACGTACTTGGCCAGGCGATTGATAATCAACCGGCTCCTGAAGGGGTTACTTACGAGCCCATCCACAGAGCTGCTCCTTCTTTTGAAGAGCAGTCTACCGAGACCGAACTGTTAGAGACCGGTATTAAGGTCGTAGACCTTTTGTGTCCTTATCAGAAGGGTGGTAAAATCGGTTTGTTCGGTGGTGCCGGTGTAGGTAAAACCGTATTGATCCAGGAGTTGATTCGTAATATCGCTACCGAGCACGGCGGTTATTCCGTATTCACCGGTGTAGGTGAGAGAACCCGTGAAGGTAACGACTTGTATCACGAAATGAAAGAGTCCGGAGTTATCGACAAGACCACCATGGTATTCGGTCAGATGAATGAGCCTCCGGGAGCAAGAATGAGAGTTGGTCTTACCGGACTTACCATGGCAGAGTACTTCCGTGATAAGGGTGGTAAGGATGTATTGTTATTCATCGATAACATTTTCCGATTTACACAGGCAGGTAGTGAAGTGTCCGCACTTCTTGGACGTATGCCTTCCGCAGTAGGTTACCAGCCTACCTTACAGACGGAAATGGGTGCTTTGCAGGAGCGTATTACCTCTACAAAGAACGGTTCCATTACTTCCGTACAGGCTGTATACGTACCCGCGGATGACTTGACCGACCCTGCACCCGCTACAACCTTCGCTCACTTGGACGCTACAACCGTATTGTCCCGTTCTATCGTAGAGCTTGGTATTTACCCTGCAGTAGATCCTTTGGAGTCTACCTCCAGAATTTTGGATCCCAGAATTCTCGGTGAGGATCATTACAAGACTGCACGTGGTGTACAGGAAATTCTTCAGAGATACAAGGAATTACAGGATATTATTGCAATTCTAGGTATGGATGAACTTTCCGAAGAGGACAGACTGGTGGTATCCCGTGCACGTAAGGTACAGAGATTCCTTTCACAGCCTTTCTTCGTAGCCGGACAGTTTACCGGTTTGGAAGGTAAGTATGTTCCTATTTCAGAGACAATTCGTGGCTTTAGAGAAATTCTGGAAGGAAAGCATGATGATATTCCGGAAAGCTATTTCTTAAATGCAGGTACCATCGATGATGTAATTGCAAAAACCAAGGCCTAAAGAATAGGAAGGACTTGACTATGGCAGAAGGACAAAATTTTAGCCTGCGTATCATCACTCCGGAGCGAGTGTTTTATGAAGGACAGGTTCAAATGGTGGAGTTTAATACCACAGAGGGCGAAATAGGTGTTCTTGCCAGACACATTCCTATGACCGTAATTGTAAAACCGGGTATTCTTACAATTACCGAAGAGGAAGGCGAGAAAATAGCAGCCCTTCATGCAGGCTTCGCCGAAATCTTACCGGATAGTATTACGATCCTTGCGGAGATTATCGAGTGGCCCGAAGAAATTGACGAACATCGTGCTGAGGCGGCTTTAGAGCGTGCACAGGAAAGAATCCAAAGTAAGCACGAGGAAACAGACCTTGCCAGAGCGGAAACCGCTTTGCAGAGAGCAATGGCACGTATTCAGGTATTAAGATAATTCATAATGTAACAGTACATACGCAGTGCGCATATGTTATTAAAAAATAACTATGAGGCACTGCGTATGGATTTTCAGAAGACAAATCCCCTTCCCTTCTTTATGCTGCACCCCGAGTATATTGGGACAGGAACCGAGAAGAAGGCTATGAAGGATTTTGATTATTTTCAACAGACCTTCCCTTCCAAGGTGAAGGAGTATCAGCAACGTATTGCGAGTATTATTGACCATATGGACTATGAAGGTGCCATGATATATGATGAATATCCGGACCGTTTGGGACTGGAAACACTGGCATCTACCATTACAGATATGCTTTTAAAAGAAGAACAAAAGGAACAGCAGGCCACCTGTCCCGTAACACAGCGGGAGGATAAAAAGATGATGATTCAGGTGCTTGTATGTAATGAAATATATAGAAGACGCCATAACGGCAAGCGAGAATTTTTTTATTATTAAAAGGGAAACAGATGAACGATTGGGATACAATATTAGAGGAAATCCTCTGTAAAGAACTGAATCAGATAGTAATCAGCAACTCCAGAAATCCGGAGGTGGCTCAAAAAATCAAAATTCGTCCCGTGCTGATTAAGGAGGAATTATTTTTCCAGGAGACCACTTATCGGGGAACCAAGGTATATCATGAAAATTTTTCTGCCAAGGAAATGGCGGGTCGGATTAACGGATACCTGGAGAATTTAATGAAGCAGTTTGAGGCGAAGCTTCCCACCAGGGAAGTTTTGGTGCTGGTAGGGAAAAAGGGCAAGCAAACCCTGAAAATCAAGAGATTGCAGCCGTCGGAAGCACAAAAGACAGAGGAAAACAGAGACCTTTCCCACAATCGAACCAAACAGTATATTATTCAGGATGGGGAGCCGGTGGATTTCCTCATCGGGCTGGGAGTACAGACACCGGATGGACATATTGTAAAGGCGCGATATGATAAATTTCGCCAGATTAATCGATATTTGGAATTTATCGAGGACGTATTGGACAACCTTCCCAAGGACAGAACCATTCGAATCATTGATTTTGGCTGCGGGAAATCCTATTTGACCTTTGCCATGTATTATTATCTGCATGTACAGCAAAAGAGAGATATTCGCGTAACCGGATTGGATTTAAAAGAAGATGTGATAAACCATTGCAACGATTTGGCCCAAAAGCTGGGTTATGAGCAGTTGGAATTTGAGACGGGAGATATCAGTACCTATGAAGGAGCGGATAGCGTGGATATGGTGGTAACCCTACATGCCTGCGATACCGCTACCGATTATGCTTTGCATAAGGCAATCAAATGGGGAGCCTCCGTGATTTTGGCGGTGCCCTGTTGCCAGCATGAGGTGAATCGACAGATTTCCAATCAGGAGCTGAAACCGATTTTAAAATATGGGTTGTTAAAGGAACGCTTCTCAGCTTTGGTGACGGATGCCATTCGTGCCAATTTACTGGAGCAGTGGGGCTATCATACCCAGATTCTGGAGTTTATCGATATGGAGCATACACCCAAGAATCTCCTGATTCGTGCGGTGAAGGAACCCGGCATACGCCCGAAAAAGAACGATGTTACAAGCTTGGAGGAGATGTTAAATCTCCATCCCACCTTGGATAGATTATTACAGGAATTTGATGCATGAAAAAAATGATTTTGAAAGGTCTGGTATTCTTTCTTGCCTTTGTGCTGACAGTACTGATTATGGGCAAAATAATGAATAAAGACCGGGAAAATATGACCATGGAAATGGCCCAGGCCACTTTGCCCGTGGTTACAATGGAATATGAAGGTGTGAAATACAACACCCTATATGGCTATACCTCGGAAATGGACGTATCTTTCCAAAGAGATACCGTGACCATGCTTGACGAGGAAAGAAGCGCCAACTTTATTGTGGACTGCTTTGGTCGGGCCATTTCGCAGATTCGCGTGGAAGTGCGCAGTATCGATGGAGAACGTCTGATTGAAGATTCAGAGGTTTCGGGCTGGAGCAGAGAGTACAATCAGATTTACGGCACTTTTTCTCTCAAGGATCTTTTGGAAAAAGAGAAGGAATACTCGCTGGCCATTGTACTGGTGCTGGATGATGGAGAGGTGCATTATTATACCAGGGCATTATGGAGCGATAAGTCCTATACCAAGGAAAAACTAGACTTTATCCGAGATTTCCATGAGCGGTTGTATGACCGGGATCAGGCGAAAGCACTAACCAAGTATCTGGAGAGTAATTCCAGATTGCAGGACAATAAATCCTTTCATTACGTGAATATCCACAGTAGTTTTAAACAGATTACCTGGGGAGATTTGGCAGTGAAGGAAGTGGCCAAGCCAGCCATTACCTTAAAAGAAAATAACGGCCAAACCGCCTCTTTTTGGATGGATTATCAGGTGACGGTGGAGGGGGAAAATACAGATACCCTGTACCGTGTGCGAGAGTTTTACCGAATCCGATATACGAAGGACAGAACCTATCTTTTGAATTATGAGAGAACCATGGACCAGATTCCGGACGTGGAGCACATGTGCGCCAACGACAAGATTTTGCTGGGAATCGTAGACAGCAATGTTCAGATGATGGAGAGTGGGGATGGAAATGTAGTTGCCTTCGAGGTGGCAGATCGACTGTTCAGTTATAATGTGACCACCAACAAGCTGTCAGAGCTGTTTGGCTTTTATAATGAAACCAACACGGATAAGAGGGACATGTACGATCAGCATGATGTGCGCATTCTCAGTATTGATGAGGGAGGCAATGTTTACTTCGCCGTGTATGGATATATGAATCGCGGCCGACATGAAGGAAAATCCGGAATTGCGGTGTATTACTTTAAGCCTGCGTACAATACGGTGGAGGAAATTGCGTACATTCCCTATGATAAACCATACTCTGTGCTGAAATGCCAAATGGAAAATCTGCTGTTTGTCAATCGGGAAGGAAATATGTATTTATCCCTGGAAAATCACCTGTATCTCATTTGTCTGGAGGACAGAGAGGTAAAGGAGCTGGTGGAGCTGACTCGGGATGACAGTCTGTATGTATCCGATGGACAAAAGATGGTGGTTTGGAAAACCGGTTCCGATATGATTCATTGCAGAGAACTGAAAATATTGGATCTGAACACAGACAACATTACTTCTGTATGGTGTGGCTACGGAGAGTCCATGCAGCCTCTTGGCTTTATGGGAGAGGATATTATTTATGGTGTGGCAAAGGATGAGGATATTCAAATCGAAAATCTGGGCCATGTAACTTTCCCTATGTATAAGATTTGCATTTGTAATGCAGACGGAGAGATATTAAAAGAATACCGGCAGGATGGCTATTATGTGACCGGATGTACGATGGAGGATAATCAGATTACCCTTACCCGCGTGCAAAAAAATGATTCCGGTAGCTATAAGAGTGCCATTGACGACCATATCGTAAGCTCTGTACAGGAAGTGGTTGGAAAAAATCTGGTGGTTGCTGCGGATATTGATGTGTATGAGCGCTATGTGCAGATTCAGGTGCGAAAAGATATCGACACCAAAACCCTTCAGCTGCTGACTCCCAAGGAGGTGCTTTTGGAAGGCGGAAGGGCAGTGAACCTGGCCGGCGAAAGCGATGCAGAGCGCTATTATGTGTATAATGGTTATGGAGTAAGTGGCATCTATACCGACGAATCCAATGCGGTGGCCGCCGCCTATACCAATGCGGGAACGGTGATCAACGAACTGGGTCAGCTGGTTTGGGTGAAGAGTGCCAGGGTGTCTAAAAATCAGATTATGGCGATTAAGGAGCCGGAACAAAAGGTTGGTATTGATGAAAGCCTTGGTGTCTGTCTGGATACCATTTTGAAATTTGAGGGAATTGTTGGAAACAGTGCGGAAATGCTGGAGCGCGGAATGAGCGCTATCGAGGTGTTGGAGAGACAGTTGCCCGACGCCAGAATACTGGATTTAAACACCTGTACTCTGGACGCCGTACTGTATTATGTAAACCAGGATATCCCGGTTTTGGCCATCTTAAACAATGGTGATGCGGTGGTCATTACAGGCTTTAATGAACAGAATGTAGTCCTTTTTGAGCCTTCAAGCGGTAAGCTGTACAAGAAAGGCATGAATGATTCCACCAAATGGTTTTCCGAGAACGGAAATTGTTTTATTACGTATATTGAGTAAAGGTAAACTAGTCAGAACCGGTGCGAGAGCGCCGGTTCTTTTTATTTTACGAAGGTCCTGATGAATATTCTGATGTAAACAGATATTTCCGGTAGGGCAACAA
Organism: Lachnospiraceae bacterium UBA1766; assembly: GCA_002314715.1. GTDB lineage: Bacteria > Bacillota > Clostridia > Lachnospirales > Lachnospiraceae > Acetatifactor. The sequence goes on along the minus strand of DCGY01000049.1, from coordinate 54,843 downwards.
TAAATGCAACAATACCAATCCCAGCACGCCACAGGATAAGATTTCGCCGATGCCCACGGTTAACATAAAGTAGAAAATGGAGCCGGGAATCTGGTATGCGAAGGCCAGGATAAAAGGAACGATAATGGTATTTGCCAGAATCGGAGGAAGGGGAGTAAGCCATTTGTACTTGCGAAGTGCGTAGGTTCCCACAGCGCCGAGGAGTGTAGCAATACTTCCGAAAATAATATCCCAAATAATGATGGAGCCATTTGCACCGGCAATCATATTGCTGATCAGACATCCGATGAAGAGTCCGGGTACGGCTGCGGGGGTAAAAAAGGGAAGAATGGTAAGACACTCCGAAATACGAAGCTGGATAGCACCGCTGGCTAAATTGATTGTGCTGATGGCATAAGTCATCACCACATAAAGAGCAGCAATTGCAGCTGCCTGAGTGATAAAGTAGGTCTTTCTGTTTTTCATTTTTATTCTCCTTTAGTTTTGTTTACACGGGTTACGTGTCAGAGGTGGACTACAATTTCCGCACCTCTGAGGTCAGGAAGGTCTCGAACTGACCATTTCTGTAATCATATTTTGACAGAAACGCTTTCAGTATATCATATTTTGGCAGGCTGTCAAGGAAATCCATTTTCTTTCCAGAATAATCCATTTGAATTGGGATTGTTTTTCGATATGATGATGGCAGAATTTCGCACAGCGGATTGAGAATGTGCACTTTGTCGGAATATTTGAGGAGAAAAGAAACATGAAAATATTTGTAAATCAGTCAGGGTATTTTAAAAATGGTCCCAAGAAAGCGGTTATAGCTTTCCCCTGCGAAAAATTTCAGGTAAGGGATGAAAGAAATCATGTAGTGTATGAGGGAGAAACCAAGCATTTTGGGTTGGATATCGCCTCTATGGATAATGTGTATCAGGCGGATTTCAGTGATTTTCAGGAGACGGGACGTTTTTTTCTTTCTTCGGAAGGACACCGCTGCGAAATCTTTGAAATCAGCGATAAGCCCTATGATCAGCTTTTGTACGATACCATGCGTGCGTTTTACTATTTGCGATGCGGTTGTGCCCTGGAGGAAAAATATGCCGGAGAATTCGTTCATTCCGCGTGTCATACCGGTATGGCCGTTGAATGGTTTGACCACAGTGTGTCAAAGGAAGTAACCGGTGGATGGCATGATGCAGGGGACTACGGACGGTATATTACGGCGGGAGCCTGCGCACTGGCTCACCTGCTGTTTACCTATAAAATGTACGGGGAATCCTTGAAAAACTTGTTTTTGAACATTCCGGAAAGCGGAAGAAAAACACCGGATTTTTTGAGCGAATGTCGCTATGAGCTTCAGTGGATGCTGAAATTACAAAAAGAGGACGGTGGAGTATATCACAAGGTTACCACCGCAAGACATGCTTCGTTTATTATGCCCCAGGAGGATTTGGGACAGCTTTATCTGCTTCCGGTGTCTTCCATGGCCACTGCGGATTTTGTAGGTGTATGCGCCCTGGGGGAAGAGATTTACAGAGAATATGATGCGGTTTTCGCAGACCAATTAAGGGAGGCCGCTACCAAGTCTTATGGATGGCTTTTGGAGCATCCGGAGTTTGTTGGCTTTAAGAATCCGGAGGGCTGTGGTACCGGAGAGTACGGGGAATGGAATGATTTGTCCAACCGTTTTTGGGCTGCGGCTGCTATGTATGCCATGACCGGTCTGGAATGCTACGAGAAGGATATGAGAACTGCCGGGGAAGCAGAATTTCCAAAGGCAGAGCTGGGATACGGAGAAGTAGGTGGCTTCGGACTTTTGGCTTACCTTTTGTGTGAGCAGAAGAAGGATGAGAATCTGGTGGCACAGTACAAAGAAATATTTCAAAAGGCAGCGGAGAGTGCGGCGAATTTGGCCGATTCCTGCGGTTATGCGGTGTCCATGAACGAAAAAATGTTCTATTGGGGAAGCAACATGCGTGTAATGAAAATGGGTATGTTGTTTGGAATAGCCGATTATCTCCGGGTGGACTGGAAAAAGAAAAAGGCCCTGAGCGAGTATGCCCAGGACCAGTTAAACTATTTGATGGGTGTTAATGCATTGGGAATCAGCTACGTCAGCGGCAACGGAAGCCATTGCATCAATCAGCCGCATTTACGTCCTGCCCATGCAGACGGAATCGAAAAGTGTATTCCGGGAATGGTCAGCGGTGGAGCCAATAAAGGCTTGCAGGATGGCCGTGCCAAGGAATTGGTGAAGCCGGAAACACCACCCATGAAGTGCTTTGCGGACCACGTGGATTGTTATTCCTTAAATGAAATTACCATATACTGGAATTCGCCCACGGTCGCAACTTTGGCATATTTACTGCAGCATGCCAGCCTTCTTTAAACGCTTGCGAATGGGCGTTCCGATGAGAAGCGCAATGACAAACTTGGCAATATCTCCGGGAATATAAGGGATGACACAAACGGCCAGTGCCTTAAGTAAGTCGTAATTTAGGCTGATCATAAACCAGACGGTGCCGAAAAGATAGCAGGCTGCCGTGCCAAGAATCATTCCCAAAACGTGCAGCAGAATTTTCTCAGGCCATTTCTGAACGAAGAAACCTGCCACCAATGCCAGGAAAATATATCCGATGATATAACCGCCGGTGGGTCCCAAAAGAACCGAAGGGCCGGAACGGAAGCTGGCAAAAACCGGTACGCCGACCAATCCCAACAAAATATAAATAATGACGCTGATGGTGCCAAGCTTTATGCCGCCTATGGTCAAAACAAAGTAAATTGCCAGGGTCGCAAGGGAAATCGGCACCGGGCTGATGGGAATGTTTAGAGCAAAAGGGGCCAATACACAAATGATAGCTGTCAAAAGTCCTGTGAGGGCCATCTCCTTGGTGGTAAACAGGGCTTTTTGATTCGATTTTTGATTTTCCATAATGATTCTCCAGTAATATTTTTTTGAGCTCAGGATTTAGTATAGGGGTTAAGAAGAGAATTGTCAACCAAAATGTTAACTTGGTTGACAATAAAGGTTAACATTTTATAAATTAGAGAAAAAGTCTTTCAAATTTGCTGGATTTCATATATAATATAGTTGTGGAAATGTACATATTATACAAAATCACGGAGGATATTTCATGGAGAAAAAGGTGAAAGAACCAAAGGCACCCAAAGCCCCAAAGGAAAAGAAAGAGAAGAAGCCGGGAAAGAATATTTTCAAAACAATCGGTGAAAAAATCAAAGGCTTTTTTGGCTCCGAAAAGATGAAAAAGGGAGCTGCCAATATAAAGTCATTTAATAAATGGTTTGGCGAGATTTGCAAGGATGCCATGACCCCCATAAAGGATGGAAAAGTCCGAACCAGTATGATGAGCATTCGAAACAAGTTGCTGATCGGATTTCTGATTCCGATTATTTTTATGGTGGGTATCGGTTTTACATCCTATTCCAAGGCAGCCAAAGGTATGGGCAAGAACTATTCCGATGCGACCTTGCAGGCAATCCGTATGGCCACCTCCAGTATCGATGATAACTGTAATTCCATTAAGAGCAAGGGTTCTTCTTATGTGGCGAATCGTGACTTGAAGGAAGTTTTTATGGGCTTTTACGATGAGGATACCTATGAAAAGGCCAATATACTTCGAGATTTGCGTACGACCATGATGGAGGGCCAAAGTACAAATGATTATATCAGCCATATCCATATTATTCCGGATGAAAAGAATAAAATCCTTACCACCAAAGCGGTGACCAACAATTCCGGTTGTTTAACGGAATATAGGAACATTGTTGCGTCCCAATACGGTACATTTACCAACTGGATTGACAACCATGAATATCTGGATACAGTTACCGGAGAAAAGGATTATGAATATATTCTTTCCTTCCAAATCATGACGGACTCCAACAAATCCTGTGTAGTAGTGGATGTAAGCCAGGATGCAATTTTGAATTTGATGAAAAATCTGGACTTTGGTGAAGGAAGTATTATCGGTTTCGTAACCAAGGGCGGAAGAGAACTGGTGTATGAAAATCTTACCGGCAAGGCAAGCAGTGTGATTCCGGAGGGAGAGAGTCCTTTCCTTGGCCAGAAATATTTTGAGAAGCTTCAAAGCAGCGGAGAAGAGTCCGGTGTAGAGAATATTAAATATCAGGGAAAGAAGTATCTGGCAGTGTTCAGTACCTGTAACGTAAGTGGTGCGACCCTTTGTGTATTGGTTCCGGAGGCAAACGTTACTGCACAGGCCAGCTATATTCGTACCTTCTCCATTATCATGATTGTAATTGCAATCTTTGTGGTAGTGATTATTTCTTTGATTATCGTTGCAGGTATTTTGCGAAGCATGCGTCAAATCTCCAAGAAATTGGATGAGGTTGCGCAGGGTGATTTGAATACCGAGGTAAAGGTTTCCGGACATGATGAGTTCTGTGATTTGGCCGGTTCCGCAAACGACATGGTTAAGAATACCAGGAAGCTGGTAGTAAAGGTAAAGGAAGCTACCGATACCTTGGAGGAATCCTCCGAAGCCGTATTAACTGCTTCCAATGTAATCGATGAATATTCCCAGAATATTACCCGATCCATTACGGATATTAACGAAGGCATGAGCAGACAGTCCATGCATGCGCAGGAATGTGTGGAGAAAACCGATGAACTGTCCAGAGAAATTCAGAATATCAGTGCTGTGGTAGAGCAGGTTCAGAAGGTGGTTATGGAGACAGAGGAACGTATTAACCAGGGTATGGAAATCGTTACCAATCTTGGTTTGACTGCCAAGGAAACCACCGAAATCACCAATAAGGTTGGTGAAAGCATTCATGCCTTGAGACAGGATTCCAAGGTAATCAACAGCTTCGTAGGAACCATTACCGATATTTCCAAGCAGACCAATCTTTTGTCCCTGAATGCCTCCATTGAGGCGGCCAGAGCAGGCACTGCAGGTCGTGGCTTCTCGGTAGTAGCAGAAGAAATTCGTAAGTTGGCAGATGATTCGGCGAAGGCTGCAAGAGAAATCGGTATCAATGTAGGACATATTTCCGCACAGACCATTAACAGTGTGGAGAGCGCAAAACAGGCTGAGGCAATGGTTGCAGAACAGGGCGTTGCAGTAGCACAGGCTATACAGGTATTCCAGGAGATGAAGGAGCAGATGGGTGTTCTGGTAGAAAGCCTTCAGAGTATAATCCAGGGTATCGAACGGGCCGACAGAGAGCGAAACAATGCAGTGGAAGCGGTTCGCCAGATTTCTGTTATTATTGAGGATACAGCCGGCAGTGCCGAGAGCGTAAGCGATATGGCGGATAAGCTGTTGGAAAATGTGGAAAATCTGAATGGTACCGCACAGACACTTGGTGATAACATGGATGGACTGAAGTCCGAGATTTCCGTATTTAAGATTTAAAAACATCAGAAAAGATAGAAAAGAGAAATCCCTCCGAGAGATTGTCGGAGGGATTTCTTTTATTTGAAACAGTTGTGAGTAACGAAATTATAATTCGCCGTTTTTATACTTGCATACAATATTCTGGATTCTTTCGCTGGGATTTAATAAATCGCTGATGGAAGAATCATGGTTTAGAGTATCAATCAAGTAAGCGATGTATTTGCTCATGTCACAATTGATATACCACTCGCGCTTGAGTAATTCGGGAGTCTGGTAAATCAGGTTGGTGGTAAGTACCCGATCGATGATTCCCTGCTCGTAAGCTGCATCAAATTTCTCCAAACCGTTGGTAAACAAACCGAAGGTAGAGAAAACGAAAATCTTGTTGGCCTTGCGTTCCTTTAAGGCAGCGGCTACTTCCAAAACGCTTTCGCCGGAAGAAATCATATCATCGATGATAATCATATCCTTGCCCTCTACGCTGGTACCCAAAAACTCGTGTGCCACGATGGGGTTTCTGCCGTTTACGATGCGGGTGTAATCACGTCTCTTGTAGAACATACCCATGTCCAAACCAAGCACGTTTGCGATATAGATGGCACGCTTCATACCGCCTTCATCGGGGCTGATTACCATCATATTTTCATTGTCAATCTTTAAGTCCTTCACGTTGCGAAGAAGACCCTTGATAAACTGATAAGCGGGCTGTACGGTTTCAAAGCCGTGAAGAGGAATTGCATTCTGTACACGAGGATCGTGCGCATCGAAGGTGATAATATTATCCACACCCATGCTTACCAGTTCCTGCAGCGCCAATGCACAGTCAAGAGATTCTCTGGCGGTACGTTTGTGCTGACGGCTTTCATAAAGGAAAGGCATAATGACGGTGATTCTTCTTGCCTTACCGCCGACTGCTGCGATGACACGCTTTAAATCCTGATAGTGATCATCGGGAGACATATGATTTTCGTGTCCGCATAAGGAATAGGTCATAGAGTAGTTTAATACATCTACCAGGATGTACAAATCATCACCTCTGACAGATTCCAGAATCATGCCCTTTGCCTCACCGGAGCCAAAGCGGGGAACTTTTGTATTTAATAAGTAGGAGTCACGCTGGTAGCCGGAAAATGCAAGAGAATCCTTGTGTTCACTTTCACGTTCCTCGCGCCATTTTACCAGATACTTGTCTACCTTCTCGCCCAAAGACTTACATCCGTCCAAAGAGATGATGCCTAAAGAGCCTACCGGGATGGTTTCCAAATTTCGTTTTTCTTCGCGATTGCCCATTCGTTCAAATCTCACTTTCTTTAATTTACTTTTTTAATCATCCTGACATCGGGACCGGACAGCTTACAGAACTCGTAACTGCTGGTCAGTCGGGAAAAGACGCGGTCGGAATAGCGGTCGCGAATCTCCGACAGATTCAGGTTGGTGGAAATAATCGTGGCCTTTTTATTCAGATGCCTTTCATTCAGACAGGAGAATAACTGGGAGGTTACAAAGCTGTTTGTGACCTCTGTTCCCAGGTCGTCAATGATTACCAAGTCATAATTGTATAAGTCTTTATAGAAATTGTAAAGAGTTTCTTTTGCTTTTGCATCAAAAGAATAGCGCGCTAAGGTGTCAAACAAATTGATTGCGCTGAAATATATAACGGAATGACCCATGTTCAGAAGCTCTCGGGCGATACATCCGGAGAGGAAACTCTTACCGGTGCCCACTGTGCCGAAAAATATGATGTTTCGGTAATCGTTTTGGAAACTCTTCACGAAATCCAGACTGATTTTTACCGCACCGCGAAGACGTTCCAGATCCTCGCCCTCACAGTATTCATAGGATAAAGTGGAAAAATTATTTTGCTCAATAAAATCCTGGATGTTGGACTGTTCGTAGAGGATGGCCATTTCCTGCTTGCGGAAGCAGTGACATTTGCTCTTAATGCCCTCCGAATCCGTAATGTATCCGGTGTCCTGACAATCCGGGCAGGTATAGACGGGAGACAGATAATCCATGGGATAGCCGGCTGCGGTAAGAATCATTTTTCGCTTTAAGGCAATTTCCTCCAGGGTCATGATGTGATCTGTGTGTTCTGATTTTTCGCCAAAAAGGGCAGAAAGGCGGGATTCCATTAAGCGACCACGTTCTTCATCCAGTTTGGCAAGCTCCGGAAGCTTCTCATAAGCTTCCTTTACATGCTCCTCGTAGATTTGATGGTTTTCGTCCCGGGTGCGCTCATATGTGCGGATAATCGATTCATACTGTGAATTGCTAAGTGCCATGGGGATTCCTTTCGGGGCTAGTTACTTAAAAGTTTTCTTTCCAATGCTTCAAAGTCATAAGTGTTCTGTGTAAACTGATTGAATTTATTGCCGGTGGGAATCGGTTTTACATTTATGGCAGGCTTGCGCTTCTGGAAGTTTTCGTCAATTTTGCGAATGTCTGCCTTGTGATGTACATTCTGATTCTTCCAGCTGCCGAGAATTCCTTCTGCATATTCGAAGCGATGCTTATCGGTAGCCATTACGGTGCGTTCGCAGGCTTCAAAGATAATGTCGGTAGTAAATCCGTATTCCTTGGTCCATCGGTTGATGAATTCCATCTCCTTGGCGGTGGGAGAACCACTCTTGCCAAGTTCGTTCATGATGGCGTACACATTTTTATCATATTTGGTAGAAAATCTCTGAGCCTGTTTGGGAGTGGTGATGCCCTCCTCTGCCCAGGAGATGGCTACTTTATCAATATATTTAAAGTCCTTCTTGTCCCGATCGATGCAGTACTGAATCAGATAATCAATCAGATCATCCGAAAACTGCAGAGTATCGGAATAGAAAATAATGGATTTCATTTCGGAAGGAGTCAAGGGCTTTCCGATGTAAGCTTCTACAATAAATACAAGCTGCTTGTTCTTTTCCTGCTCCTTGAAAGCCTTTACCTGATCCAGTGAAAAAGTAGGTTTGGCGAAAGGATTACTCTCTTCGGGTGTTTCGCCGTTCGTAACAGCAGTAGTTGCCGTCTGGGTGATGGAAACTACCGGGGCAACGGGCTGAACCGAAGGCACATCGGAGTCATGAAGATCGTGCATACGGATTCCGGACAGATTCTTGTCCTCGTCGTACTCCAACGAAAGAAGCTTTTGCTTCTCCCAGTACTTCAAAGAGCGCATAACGTCCTTCTCTGTGTGATTAAACTTGTCCGCAATATCAGACACACCAAAAGCCTGGTTCGCATGAATCATACGAATCAGGTATAAATAAACCTTTAACTGGGCATCGTTTGCGTCCTTCATATATTCATCGATGAAACGATTTGAAATCACCGTCGCATCTACATATCCGTCATTTGTAATCTTCAACATTCCCATTTCGACAAAACCCCTCGACAATTCATTCCTTAAGCATTTTGAAGTATAGCATAAGCTTTCAAAAAAAGGAATAGTCAAAATTCCCGAAAGTGCCGTAAATACGGGCTTTTTCGGACTTTGTGGATATTGTGGATATTGTGGAAAAAAGAGGAAAGGGAAGTATGAGGGCTGACGAAAAAACCATATTTTTCAAGGTGGAGAAAAGGAGAAGAAAAAGGCAAAGTTATCCACAGGAAAAAAGAAAAATATCCACATGCTTTTTTGAGGAAAAATCCTCTGAAGCATGTGGATATTGTGGATAATTAATTTCCTAACAAATTTTCGCCGATTTTATGGACATCTCCTGCCCCCATAGTTATCAACATATCACCGTTTATGCAATTTTTTAAAAGAAAATTTTCAATCTCATCAAAAGTTTCAAAGTATTCGCAGGAATGGCCCAAAGCCAGGATTTCCTGCTGCAATGTACCGGAGCTGATTCCCAGGTTGTCGGTCTCTCTTGCCGGATAAATGCTGGCCAGGATGACCCGGTCGGCGATGGAAAGACTCTTGGCGAAATCCTTCATAAACGCCTTGGTACGGGTGAAGGTGTGAGGCTGGAACACGCACCATAAGGTGTTGTGGGGCATGCTCTTGGCTGCAGTCAGGGTGGCGGCAATTTCGGTGGGATGGTGTGCATAATCGTCGATTACGTTTACCCCGCCGATGGTACCCTTAAACTGGAAGCGTCTGTCGGCACCGGTAAACTGGGAGAGTACTTCGGTACAGGCATCCATATCCAACTCCAATACATCCGCCAGAGCAAAAGCCGCACAGGCATTGGATACATTGTGAAGACCGGGAATCTTTAAGGATATCTCGTGTTCCTTGCCGTTTCGGTCCTTTAGGGTAAAACAGGGATGGCCCAGTGCATCAAAGTGAATCTCCTGCGGATGATAGTTGCCGCAGCTGCTGTTTGAGAAGGTAACAATCCTGCACTCCAGTCCGTCTGTAATCTCGGAAAGATTGTCAATGGTGTCGTTGATGATGAGACAACCATCCTTGGGAAGAAGTTGCGCAAACTTCCGGAAGGAGGCGCGGATATCTGCCAAATCCTTAAAGAAGTCCAAATGATCTTCTTCTATGTTTAAGATAATACCGATTTTCGGGAAAAAGCTTAAGAAGCTGTTGGTGTATTCGCAAGCCTCGGTTACGAAGTACTGGCTGTGACCGATACGCAGGTTTCCGTCAATGCTCTTCAACATGCCGCCTACAAATAAGGTGGGATCCAAATCCGCCTTCAACAAGATTTCACTGATCATGGAGGTGGTTGTGGTCTTACCGTGGGTACCGCTTACGCCAACCGGGATTCCGTAGTTCTTCATGACCTGTCCCATCAGTTCTCCGCGGGAGAGAATGGGGATTTGTTTATCGATAAGTGCTTTGTATTCCGGATTATCCTTGCTGATGGCTGAGGTTAGCACCGCACAGTCGATATCCGATGTAATATTCTCATAGCGCTGTCCGTAGAAGATGTGGATTCCCTTTTCCTCCATGGTTGCACAGATTTTACTTCTGGCGCGGTCGGAGCCGGAAACGGTAAAGCCTTCTGTGGCCAGAAGCTCTGCCAGGCCACTCATACTTACTCCGCCGATGCCGACGAAATACAAAGAACATGGTGTTTGAAAATTGAGTGTGTACATAATTCAACTTCCTTTTCTTGGATTTGCGAACGATGAAATCATTCCTTACTATTATAATCATATCGGTCAAAAAATACAATTGATTTATAGGATTGCGCATATTCCGAATAAGAAACCGATATTAGGAACATAGCTGCGAAGTGGCCTGCGTTCCTAAGGGAAAGTGGGCTGCGAATGAAAGGTTTACTCAACTTTTGTAAATAATATGGAAGAAATGAATTTTTTATCACAAAAAATTGACTGAAATAGACAAAAAATTAACACAATGCCCATAAAATATGTAAAAAACTTATAGAAAATTAACGAAAATGTCGATTTTCTTGTGCGAAAATATATACTTTATGCAGCGATTGTGCTATAATCTAAATTACCGTAAAGGGAAAAGCGAGATTTGAGGTGATGAGATGATAAAGAAAGAAATGATAGCCATGTTATTGGCTGGTGGACAGGGTAGCCGTCTTGGTGTTTTGACCTCCAAGGTAGCAAAACCTGCCGTTGCATTCGGTGGAAAATATCGTATTATTGATTTCCCCTTGTCGAACTGCATTAACTCAGGTGTTGATACGGTTGGTGTTTTGACCCAGTATCAGCCCTTACGTCTGAACACTCATATCGGAATTGGTATTCCGTGGGATTTGGACAGAAACATCGGTGGTGTGGCTGTTTTGCCTCCTTATGAGAAGAGTGCAAACAGTGAATGGTACACCGGTACCGCAAACGCAATTTATCAGAACTTAGAGTACATGGAAAGCTATAATCCCGAGTATGTATTGATTCTTTCCGGAGATCATATTTACAAGATGGATTATGAGGTTATGCTGGATTTCCATAAGGCCAACGGAGCAGATGTTACCATCGCCGTTATGCCTGTTCCTATGGAGGAAGCAAGCCGTTTCGGTATTATGATTACCGACGAAAATAAGCGCATCACCGACTTCGAAGAGAAGCCTGCGGTGCCTCGAAGCAATCTTGCAAGTATGGGTATTTATATCTTTAACTGGAAGACCTTAAAGGAAGCACTTATCGCAAATGCAGATCAGCCTGCTTTGGATTTCGGTAAGCATGTTATTCCTTATTGCCGTGACAACGGATCGCCTCTGTATGCATACGAGTTTACAGGATACTGGAAGGATGTAGGAACCCTCAGCTCTTATTGGGAAGCAAACATGGAGTTGATTGATATTGTTCCCGAATTCAACCTGTATGAGGAATACTGGAAGGTTTACACCAAGAGCGAGATTCAGCCGCCTCAGTATATTGTAGAGGACAGCGTGGTAGAGCGTAGCATTATCGGTGAAGGTACCGAGGTTTACGGTAAGGTTTACAATTCCGTAATCGGCTGTGGTATTACCATTGGCAAGGGAACCGTGATTCGTGATTCTATCATTATGAATGAGACACAGATTGGTGAAAATTGTGAGTTAAATAAAGCAATTGTAGCTGAAAATGTTTCCATCGGAAACAATGTCAGACTGGGTATCGGAGAAGAAGCAGCAAACGAGACCGCTCCTCATATTTACAATCAGGGTATTGTGACCGTTGGTGAGAAATCCGTTATCCCGGATGGTATTACCGTTGGAAAGAACTCTGTAATCTTCGGTAAAACGACCGCTTCTGATTTCGAAAACAATTATCTTCCAAGCGGAAAAACTTTGATTAAGGAAGGTGAATAAAAATGAGAGCGATTGGTATTATTTTAGCAGGTGGCAATAATAACAGAATGAAAGAACTTTGCCAGAAGCGCGCCGTATGTGCAATGCCCATGGCAGGCAGCTATAGAAGTATCGATTTTACCCTGAGCAATATGTCCAACTCTCATATTCAGAAAGTTGCCGTACTGACTCAGTACAATGCCAGAAGCTTGAACGAGCATCTGAATTCTTCCAAGTGGTGGGATTTCGGACGTAAGCAGGGTGGCCTTGAGGTAAGAACACCTGTTGTAACCGCAGCCAACAGCAATTGGTACCGCGGTACTGCAGATGCAATGTATCAGAATATTAATTTCCTTCGAAACAGTCATGAGCCCTATGTCATCATTGCACCCGGTGACTGTATCTACAAGATGGATTTTGGCAAGCTTTTGGAGTATCATATTGAGACCAGAGCAGATATCACCGTTGTTTGCAAGGATATGGCAGCAGATGAGGCAGTAGAGCGTTTCGGCACCATCCGCATGAATGAGGAATACCGTATCGAGGAGTTTGAAGAAAAGCCTCTTCAGGCAAAGAGCCATACCATTTCCTGCGGTATTTACGTGATTCGTCGTCGTCTCTTAATCGAAATGCTTGAGAAGTGTGCGGAAGAAGAGAGATACGATTTCGTAAGAGATATTCTGGTTCGTTACAAAGATGTAAAGAAGATTGTTGGATATAAGATTAAGGATTACTGGAGAAATATCGCTTCCGTAGAAGATTATTTCAATACCAATATGGCATTCCTTCGCCCGGAGGTTCGTAATTACTTCTTCAGACAGTATCCGGATATTTATTCCAAGGTGGATGATCTTCCTCCTGCAAAGTACAATGTCGGAGCGAATATCAAAAACAGCCTGATTTCCAGCGGATGTATCGTAAACGGTGTGGTTGAGAATTCGGTTGTCTTCAAGAAAAGCTATATTGGAAACAACTGTACTATTAAGAATTCCATCATTTTGAACGATGTATATATTGCAGACAATACCTACATCGAGAACTGTATTGTGGAAAGTCACGGTACAATCCGTGCAAATTCCAGATTTGTAGGTGAAGAGGGTATCAAGATTGTATGCGAATCCAATGAGAGATTCGATGTATAATTGGATTTACCAGGCTTAGTTAATTGGCTGCCCGTAAGGACAGCCAATTTTTATCAGAGGAAGTAAGCATCCGGGAAGATGCGGGACACATTATGAAGAAAATTTTATTTTTGATTAGTACATGGCAGGAAATTTATACAAAGAAAATACTTCGGGGAATCGAAAACTATACAGAAGCTGCGGATGTGGAACTTCATGTTTTGAATGCATACGGAGCGGATGTGGAGTATTTTGCGAAGGAAGCGGAAACCTTTCAGTTGGTTGATGTGCGCAAGTATGACGGCGTTATGATGCTGTTTAATGGAGTGGGTACAGCCGATTTTCTGAAGAAATACACCCGGGAGTGTGTGGAGTTTGATATTCCGGCCATCAGTATTGATGTAAAATCGCCCGGAATTGCATATTGCGGAATTGATAATTACCTGTCCACCTATAACATTACCAAGCATTTGATTGAAGAACATCAGGTAAAACGCCTTCAGTTTGTTGGCGGACCTGAGGATCATCCGGATTCCATAGAACGTGCAAAGGCTTTTGAGGATTGTCTGAAGGACCATGGATTGGAACCATACGGTATAGGTTACTATGGATTTATGAGAGCCTCCGGGGCGCAGGCATACAGAGAAGCAAAAGCTTCCGGAAAGCCCTTGGCAGAGGCGTATGTATGTGCCAACGATTACAATGCTTTGGGATTTTGTAATGCGGCAAAAGAGGACGGCTTGATGCCTCCGCAGGACTTTTTGATTACCGGTTTTGATAATCAGGAGGAAGCCAGAAATTATTTCCCAAGTCTTTCCACCATTGATCGTAATCCGGAGGGATTGGGTTATTACAGCATAGTGCATTTGATGGATGTAATTGAGGGAAAAGAGGCTAGAGATTCCGGAAAAGGGATTTCCGGCTTGGTTATCCGCGGAGGAAGCTGCGGTTGTCAAAAGGAAAGGGATTTGGCGGCGCAGTGTTTGGAATTAAACCAACATATCGCCCTGCGAAATGAAAATGATACCAGACAAAAAGGTACAAGAGAGCGCCTGTGCGGAAACAGTACATTTGAGCAGTATCAGGAAGAATTGCGACAGTGTATGGAGCTGAAGGGCGTCACGGATTTTCGGATTGCCGTTAATCATTATCTGACCAATCCGGAATATGCAAAAACAGAAGGCTATGACAATATTGTGGATGTCTACGGCGTGGATACTTATGTCCAAATGGATCGGACAGAGGATTTGATTCCGGAGAACTTCCGGGATGGAAAGACCAAGATTTTCTGGTTTGGAACCCTTCATTGTAAGGAGAGAACCTTAGGCTACAGTATTTTCAAATACACGCCGGAATTAATGGATTTTCAGTATCACAGAACATTGAATGAGACAGCGGCCCTGGCGGTGGAAAACATTCGACAGGCCATGATTTTAAATAAAGTTAATCAGAAATTGGAATGCCTGTACATTAAGGATTCCCTGACAGGACTGTATAACCGCTTTGGTTACAATTCCTTTGCGGGTGCCCTTTATAAGAAGAACAACGGACGTATTTATGTGGTGTTTATTGACATGGATAATTTGAAAACCTTGAATGACACCTACGGACATGATTACGGTGACATCGCATTAAAAGGAATTGCTGAAGCCATTAAAGAGGTATATGCGGACACGGATGTTAAGGTTCGTATGGGCGGCGATGAGTTCCTGGTAATGGGCCCCTATGTGAATGAAGAAGAACTGTTTGTGAAAGAGAAGCAAATGGATGAATATCTTATGAGTTACACGGAGGCCATGAATCTTCCCATTCCTTTGGAGGTAAGTATTGGACATTCCTTTAATGAAGATGTGAAGGAAGTGGCCAACACCGGTCTGGAGAACCTGTTGCAGCATGCGGATGTTAGCATGTATGAGAAGAAGCAGCAAAAGAAGGGACACAGAAGGTAGAGACGGATTAAAATCCTGTCTCAGATATTTTTCTCAATAAAAAGATAATGAGCATATATCTCACAATGGTGTTGAGAGGATATGCTCATTTTTATTGGAAAGAAAAGATGGAAAATAACAAGGTGAAATGTTACAATAAAATACGATAGGACTGTGGTTTTGTAGGACTTCGGAAATCTTGTTAACAGCAAAGGAGGCACTTGTGTTACCAACAGATGAAGAATTATATCACAAGTATCTTCTTGGTGATGTTGAGGTGATTGACGATCTTTTGATACGGCATAAGGAGGGGCTTACTTGGTTCCTTTATGGCGTCGTTCATAATATGGAAGATGCGGAAGACCTTATGATGGATACATTTGCATTATTGTTGGCAAAAAGAGTAAAGTTTCATCAGAAAAGCAGCTTTAAAACCTGGCTTTACGGGATTGGCAGAATGCTTGCCAGGAATTATTTGAGAAAACATAGTCGTAATAGTATGGTGGTGCTTGAGGATGAACAAATATCGTCAAACCTTGTTGAATTAGAGATGGATTTCCTTGTAAAAGAGCGTAACCGTAAATTGATGCTGACTATGAAACAACTTAAACCGGAATATGCGGAGGTCCTTTATCTGTCTTTTTTTGAGCAGATGAGCACATCTGAGATTGCCAAGGTAATGAAGTGCTCGATTAAGCAGGTTTATAATATGACCGAGAGAGCAAAAAAACAATTAAAGGAGTTGGCAGATGATAATCTATCCATTGGAAGTGGAAGCTAATTTGCTGCAGACCGTATTATTGATTGTGATGTCGATTTGGTGCTTGTGCTGTCACAAAAACTCCAAAAAACTTGCATATAATATGTTTGTGTGGGGGCTGTTGGAGCATGCGTTAACAGATATCTATTGGACTGCTTCCCTGGTTCTTGATTCGAATGAGGGAAATGTTCTGAAGGCAAGTGATACCACTGCAATTGCATTTTCTTTGTTTTGGATTTCCCTGTATCAGGTGAAAAGTCAGGTGAAATGTAAAAAAGAGTACTTTTGCCGAATAATTCCGTTTAGTGCTGTATTATTCAGCGTTTGGAATTATATATGGTGGAATTTATGGAGTATAAATATTATTCTTAATACAATTTGGCTATTGTGTATTGCAATGCTTACTTTTTTGGTGTTTTACTCATTAGATGTTAGCGGGGTTTTCACACGGAAAATAAAATGTATCTGGTTCCTTTTATTGACGATTCTATTTGTTTTTGAAGTACCTATGTATCTGAAAGACAGAACAAGTATGCTCTATATTCTAAGTGATTGGATTTGCGTGGGAGTATGGGCGATTTTTATCGTAGGATTTACCGTGAAAGCATTTCGGGATAAGAAAAACAGAACAGATTGGCTGTTTGCGGCAGTGCTGTTTTCATTGTATGCGGAATATTTGACGGATGGAGTGAAATATTCCTTCTTCTTGCTGAGTGAGAGTATTGTGCTGGTTCTTTTGACTCTGTTTTTCCGGGAAGATGATTTTGGAGAGAGGTGCGGAGCATGATTTACTCGGAAAATATTTTGATTTGTATGGTACTTCCAATTCTGGTAATGCTTCCGTTTGTCCATGTGAGAGCCAGACGTTTGTTTATTGCCCTGATTCTTGGGATGACGATGAGCCTTTGCGGAGCATATCTGAACAGTTTTTTTGGAAATTATTATGGGATGGATATGACGGAGGTGGCCAAATATATTGCGCCGATTGTAGAAGAGTTAATGAAAATGCTTCCGATTATGGTCTACATGCTGTTGCTTCTGCCAAAAGACGGAGATTTATTGGGGTTTGCGGTGGCGGTTGGAACGGGATTTGCCACGTTTGAAAATTGTTGTTATATCACACAAAACGGAGCGGAATTAATGCGTTTCGTATTAATTCGTGGCCTGGCAGTAGGTGTAATGCATGTAGAATGCGGATTGATTCTGGGAAATAGTGCGGTTCTGATAAAGCGATATCAAACACGTATGATACCCGGAATGATTGGAGCATTTGCATTTGCCATGACGACGCATGCACTATACAATCTATTGGTTTCAGTGGAAGGTCTGTCCACTTATATCGGTTTTTGCTTTCCGATGACAATCATGTGTTTTATATATGCATTTCGAGATAAAATGGACATAAGCAAAGCTTTGGACAGCAAGTGAATAGAAAAGAGCGAATCAGATTAACCGAGGTCGGTAGAAATGCCAACCTCGGTATTTTTGTGCTTTTTCGACAAAGAAGTACCTGCGATTTTTGTATATTATTTACTGAGTAATAATCGGATTTTAAGACACTAAATTACATAAGCAATTTATTTGGAGGGAACAGGATGGATATTAAAGAAACGAGAGAAGAGATTTTAAATCGTGCAAAAAAATATCATATCAAAAAGGAAAGACGAAGGATGCGTATTCTGAAATCCTCGGCGGCATTGATAGTACTTTTTATTGTCGGAACATTTTACCATGTTTCAAATGTTGGCGTATTTGGTACAGACAGCGGGAATTATGGCGCCATGGCAATCGGATCAGAAGCGGGAGGATATATTATTATCGGAATTCTCTGTTTCCTGCTGGGTGTTATCCTTACGATGATTGCAGTCAAGCGTCGGGGGGCAGAAAAAGAAGAATGAAAAGAATACATAGGAAATGCGGGCTCCTTTTCGTTCTTATTTTTGTCCTGATGGGAGTGAGTGGATGCGGACAGTCGAAGCCTCCGGATGCAAAAACAGTAGTGGAATTTACCGAAAGTCCGGAATGGATTGAGAGAGTGGCCCAATCGGTGGTAAAACTGGAAATTTATGATGAAAGCGACCGGCGAGTAGCGGTAGGAAGCGGATTTTATGCAATTGATGAAAAGTATCTGATTACTTCGGCTCATGTAGTGGAAAATATGTGTTATGCAATTGTCACAGAGGATTCCAGAGGAACCTATCGGGTCGAAAAGGTGGTCGGCTATGATGACATAGCGGATGTGGCGGTTTTGGATATTTCGGAATTTTCGGGAAAACAGATTTTGCCCACGGCGGTGGAGCTTCCACTCCGAGGGGAAGCGATTGCCACAATCGGAACCACAGCAGGTCTGGTTAATCTGGTGACTTTGGGAAATGTAAGCAAGATATGGGAAATCGGCGGTATGAATCGAATTTTGTTCACGGCAGCGGTTTCGGCCGGAAACAGTGGAGGCCCCTTGATAAATGGGAGGGGAGAAGTGATTGGCGTGGTGATGGGTACCTACGATTACGCGGATCAAGTGAATGTGGCTATTTCGATTCAGGAGGTGCAAAATCTCCTGCATACGAAGAAATAAATGGAAAAAGGAAAAAAATTTAAGAGGAGAAAGGTATGAAAGGGAAAAACACGAAAATTATTCTTGGTGTTGTGATTGCCGTAGCTTTGATTATTGGTGGTATTGTAGGCGTGAATTTATACAAAAATTCCAAGAACAATTCCGCTGCAGGATCCGGGGAAGTGGTACAGGGACAGCAGGAAAACGGAAAACAGTTCACCGTCACATTTGCAAACACATCGGACACTACGGAGGACATGGAAAAGGCAACCAAGCTGCCCGGTACGGTATCGGTAGAGCCGGGAACATTAATCAGTACACTTGAAACACCGGAGCGTTTCGGAAGCATGTTTCGAGGCTGGTATTATGATGCGGATAAGTTATTGGCAGTAGGGGATTTGGACCGGGTAAATGATGACCTGACACTCTATCCGAAGTTTACCACAAAAGAAGGATATCATGACGAGTTTTCTCCCAATTTTGTATCCAGCCGTAATATGGGAGATGGATTTGCCGTGAAAATTGCGGCATATGGGCTGGAGCAGGCTGCTGTTTTAGAGCTTCTACACGGTTGGAATATGTCACAGGGCAAGACTCCGGTCGCAATCGACCTCGTGCCGATAGATGAAAAGCTTGTGGCCCAGGAAGGCATGATGTACCTGGTGGATGAAAATGGGGATATCGTCGAACAGGTAGAGGATAACGGAAATGATGGAGAAGGCATCAACATGGAGAATCCGTTATCTGAACTGGATGATGCCACCCGAAAGGAATTAGAATCTGTCGGGGTTGATTTGGATACCGCAACGGAAGCAGAATTAAGAGAATATTATGGATTGGAGAAGGATGAAAGTGTAATCCGTTTTCTTCGCGAGAAGATGGATTTGGATATAGAATCGGCTATCCTTCTACAGTCTGCATTGGACCGAAATGCGGAACTGAAAAACGGAAAATACTATATTGTTATTCCTCAAACAGGAGAATGGACCCCCGGAGAGTTATTTCAGATTGAGTTGACGGATACGTCCAGAGTGCGTTTTGTATACAATGATGCGCTTACCGGAAGCAAGGTAAGTCTCTATAATTTCTCCATTGAACGTCAGGAAGTCAATACACTTGTCATTCGGGAAGGAGTAACGTATATCCCGGTAAAGGACACTGCCGGTGTTGAAGTAGGGGGAGGATTATTTAATCTTACCGCTTCTGCCGATCAAGGAATTGTGGACAAGAATGTGAGTGCGGGAATTATGACCTATTCCGGTGCATTGGCAAAGGGAAACATTATAGCAGTGTATGATGGTACCCTAAAGGAGGACGGAACCGTTGACGGACAGGTAAGCTATCTTGAGGTCACGGAGGTTTTGGGCGACAATCGGTATTCCTATACAGGAGCTGAACTTGAGAAGGTTTTGTTTATTCCGGATGTGCTTCCTGTTCTGGATGACGGAAGCTACGAGGATGGAAAAGTCGTTGTCAAAAAGAGTCAGTTATCCTTTGAAGCAGCAGAGTACAGAAAGCTTCATTTGGATAAGGATACGACGGTTGATAAAGGGGATTTTATTACCTTTTACACAGGAAACCTGAACCAGGAGCAGAATATTGACCTGGTTGGATACGGAAAAATTACCGCTGTCACAGACAGGGGCGATTCCTATGAAATCTATTATAATTCGGTAGATGTTAACCAGGTTTTAAGCTCTTTTCAGATGTATTCTACGGTGGATGATGTGGAGATTCCGGTTACCCAGGAGGTGGAAAACAATCTGAGAAGTGACATGGTTACCAATATTTCTCAGAGCAATCTGGCAGAAGAGTCTGCCAAGTATATCGCCGGACTGATTACCGGTGACCTTTCTGATTTGTCAAAGTACGAAAATGCGGACGAATTGAAACGGATGACCTTTCAAACCGATGACGGAAAAGAACTGACACTGGAGGAAGTACGTTTGCTTGCCGATGGCGGCGCGAAGAGAGTAAAGGTATCCGACCCCACCTTACAGTTAACCTTGGACCATAAGCTGCAGCATTTTAGCGGGGAAGGTATCCGTGGGGAAGTGTCTGTGAACTTTACGGTAGAAATTGAACTGAATTCGGTAGGTAGTGTTACAAATAAAATTGAAATCAGTGTAACGGTTGCGCTGCAACAGGAAATCGTGTTGGGTCTGGATGTCAGCGTAGGTTCCGAATGGAAGTGGTATGCTTGTTTCCCTGTTTTGGACGAGGTAACAGTAGATGCGGCTGTACGTGCCGGTACCTATTCCGGCTTTGGTGTAGTGGCAACCATTCAGACAAAATCGGATAACGCCAGTGAAGATTCCGAGTGGGGAGATTTGATTAAGGCTACCGGTGAAGGTCAGCTCAAGGAAGTTGTGGGTCTGGAGAAGATGGGTACCAAACTGGAAGAATTATCAAAGACCCTCGATAAGGTTCAAAAGGGTGGCGGTTATTCCACCAGCGACAGTGAAACCAAAACGGGAGCAGGTATGACAGGCTCCGGTATTGCAATCGGAGGAGATCTTCCTTCTAAATATTCCGGTATGCTGAGCAATGATGCAGAATATATCAATCTGGTGAAGCAGGAACTGTTTCGACTTCCGATTTCTCCGGATCCGCTGCATCTGATTGAGTTTAGTCTGGAGGCTGATTTAGTGGTATCCTTCAAGCTGAACTGTATGATTGGAGCCGGTATCTCTTACGGAAATGCAAAACAATACAGTTTCCATGCCAAGGTATTCGCGAAGGAATCCAGCACCAGTGAAGCAGACTTGGAGACACCGAATTTTCGGGCAGACTTTTACGTATTTGGTATGGTTGGTGCGCGAGTCGGTATTCTGCTGGATGCGCGAGTCGGTATTATCAGTACCAAAATGGACTCAATCGGTATTACTGCAGAAGCCGGTTTCTATGCAGAGCTTTATGGATTCCTATATGTCTTTTATGCCTGGGAGTCCGGCAATGGGGTAACCAGCGGGGCGATGGGCTCCATGCTGTTTGAAATCGGTATGTACGTGGATGTAAATTTTGTGGCACAATTGGGAGAAGGAAAGCTGTCCGGCGGAAAAGAAATCTATTCCAATACCTGGCCGCTGCTGCAATTGGGTGCAGAAGCAGTACCGATGGATTTTGAAATTAAGCAAAATGATGAGAAGCTATCGGTTGAAATCCCGGAACACAAGAATACGGTAAAGGTTCCGGATGAATTATTTAACATGAAGATGATGAGCCTGAAGGACGGTAGTTTATCAACTGTTAGCAAGGACTCCGCTCAACAGGGCGAGGCGGGCTATTCCTTTACGGTTAACGGTCGTTCCTTTACGCAGTACAATGAACAGTTTTTTGAAATTGTCTGCCATGATACAGACAAGGATGGAAATATTATCTCCGGTAATTCCTTCCAATATCTGCCGGCAACGAATGAAATTTATGTAAAACCGGCGAATTCCCTTACGGATGAACTGTGGGGTGTGGTAGAGTTTACCTTCCGAGATGAGACCTTCGGCTTTAATACCGTTCAGTTGAGCAAGAAGGTGAAGGTTCATTGGAAGGGTGTACCTGCATCCGCTACGGTGCAATATTATCTGCAAAAGGATGACGGTACCTATGAGTTTTATGAGGAAGGTCAGTTTGACGGATTTGACGGTATCGAATATGACTTGGTAGTAACGGAGGATTTGGTTTATAAGTATGTGGGCTACCGCTTGGCCAGTGCAAAATTCATGGATGAAGATCGCATGGATGCTCGACTGGCAGAATTGAAGAGTGCCTCTGATGCGGCCCGTAGGGATTATGAGCAACATCCCTCCAATAAGTATTACCAGGCTTATGAAAAAGCAAGCAAACAGTACTCTGCAGCGTGGAAGCATAAAATCGAATATTGGGACAATATTCGAAATGCTCTGAATACGAAAACGGGTACGTTGTACTTTTTGATGTCATCGAATGATACGGTTGTAAAGCTTTATTATCAGCCACGTTCTTATGAGGTAAATTACTATGTGGATCCGGAATTTATAAAGCTGGAGGGCAGTAACAGCTATGCGATGAGACATAAGCCCGGTAAGACGGCCAAAACGTATCTGCCAATCCGGTCCTCTTTGTTTGGTGGTATGCCGGAAGGTATTCAGCAGGTAATTGAAGAGGATCCGCTGTATGAATACAATTATTATTTGTATACCTATCATCAGAATATAGACAATCATACAAACCAGACCAGACCTTGGGCAGAGATTTCGGAGAATCGGGATAAGTGGGTAAAACTTTCGGATGATGCAATTCTTCCGGATGAAAATGCATGTATTTTTTATGTCATTGCCATGCCGGAAATCCCCAAGGAGTTTACGGCTACATTCCGGTCGGATACACAGGTGATTTCGACAATAGAAACTGCTTACAAGTCCGAAATAGCATTTCCGGAGGATCCCACGAAGGATGGATGTAAATTTGTAGGATGGAGGAACGATAAGACCGGCAAGATGGTAGAGAGTGGTCAGAAGATGGATGGGGAAGATATGAACTTCACCGCTGTATGGGAAGCAAATAAGTACCTTATTCATTGTATTGTGGAGGATCGCTCCTGGACAGTTGAAGGGACCTTTGGAGAGAACCTGCTAGACACCATTAACGAAGATGAAAATACCAGAGTGAATGCTCGCTTCCATGAGGGCTATGGTGTGGAATGGCATGCGAGAGGTGAAGGAAACGACGTAATCATCAGTCTGATATATACTGTTCCGGATACGGATATTACGGTATATGGTGAATATGTAGTAGATCCGGAGCATCGGCATGTTTGGAATGTTGGAACGGTAATAAAAGAAGCCACCTGTAGTGCGGAAGGAGAAACAGAAGTATTTTGCTCTGTTTGTGGCAAGAAGGAAATCCAGATTGTACCCAAGAACGAGAATCATGTGGGCTTTGCAGAACAGGGTGCTGTGAAGGTTACCTGTCTGACAGACGGAAAGAAGCCGAATATCGTATGTACCGGTTGCGGTTATGTGAAGAGTTACGGAGAAATCATCCGGGCAAGAGGGGCTCATACATTCCGTCAGGGTGTGGTAACGGATTATTCTACATGTTCCACCCATGGCCATGTATTATGGACCTGTGATGTCTGCGGAGAAGAAAAGATTGAGGAAAGCTCTTTGGATTCCTTCAGGCATTCCGGACCTTTTGTAAATGCAGGAAATAGCAAAGCGGTAACCTGTGGACAGGATGGTTTCACAGGAGATACCATTTGTAGCGGATGCGGTCAGCTTTCTATGGGAGGCATGGTAATTTCAGCTACCGGAAAGCATACGTACGAAAATTTGGAATACAAGTGGGCAGCGGATTACAGCACTTGTACCGGTACTGCGGTTTGTAGCGTATGCGGCGACAAATTGGAGGAAACCGATACGACTGCTCTGATTGGTTCCTTGGCGGCGGATTGCGAAATTGACGGATATGAAGAATATCGAGCTCCTTTTGGATATGTGTTTGTAACACAGGATATCATAAAGATACTGCCGGCAATCGGACATGATTACACAATCACGTATACATGGTCGGAAGGATATTCGGAATGTACTGCAAGTGCCGTATGTAAGCATAACAGCGAGCATGTGATTCGGGAAACTGTAGTAGCGATGCAGAATGCGGTGCGTTATGAAGACGGATCCGGTAAAACAGATTTCACAGCTACATTCAAGAATACAATCTTTAAGACGCAAACGAAGCAAACCCTTCAGGAGGCTTGCAGGCACCAGCATCTGGGTACAATTACCTATACCTGGAATGCAGACCACAGCAGTGTAGTGGCTAAGGTACAATGTACGGATTGTAATAAATTATTTACGGAAACTGCCAAGAGCACCAAGTCCGTGAAGAAGGCTGCTACCTGTGAGGCAGACGGACAGCTTCTTTACAGTGCTTCCTTTACCAATACGATTTTTGCAACCCAGACTTATACCGAGACCCTTGCAAAGCTTGGTCATAGATACAATGCGCCGGTCTACACCTGGACCGAGGATAAGTCCGGATGTACGGCAGAGATGATTTGTGCAAATGATGCAACCCATAAGATTACCGAAACAGTGTCTACCACCAGAGAAGATTCTACACAAAACGGAAAGCTTGTGTTTACTTATACGGCACAGTTTGCCAATACAGCCTTTACTACCCAGCAGAAGGCAGTGATTCATGAGGAGTCCGAGAATACCCCTACGGTAAGCTACCAGTGGAATGACACTCACAGTCAGGTAACCGCTACGGCAACCTATCCAATCAGTGGAGAGCCTCTCATCGAGACCGTATCGACAACCGTTCAGGAAACGGCTGCCACCTGTGAAACAGACGGACAGAGGGTATATACGGCAACTTTTGTACATACGGTATTTTCGAATCAAACCTATACCGAATCCATACCGCATACCGGTCATAGCTATGGAACGGTTACTTATACCTGGGCAAGTGATTATGCAACCTGTACCGCAGAAATGATTTGCGCAAAGGATTCCGGTCATAAGGTGACGGAGACGGTAAGCGCGACAGTTACTTCTACGGTCAACAAGGGAGTGGATTTGAATGATGTGACCTATCAGACACAGGCCTTCACCAATACGTCTTTTGCGGCGCAGTCCAAGACCGTTGAGGTAGACAGTTGTGCACATGTATGGTCGGATGGCGTGGAGGATTTCGGAAATGTCACTTTCCGGGAAAGCGCTACAGGAACTTATGTATCGGCTGACGGAACCAAGCGCTATGAGATTGCATCAGAAGCATGGGAATCCCATACCTGTACCAAGTGTAACAGAGTGATTAAACAGAAAAAATTGGGCTTTGTGGATCTCCCTCCCGAAATTACCCTGGAGGCATTAAACAATGCAGGATATCATACCATCGGAGATGTAATCAATGCGGATCCTTCTGTCTTTGGGCAGTTGTTCCGCTCCATAGGAGAATATCCCATCGAGGGAGGCGGAACTGCGAACATTGTTGTAAACGGTACTCATGAGGTTACCGGTTTCCGGTATTTTGATAATGAAAAGGTCGAGTTTATTACAAAAGAGGAATTTATTGCATTATATGGAGGCGAGAGTGCGCCGCTGAAAAAGGAGATGGGACTTAACTTTGTGGTATTATTCCATCCCACAGATTTGAATTATTATCAGGATTTAGGCCTTACTGCTGAGATGGAAATTCAGTAGGAATAGGATTTTCATAAAGTTCCTGCAATCTAAGCTTGAGGTCATAAAGTAAAAAAGAGAGTGCAAAAAGGACGAGAAATCGCCTTTTTGCACTCTTTTTACTTTCGGGAAGTACTTGTGTGCAACTCATTCCCACGATTGGTGCATCTTGTTGCAAAGGTCTTTTCAAGAGAAAACTTTTTGTTATACTAGGGATGAACGGAAGGGAGGGGTACCAAATGAAGTTTCAAATATCCGTTTCAAGGGAAAAAGAAGAGGAGGTTTTCCGCTATCTGGTGGATCACGGGATCGAGATAGACCGGGAGGCGGAATATATTATTTCGGAAAGGGCACGACAATCCGGTTTCCTGATGGCCAAGGATTCGGACAAGGAAAGCCTGCGAATTGCCGTAGGGGATGTGATCTATATAGAGGCATTTGGAAAAGAAATTGAGATTCATACCGGGCAGGATGTGTATTATGCCCAGGATCGTATTTATCAGCTGGAGGCACTTTTGGATCCCAATGAATTCCTACGAATCAGCAAATCGGTGATTATTTCCCGAAAACATGTAAAAAAGATCCGACCGTCCTTATCCCTAAAGTATGTACTGACCATGTCAGACGGAACCTTAGTGGATGTGACCAGGAGTTATTACAGTGATTTTCGAAGATTTTTCAATATTTAAAGATTTAGGAGGAAAAGGATATGGCTGCATTAGCATTGCTGTTGATATTTGTTTTTGTAATTGCGATGGTGATTATTCTGATTGCCGCTTTGGCATATAATCATCGTCTGGATAAAATCGTAAAAGGAGAGGCACGGGATACCCACAGTGCGATACCGGAACCCAGAACCACGGTGAGCGCGGTATATCGGACAGCCCTGATGACGTTGGTGGTGATTTCTTTGATCACCCTTGTAACCCTGCTGGGAGAGGTGGATACCGCACGCAGTGAGATTCGCCAATTGGAGAATGCACAACAGAAAAATTATCTGGAAATTCTGGCTTTGCAGAGCCGGGTGGAGGAATGCAATAACCCAATCAAAGAGGATAGTCTGAACCTGGAAAAGGTTGATTATGAGACCAATTCCGCCATTTTTGACTATACTTTGCAACTAAAGGAGTACTCCGACACCACAAAGGTAGTTTTGGATTTTGACGGTCGTCAGGTGGAGCTGGTGCAGGAGGCGGTAGGAAAATTTGTCGGTAAAGTTCAATTGGAGCTCTTTATGATTTACGAGAATGCAAAGCTTCTCATTACGGAAAGTGGAAAAACCATGGTAAGGGATGCGGGTTTTGGAGGCGATATTTTCCGAGGTGCATTGCCCATGCCGATTTACCATTATAATATCGATTCTTCCGTAAAGGGCGGACATCTTACGGTGAAAGGCACCTATTTCGTGGAAATGGAGAACCGGAATGATGTGAAGTCCATAACCGCTGTTTATCTGACCGGAGGGGAAGAGTTTTCCCGTGAAGATATTACGAATCAGGTCTTAAACGGGGAGGAGATCGGATTTCCTACCAACCGGAAGCTGGAACGGGACTTGGTTCTTCGTCTGGAGATTACAACCATAAGCGGATACCGTATTACGGAGCAAAAACAAGTTTGCTACCCGGAGGAGGCAGAAGTTTCGGAGTATGAAGAAATCTGCGATGCAAAGGGAACTGTGCGCTGGAAAGTAGAATATCATTAATCAGAATGGAATCACGGACGCTCGGGAGAAATCCCGGGCGTTTCGTTTTTTTAACAGTTGCATTCTTTTGGAAATAATGAGAAAATAAAGGGTAAATGATTTATTGTGGAGAAGTAGGCTTTTGATTTTGAAAGCCTGAATAAGGAGACGATTATGTACATTATCGTAGGACTGGGAAACCCGGGAAAACAATACGAAAATACAAGACACAACATCGGTTTTGATGTGATTGACGCCTTGGCGGGAAAGGCCGGTATCGATGTGTCCGAGAAAAAACATAAAGCCCTCATCGGCAAAGGAATTGTGGCAGGCCAAAAATGTATCCTGGCTAAGCCTCAGACCTTTATGAACCTAAGCGGGGAAAGCGTTCGGGAACTGATGGATTATTATAAGATTGACGAGAAGGCGGAATTGATTATTATTTCCGACGATATCAGCCTGGCAGTAGGACAGCTTCGGGTGCGCAAGAAGGGAAGCGCCGGGGGACACAACGGACTGAAAAACATTATCCAGCATCTGGGCCATGAGCAGTTCATGCGAGTACGTATGGGAGTGGGAGAGAAGCCAAACGGCTATGATTTGGCGGATTATGTACTGGGACATTTCCCCAAGGATGAGAGAGCGTTGATGGATGAGGCGGCCAAGGAAGCCTGCCTTGCCATTGAAATGATGATGACCGAGGGCCCGGATGGGGCCATGAATCGATTTAACCAGAAAAAATAGGAGGACCGATATGCAGGCGTTGTTGGCTCCGCTTCAGGAATTAGCCGAATACGATACCATTCAAAAAGAGATGAAACAGCCGGGCTCTTTGACTGCCCTGGTAGGTTGCGTGGATTCTCAAAAACTGCATATGATATACGGTCTTTCCCAGGGCATCAAGGTCAAGGTAATTATTACCCATAACGACCTTCGTGCAAAGGAAATTTACGAGGAATACAAATTTTATGACAGGAATGTCATGTTATTTCCTGCCAAGGATCTGATTTTCTTTCAGGCGGATATTCACGGAAATCAGCTGGTGAAGGAGCGAATTCGCACCCTGAAACGGATTGCGGAAGGAAAACCTCTTACGCTGGTGGCCACCTATTCTGCATTTATGACCCCACAGGTGACCTGGAAGGAAGAGGACGTGGTGGTAGTGGAAAACGGCGGCAGTTTAAATCTGTCAGAGATTGCTGCCAAGCTGGTGGATCTGGGCTATGAGAAATCCTACCAGGTGGAGGCGCCGGGACAGTTTTCCATAAGAGGCGGTATTCTGGATGTGTTTGATTTGACGGAGGAAAATCCCTACCGTATCGAGCTTTGGGGAGAGGATGTGGACTCGATTCGAAGCTTTGACGTGTTGAGCCAGCGTTCCATCGAGAAGCTGGAGAGTATTCGCATTTATCCGGCCACGGAGTTTGTCCTAAGCAGGGAAATACTCCAAAAGGGAATGGAGCGGATTGAAAAGGAAGGGGCCAGGCAGGAAAAAATCTTCCGGGATTCTTTTCTGACAGAGGAGGCGCATCGCATTTCTGTAATGGTAAAGGAAATGCGGGACCAGCTTATAGAATTTCAAAGCAAGATGAACCTGGAGAGTTATACCGGGTATTTTTATGAAAAGACCTGTTCGCTTGCGCAAATCTTGCTGGATCGGCAGGTAAAGGTCCGAAGCAGTGTGGCTTTTTTCCTGGATGAACCGGGTAGAATCAAGGAGCATGCACAAGCGGTGGAAGCGGAGTTTCGGGAGAGTATGGAGCAGCGTGTCCGCAAGGGCTATATTCTGCCGGGACAGATGAACCTTTTGTACAGCGGAGAGCAGGTGGCAGCCGTATTGCAAAAGGGCAGTGTGGTGACTTTTTCTACCATGGACGGACGGCAGGGATACTTTAAGACCGGCCACAAGGTGGATGTAAATGTACGTAGCCTGGCTCCCTACAACAACAGCTTTGAGTCACTGGTAAAAGATTTGAAGCAGTTTAAGAAAAAGAATTATCGGGTGCTTCTGCTATCCGGCTCCCGTACCAGGGCCAAGCGACTGGCAGAGGATTTGCGGGAAATGGAGCTTTCTGCCGTGTATTCGGAGGATCCCATCCGTGAGGTGTTGCCGGGAGAGGTGCTGACGGCTTACGGCCATGTATCCAGAGGCTTTGAATACCCGCTGATTCAATTCGTAGTGCTGTCCGAGACCGATATTTTCGGCGCGGAAAAAAAGAAAAAGAAGAAAAAACATTCTGCCTATCAGGGACAGAAGATTTCCAGCTTTGATGAGCTGAAGGTGGGCGATTATGTGGTTCACGAAAGTCACGGACTGGGAATCTATCGCGGAATTGAAAAGGTAGAAGTGGAAAAGATTGTAAAGGATTATATCAAAATCGAGTACCGGGACGGTGGCAACTTATATATTTTGGCCACGGGCTTGGACCTGATTCAAAAATATGCCTCTGCCGATGCCCAAAAGACTCCCAAATTAAACAAACTGGGCAGTAAGGAATGGGAGAAAACCAAGACCAAGGTGCGCAGTGCCGTGGATGAGGTGGCAAAGGACCTGGTGGATTTGTATGCCAAGCGGCAGCAGGAACAAGGTTATTCCTATGGCAAGGATACGGTATGGCAAAGAGAGTTTGAGGAGATGTTTCCCTTCGAGGAGACAGAGGATCAGATTCTGGCCATTGCGGATACCAAGGAGGATATGGAAAGCTCCCGCATTATGGATCGTCTCATTTGCGGGGATGTAGGATACGGCAAGACGGAAATCGCCATTCGCGCGGCCTTCAAGGCAGTGCAGGAGGGCAAGCAGGTGGCATATCTGGTGCCCACCACCATTTTGGCCCAGCAGCATTACAACACCTTTGTGCAGCGTATGAAGGACTTTCCGGTGCGTATCGATCTGTTGAGCCGCTTCCGTTCTGCGGGAGAACAGAAAAAGACCATTACCGATTTGCAAAAGGGCATGGTGGACATTGTCATCGGTACCCACAGACTTTTGTCGGAGGACGTGAAGTTTAAGGACTTAGGGTTACTGGTCATCGATGAGGAGCAGCGCTTTGGCGTGGCCCACAAGGAAAAAATCAAAAAGCTTCGGGAAAATGTGGATGTGCTGACTTTGACGGCGACTCCCATTCCCCGAACCTTACATATGAGTCTGATCGGTATTCGGGATATGAGTATTTTGGAGGAAGCACCACAGGAGCGACTTCCCATTCAGACCTTTGTATGCGAATACAATGAGGAGATGGTCCGGGAGGCCATCGTCCGTGAACTGGCCAGGGATGGTCAGGTGTATTATGTTTACAATCGGGTGAACAGCATTGCGGATGTGACCGCGCAGATTGCCGGACTGGTGCCGGAGGCCAATGTAGTATATGCCCACGGCCAGATGAAGGAGCAGGAGCTGGAGTCCATTATGTATGATTTCATAAATGGGGAAATCGATGTACTGGTATCCACCACCATTATCGAAACCGGCTTGGACATCTCCAATGCCAATACCATGATTATTCATGACTCGGACAATATGGGTCTTTCCCAGCTGTATCAGCTGAGAGGACGAGTGGGCCGTTCCAATCGTACGGCTTATGCTTTTCTGATGTACAAGCGGGATAAGATGCTCAAGGAAGTGGCAGAGAAGCGTTTGGCGGCCATCAAGGAATTTACGGAGCTTGGCAGTGGCTTTAAGATTGCCATGCGGGACCTGGAGATTCGAGGCGCCGGCAACTTACTTGGCATGCGCCAGCACGGACATATGGAGGCGGTAGGCTACGACCTGTACTGCAAGATGTTAAATGACGCGGTGCAAAAGCAAAAGGGCATTACGGAGCAGATTGATTTCAACACCATGATCGAACTGGATGTAGATGCCTATATTCCTCCGGAATACATTGTCAATGAGATGCAGAAGCTGGATATTTACAAGCGAATTGCAAGCATTGAAAATCAGAAGGAAAAAGAGGAGATGCGGGATGAACTGCTGGACCGCTTCGGAGCCATTCCGGAGTCGGTGGAGAACTTGCTTCGCATCGCCCTGATTCGAGTGGCGGCACACAAGGTGTATCTTACGGAAATCAAGGGAAAGAATGAGAAGATTCAGTTTACCTTTACCCCCGGGGCGAAGGTAAATCCGGACGGCGTGCCGGCGCTGATGGCCCTGTATCCCCAGGTGCTTTCTTTTACGGCCTACGGCAGTCCCTACTTTACCCTAAAATACAAAAAAACCGGGCTGGTGGAAACCGATGAGCGGTTGCTCTTGGCAAAAACCGAGGAGATGCTGGTCCATATGAAAGAAGTTTTCATCCAAAAAGAACAATAAAAGGAAATTCAGAACATGCGATTATTTGTAAAAGATCCTGATTTTTATAAACAGACGGCAGCCATTGCCATCCCCATATCCCTGCAGACCATGATTACCGTGGGTGTCAATATGATGGATAACATTATGGTGGGCTCCTTGGGAGAAACGGTGTTGTCCGGTGTGGCTTTGGCCAACCAGTTTGTCACCATATTTCAGATTTGCTGTATGGGTATCGGTATGGGAGCCAGCGTGCTGACGGCCAGATTCTGGGGAATGAAGGATTTGACCTCCCTAAAGAAGACCATCACCATTATGCTAAGGCTTTGCATCGGATTGGCGGTTATCGGTTTTATGCTGCCTACGATTTTCATTCCAAATCTGATGATGCGATTATTCATCGATGATGGGGAGGTAATTGCCCAGGGCGTCTTGTACTATCGGTGGATGGTACCCTGTTATCTGCTGCAGGGACTGGCGCTGACCTGTACCATTGTGCTTCGAAGCGTGGGGCAGGTGCGATTGCCTTTATATACTTCCATCGGGGCCTTTTTTGTCAATGTGGGTTGTAATTACGTGTTTATTTTCGGTAAATTCGGAGCACCCCGTATGGAGATTCAGGGTGCGGCACTGGGTACACTGATTTCCAGAATCTTTGAGTTTAGTATGATTTGCGGTTACTTCTTCTTAAAGGATCAGCGCATCGGTTATCGGGTGAAGGATTTGACCATGCAGTGCGGCTCCCTGGTAAAAGATTACATTACCATCAGCATACCGGTGCTGGTGTCCGATGCCCTGCTGGCTTTGGGCAATTCTGCCGTTACCATGGTGGTGGGAGCGCTTGGAAAGAACTTCGTCTCTGCCAATTCCATTACTATGGTGGTACAGCAGCTGAGCACGGTTCTGATTCAGGGAATTTCCCATGCGGGCTGTATCGTCACCGGTCATACCCTGGGAGAAGGAAAGGTGGAAAAGGCGCAGGCACAGGCCTGGACCTTCGCCAGTCTTGGAGCAGCTATCGGTTTGGTGGCAGCAGCCGTTATTCTCTTGATCAGCAATCCCATTATCGGAATGTACAATATTTCCCAGGAAACAAGGATGATTGCCAAGCAGTTGATGGAATCCATCGCGCTAATCATCGTGTTCCAGGCCATGAACAGTATTTTGACCAAGGGTGTGCTTCGAGGCGGCGGAGACACCAAGTTTTTGATGGTGGCGGATATTCTGTTTTTGTGGGTGGCCTCTGTTCCACTGGGCGCCTTGGCAGGATTGTATTTTCATCTGAATGCATTTTGGGTTTACTTCTTCCTGAAAATCGACCAGGTGATTAAAGCGGTATGGTGTATTTTCCGTTTACGAAGCGGCAAGTGGATTAAGGTGATTACTTCCAAAGAGATGAGAGGATAGTGAGAAGGCTATGTTGAAGGTATTTTTTGTGGAAGATGAATACGTGGTGCGCGAGGGCATCAAGCGAAATGTGGACTGGGCGGCCAACGGATATGAGTTTTGCGGGGAAGCGGGAGACGGCGAACTGGCCTATCCCATGATCCAGAAAGCAAAGCCCGACATTGTCATTACGGACATTCGTATGCCCTTTATGGATGGTTTGGCTTTGAGCCGTTTGATTAAAAAGGAAATGCCCTGGATTGAAATTATTATTCTGACGGGCTTTGAAGAGTTTGAATATGCCAAGGAAGCACTTCGAATCGGGGTGGCAGAGTTTCTGACCAAGCCCATAAGCGGAGAGGATCTGCTTCGGGAAATGAACGTGGTGGCACAGAAGATTCTGGAGAAGAGGGAACTGGAGGAAAAACTGAACAAGGAGCAGGAGGAGAACCTGCAGCAGGACCGCAAGAACTTTTTCCAACAGCTGGTGACCGGAGGCAAATCTACAGAAGAGCTTCTCAGCATGGCGGAAAAGCTGGAGCTGGATATTACGGCCATGTGCTACAATATGGTGCTTTTTGACGTGACCATGAAGGACAGTCAGGGAGAAAGCGATACGGATGCATTCCAGGACTTTGACCGGGAGATTGCCCAATTGGATGGGGCTTATCCGATTCTGGCCTTTGACCGTAGTTTGGAGGGAGTGGCCCTGTTGTTTAAGGCGGATTCGGTGGAAGAACTGGAAAAATATCAGAAGGACTATTTGGACCAGGTGCGAAAAATCGGAGAGAATTATCCCAACATTCGTTATTTCGGCGGTATCGGAGAACCGGTACTTCGTCTTCGGGAAATTCCCCAGTCCTTTGAAAAGGCCAGTCATGCCTTTGCCCATCGATATCTGGTGTCCGGAAGCGCCTTTCTGGATTGCAGGGAATTGGGACAGGAAAGCCTGTCCAAGACAGATGATTTCGTCATCAGCAGTGTGAGCCCCAAGCAGGTGGACCGGTCCCGTATTCAGGAATTTTTGAAGGTGGGTACCAGGGAGGACGTATCTTATTTCGCGGAGGAGTATTTCGAAATGCTTGGAAACGGTGCCCTCCAGTCCAATATTTTCCGCCAGTATATCGTGATGGATATTTATTTTTGCGTGGCGGAATTCGTGGAAGGCATGCAGTATGACAAGGATAATGTACAGCCCCCGGAATTAAGCTCCGGTCAGTTCATGAGCAAGGAAGGGGTTATGGAATACGCCGTAAATATCATGGAAAAGGCCATAGAGCTTCGGGAGCAGGTGGTACAGGACCGTTACGGAGATGTTGTATCCCGTGTCATTGCCTATATCGAAGAAAATTATGCAGACGAGGATTTGACCTTAAACGATGTGGCAATGCATGTGAATTTCTCGTCCAATCACCTGAGCATGGTATTCAGTCAGCAGACGGGCCAGACCTTTATTCATTACCTGACGGACTATCGAATGAATAAGGCCAGAGAGCTTCTGCGGGGTTCGGTAAAGCGAAGCAGTGAAATCGGTTTGGAAGTGGGCTACAAGGACCCGCACTATTTCTCTTACTTATTCAAGAAAATGCACGGCGTAACGCCTACCCAGTATCGTGGCAACAAGACAGAAAAGGATGCATAACCGTTTATGTTAGAACGAATCAGACAATTTTACCGGGATTCCAGACTGGAAGTGAAAATACGATATTTGTCCCTTACGCTTTTGATTCCCATGTGTATTTTGTTTATGTACTGCTTTTACAATTTGTGGATTGGCAATAAAAACTTTGAGGACATGCTGAATTCCTCGGTTCTGGCCAGCGATTTCAGTCTGGACTTCAAAAAAGATTTTGACTACGAGGCCTATTTGCTGATTGTGGGTAATACATCTCCGGAGGACACCAAGCTGACCTCTCTTTTGATGCAGGCAAACCGAATCGCCCAAAGTCTGGAAAATTTAACCACAGATGCCGCCAATGAGGCCCGCCTTAGGAGTTTAAAGAAGTACCTGGGCAATTTGGAGACTTATGTAGAGCGTATCAAGAAAAACCTGCAGGAGGACAATCGCTATGAGGATAATCTGCAGATTTGGGAAAATGATGTTCAGATTGTGACTACCCTGGTGCAAAACACCATGTCGGAATATATTTATTACGAAATCCGTGGGATTCAGCAGTCCAGACAGGAGTATCAGGAGTCCTATATTTCTACAATCCGCTTTACCTTTATCGCATTTGTGGTGATTGCCATTGTGCTGTTTGTTTTGTCTATTCTGATTCCCTTGAGTATCACCAGACCCATCAATGAATTAAGCAAGGTTATGGACCGGGTGGCCAAGGGAGATTTGTCGGTGAGAGCCAATTTTAACAAGGGCCCGGAAATGACCGCGCTAAGTGATTCCCTGAATACCATGATTGATAAAATCAATGAGCTTTTGCAGCAGGTAACCGACGAGCAGACCTGTCTTCGAAAGGCAGAGTTTGAGGTGCTTCAGGCCCAGATTAATCCACACTTTCTGTATAATACCCTGGATGCCATCGTGTGGCTGGCAGAGGCGGGAGAGCAGAAAAAGGTGGTAACCATGGTAGGAGACTTGTCCAATTTCTTCCGTACTTCCCTAAACCACGGTCGGGATATTGTAACCATTCAGGATGAATTACAGCATATCAACAGCTATCTGAAAATCCAGAAGGTGCGCTATCAGGATATCCTGGAATATGATATTCAGGTGCCCAAGGATTTAAACGATTACCTGATTCCCAAGATTACCCTGCAGCCCCTGGTGGAAAACGCCTTGTATCACGGTATCAAAAATAAGCGGGGCCGGGGGAAGATAATCGTTACCGGACGAAGGGACGGAGAGATTCTGGTGCTGTCGGTGTCGGATAACGGAATCGGTATGACACCGGAGGTGCTGGAACGCCTGAAGGAAGAGCTTCGGCTGGAGACGGAGGGAGAGCGTACTATTTACGGAATGTATAACGTAAATGAGCGTATTCGTCTGAATTTCGGGGACCAGTACGGTCTTCATATCGCAAGTACCTATGGAGAGGGCAGTCAGATTGAGGTGGTTTTGCCTTGCAGATTGCCGGAAAGTGAAAAAAATCAACTTCCATCGTAAAAAAATCAACTTTTTCTTTTGGGAAAAGAAAAAAACAAACTTTTATAGGATGTATGTGTATGGTTTTTCCTTGTGGGAAAACGTAATATAATACCTACAAGAACCATTCATCTTAATTTATGGGAGGAAAAATAATATGATGAAAAAAGTTTTAGCAGCTTTCTTAGCCGCTACTATGGTATTCGGACTTGCAGCTTGTGGTGGTAGCACCGGCGCTTCAGGAAAATCTGATTTGATTAAGGTTGGTATTATCAACAACGACCCGAATGAGTCCGGTTATCGTACCGCAAACGTAAACGATTTAAAGAACATGTTCTGCGAGGCAAATGGTTATGATGCATCTTTCGCATACAGCCTTAAGAATGATGAGCAGATCAATGCAGCACAGCAGTTCATCCAGAACGGTGTAGATTACTTACTCCTTTCTGCAGCTGATACCGCTGGTTGGGACAACGTATTAAAGGATGCTCAGAAGAACGGTGTAAAGGTTATCCTTTTCGACCGTACTATCGATGCTGATTCCAGCCTTTACGAAGCTTCCGTAGTTTCTGATATGGCAAAAGAAGGTAACACCGCAGTTGATTGGTTAAAGGCTCAGAACCTTAGCGAGTACAACATCATCCACATTCAGGGTGCTATGGGTACCGCAGCTCAGAAGGGTCGTTCCGCAGCAGTTGACGCAGCAGTTTCTTCCGACGGTTGGAAGATCGTAGCTCAGCAGACCGCAGAGTGGAATGCAGAGAAGGCACAGCAGATTGTACAGTCTGTTATCGATGCAGGTACCGATTTCAACGTAATCTACGCTGAGAACGATGATATGGCTAAGGGTGCTG
>DCGY01000049.1:0-17861 GCA_002314715.1 Lachnospiraceae bacterium UBA1766 | reverse complement strand
ATCGTTATGGGCTTTGACTGCAACAAGTGGGCTCTTCAGGAACTCCTTGCAAAGAACTGGAACTACGATGGCCAGTGTAATCCTTTCCAGGCTTCTTACCTTGATGACATCATCAAGAAGTTAGAGAAGGGTGAGAAACTTTCTGAGAAGGTTATCATCATGGATGAGAAGGGCTTCGATGCAAGTACCATTACCGAGGACGACGTAAATAAGTACGGAATCTAATCGTAATGATTCATCAGTAAACCTAAGCGTGGCTTAGCGAAACGACGATTCGAGCGCAAGCCACGCTTTTTTTGTCAAAAATCAAGAAGGAGAATACACCGGTGAGAGAAAAAGCAGTATTGGAAATGAAGAATATATCCAAAACCTTCCCCGGAGTACGTGCATTGTCAGGTGTGGATTTCACTCTTTGCGAGGGCGAAATTCATGCACTTATGGGAGAGAACGGTGCCGGAAAATCGACTCTGATCAAGGTTTTGACCGGAGTATACAATAAAGACGGGGGACAGATCTTTATTAAGGGAAAAGATAAGGCTGTAACCATTCATTCGCCCCAAGAAGCACAGAACCTTGGTATCAGTACAGTGTACCAGGAGATTACCCTGTGTCCCAACCTTTCCGTAGCGGAAAATATGTACATCGGCAGAAGCAAAGACATTTATCAGAACTGGAAAAAGATGAATGAAGATGCCGGTAAGATTTTAAAAGCGCTGGATATTCCGGCAGAGCCCACCAAACAGTTGGGTAGTTGTTCCATCGCAGTTCAGCAGATGGTAGCAATCGCAAGAGCAGTGGATATGGATTGTAAGGTTCTGATTCTGGATGAACCTACTTCTTCACTGGATGAACAGGAAGTAGCAAAATTATTTAAACTGATGAGAGACTTAAAGGCAAAGGGTGTAGGTATCATTTTCGTTACTCACTTTTTAGACCAGGTATACGAAGTTTGTGATAAGATTACAGTTCTTCGTGACGGTAAGCTGGTAGGAGAGTACGAGATTAAAGACCTTCCTCGTGTACAGCTGGTTTCCAAGATGCTGGGCAAGGACTTCGATGATATGTCTGATATCAAGAGCGAAGCAAAAGTGTTCGAGCAAAAGGAAGGCGCTGTAAATGTATTTGAGGCAGAAGGCTTACTGAGTGATGCCGGTATCAAACCCTTTGATTTCTATATCAAAAAAGGTGAGGTAAACGGATTTACCGGACTTCTCGGTTCCGGACGAAGCGAGTGCGTGAGAGCAATCTTCGGTGCGGACAGAGTTCTTGGCGGTACCGTTAAGGTAAACGGCAAGACGGTAAAAATCAATAAGCCCATCGATGCAATGAAAAACGGAATTGCATATTTGCCGGAGGATCGTAAGATTGACGGTATCGTAGGTGATTTGTCCGTAAGAGACAATATTATCCTTGCATTACAGGTGTTAAAGGGATTCTTTAAGCCCTTTACAAAAGCAGAGGCTTATCGTTTCGCAGATGAGTACATTAAGCTTTTGGATATTAAAACCGCTTCCGCGGATACCCCTATTAAGTCTTTGTCCGGTGGTAATCAGCAGAAATGTATTCTGGGCAGATGGCTT
Source organism: Lachnospiraceae bacterium UBA1766 (assembly GCA_002314715.1). Taxonomy (GTDB): domain Bacteria; phylum Bacillota; class Clostridia; order Lachnospirales; family Lachnospiraceae; genus Acetatifactor. The sequence goes on along the minus strand of DCGY01000049.1, from coordinate 16,281 downwards.
TTGACCCATCCCGAATATTTGATTTTGGATGAGCCTACCAGAGGTATCGACGTAGGTACCAAGGTAGATATTCAGAAGTTGGTATTAAAGCTTGCTTCCGAAGGTATGAGCGTAACCTTTATTTCTTCCGAGACAGACGAGATGCTTCGTACCTGTTCCCGACTGGTGGTCATGAGAGACCGCAAAGTGGTTGGCGAATTGTCGGGAGAGGATTTGACTCAGAATAAGATTATGAGTACGATTGCGGGAGGTGAGAACTAGGTATGCCCAGTAAGATGAAAGAAAAATCAAATAATATCTTTTCTGCGCTGGCAGGAAAACAGATTGTTATCCCGATTGCAGCACTGTTGGTTCTTGCAATCTTTAACCTGATTGCAGACCCCGGCTTCTTCAAAATCACACTTGGTTACAATAACTTAGGAGATCCGGTTCTCTCCGGATACCTGATTACCATTTTGGATAATGGTTCCGAGCTGGCAATTCTGGCCATTGGTATGACGCTTGTAACGGCAGCTTCCGGCGGACAGGATATTTCCGTAGGTGCAGCCATTGCAATTGCCGGTTCCGTAATGCTTCGTGTGCTTTGCGGTTCCAATTCCAGACCCGAAACCTTACAGGCTCCCATTATTGTAGCGTTCCTGGTTGGTTGTCTGGTGGCAATGATTTTTGGCGCATTTAACGGTGTGCTGGTTGCTTACTTTAAGATTCAGCCCATGGTTGCGACCCTGATTTTATTTACCGCAGGTCGTTCCATTGCAGCCTGGATCAATAACAATGAGCTTCCTATCATCAGCGAGCCTTCCTTCGGTTACTTCGGTGGATTCATCCCCGGTATTCCGATTCCCACACCTTTCTTTATTGCGGTGGCTTGCATGATCGTAATTGCTTTGGTGTTGAAATTTACCACCTTGGGCTTATATACCCAGGCAGTCGGTATCAACGAAAGCTCTTCCAGATTGAATGGTTTGAACCCTCAGATGATTAAGTTTTTATCCTTTGTCATTCTTGGTCTTTGCGTAGCAGTGGCAGCTTTGATTAAGGTCAGCCGTTTCTCTACCATTAACTACTCCGTAATTGCAAAGGATATTGAAATGGATGCCATTCTGGCGGTAGCACTTGGCGGAAATGCATTAAGCGGTGGTAAGTTCAACATGCCCGCTTCCATCCTGGGTGCTTACGTAATTCAGTTTTTGACCACAACCTTGTATAAGTTCAATGTACAGGCAGCAGCGCTTCCTGCTTACAAGGCAGTCGTTGTTATTATCCTGGTAGTATTAAGTGCTCCCACCGTTCGTGCGAAGCTTTCCCAGCTTGGCAAGAAGCTGAAGGAAAAACCGGTAAAGGAGGTTGCTTAGTATGGCGAAAACATCGTTGAACACAAAAGTAAAAAATATGACAGACTCCTCCTTGCTGTTACTTATTACAGTCAGCGTATTCTTCTTTATGTACATTGGCGCGATTGTATTTATGGGACAGGGATTTCTGAAGGCACAGACCTTCTTAAATATTCTGAACCAGAACGCAGCGCTGATTATTGTTTCCTGCGGTATGAGTATCGTAATGATTACCGGCGGAATCGATATTTCCGTAGGTGGTGTAACTGCTTTGGTAAGTATGTGCTGTGCGGTTTATCTGGATTATAAGGGTGGCAGTATTTTCGGCTCTGTTCTGATTGCCCTTGGAATCGGTTTGGCATTCGGTGTGGTTCAGGGCTTGCTGGTAGCCTATTTGGATGTACAGCCCTTTATCGTTACCTTGGCAGGTATGTTCTTTGCCAGAGGCTTAACCACCATTGTACATACCAATCCTTTCAATGTAGAAAACGAAACCTTCGTAGCTTTAAAGGATACCCGAATTGTGGTACCCGGACTTGGTTCCGTAAATAAGCGTGGTATTTACATTGATGCATATGTGGAAATCGGTGTGATTGTAGCCCTTTTAGCCGTTATCCTTCTCTTCGTGGTATTGAAGTGGACCAAGCTTGGCCGTAATTTCTATGCAGTGGGCGGTAACAGCCAGAGTGCATTGATGCTTGGTATCAATGTACGCAGAACCAAGTTTATCTCTCATGTGCTTTGCGGTTTGCTGGCAGGTATCGGCGGATATGTATACTTCTTACATGTCGGTTCCGGATCCCCTTCTCATGCAAGCGGTATGGAAATGAACGCAATTGCTTCTTCCATCATCGGTGGCACCATGCTGACCGGTGGTGTAGGTAATATTATCGGTACTTTCTTCGGTGTTCTTTCCTTAAGTACCATTCAGAATATCGTATCCTCCGCAGGTCTGGATCAGGCTTGGTGGACCGGTATTACCATTGCTTCCATGCTCTGTCTGTTCCTGGTAATTCAGAGTATTGTAATGGCGCGCAAGAAAAAGACAATAAAGTCTTAAAATGCGCAAAAAATAACTATTTTCGCCCCTAAATGAAAAGAAATATATTTGAAGAAACGGACTGCCTATGATATAATATAGGTGGTCCGTTCTTCACTTTGATGGGCGAAGAAGGATTATGTTTACTCGTAATGGGGGATACAGAATATGAAAAAAGAATCATCCAATGGAGTTAAAAATGTTTTAGGTAAAATAGGAAAGGGTGCCAAGAAGGGTGCAGGCGGAATCGGTACATTTTTCAAGATGCTTTTTTCCAAAATAAAGAAAGTGCTGAAGAAGGCGAAGGCTACTGCAAAGAAGGAAATGGATTTGAGCCGGGAAGAAAGTATTAAATCCGGGAAGCATTTTACGTTCAGCGTTTTCGTTTTGCTGATGGCCATGGCAATGCTGCCGATTTTTGTGACAATTCTGATTATCGGTACTTCCTCTCTGGTTCTTACCAAGAACAATCTGAAGAAGAGCGTAGAGGAAACACTGTATGTGGTTACCAGCAACCTGACCGGTTATTGTGACCAGAATAACATTACCGCCATGAATGCTTCCAACTATTATGAATATTTGGACAGCTTAAAGGATATGGACATTGAGATGGCGATTATCATGGAGGGTATTCCATGTACCACCTCCATCAAGAACGAGAATGATTACCGAATCCGTGAAATCGAAATGGAGAAATCCGTGGAGGAAATCGGAGATGGTTTCTATGACGATACCGTTACCATTGAAGGCAAGGAATATTTCGGTTATTATATGCCGATTTATCGGGATGGCAAGGTGAATTGTATCGCTTTTGCTGCACAGCCCAAAACGGATTACGAAAAGGCTGTGAAGTCCTTTACCATCAGTCTTATTATTGTTGCTATTTTATTATTTGGAGTGTTTGCTGCAGTTTGTTACTTCGCAGGCAAGAAGATTGCAGAGACCTTCCGCAAGGTGGGACATGACGTGGATGAACTGGCAAAAGGTAATATTGCTGTCAGAGAATCCAAGAAGTCTCTGATCCGGGAGTTTGGTATTTTGACGGATTCCACCTCTTTCATGCAGAAGAACCTGAGAGATACCATCAATCACGTAAAGAATACCTCCAACGAATTAATCGGTGGCATTCACCAGGTAACAGACCTTAGCCGTAACAATACGACAATCGCAGAGCAGATTAACAGTACCATGGAGGAGCTTAGTAATGCAGCCGCTTCTATGGACTTGAATGTACAGGACATCAACAGCCAGATGATTGAAATCGGTAACGTTGTAAACGATATCGATGCAAATGTAGAAAAGCTGGGAGATGATACCCAGACTGTCTTGAAGTCCAATGAAGAGGCCATGGCCAACATGGAGGGTATTCTCCGCAACAGTGAAAAGACAGTTTCCGCAGTTGAGGATATCTCCAAGCAGATTAGTCAGACCAATGATTCCATTGCAGAGATTGGTCAGGCCGTGGAGTTGATTTTAAATATTTCCGAACAGACAAAGCTCCTTTCTTTGAACGCTTCCATCGAGGCAGCGAAGGCAGGAGATCAGGGCCGTGGATTTGCGGTTGTGGCAGAAGAGATTCGTAACCTTTCCGATCAGAGTGCGGAAGGTGCTGAAATGATTAAGCGTATTGCAAAGCATATTACCGATATGTCCAAGACTTCCGTAAAACGTATCGGCGATGTGAATTCCTTAATTGTTAAGGAACAGGAGAGCATTCTCAAGACCCAGAAGAAGTATCAGGAATTGAGTGCAAATATCGATAATTCCGCTCGTGAAATCGCTGAAATTGCCAATAAGACAGAGAACCTGACCGAGTACAAGGAGAATGTAATCGACAATGTTCAGGGCTTAAGTGCATTCAGTCAGCAAAATACCGCCAGCAACGAAGAGGTAACCCATCATGTAGGAGATATGCTGTTGGAAATTCAGAAGGTTAGCGATTACTGCGAACAGATGAATGAAATGGCATTGGAGCTTGACAGAATTATGGCTTATTTCCACGAATAAAGAGCGGAATGCCGAAACAAAAAGTGAGGTCATAGATGAAAATAAGATATATTCTGATTTGTATGATATGCCTGTTGTGTTTCACCGCCTGCGGGAAAAATGGGAAGCAGGAAAAGGATGATACAACCCAGTCAAACAAGGACGAATATATCGTAGTGGGCTTTTCACAGCTTGGTGCGGAGTCTGATTGGAGAAATGCCAATACAGAGTCTATCAAGAAAAGCCTCTGCAGAGAAAACGGATTTGAATTGATTATTGAGGATGGTCAGCAGAAGCAGGCCAACCAGATTATGGCAATCAGAACCTTTATCCAAAAGGAAGTAGATTTTATCGTCCTGGCACCGGTTACCGAAACCGGTTGGGACACGGTGCTTCGAGAAGCGAAGGACGCGGGCATACCGGTCATCGTAATCGATCGCATGGTGGATGTACAGGATGAATCACTGTTTACCTGTTGGATTGGTTCTGATTTTGTTTCAGAAGGAAATCGTGTGGTGGATTGGCTGAGGGATTATCTGGATGCCAACGAAATCGAAGACAGCCAGGTACACATCGCCGACATACAGGGTACTTTGGGTGCTTCTGCCCAGATTGGACGTACGAAGGCTCTGGATGCTGCGGTGGAGCAGTACGGCTGGGACCTGGTGGCACAGGTTAGCGGAGATTTCACTCAGACCAAGGGAAAGGAAGTTATGGCCAATCTTTTGGATGAACACGAGGAGATTAATGTGGTATACTGCGAAAACGATAACGAGGCCAGAGGAGCCATTCTGGCCATTGAGGAAGCGGGAAAGGTGGCAGGCACCAATTTATTGGAGGGTGAGATTCTGATTCTTGCTTTTGACGGAGTCAGCCGGGTGGCACAGGATTTGGTACAGGAGGGAAAAATCGGCTGTATCGCAGAATGTAACCCCAATCATGGTCCCCGTGTACTGGAAGTCATTCGTAAACTTTTGGCCGAAGAACAGCCGGAAAAATTATTTTACGTAACAGAAGGAATGTGGTTAAAACCGGATGAAACTCAGTAAAACAGAGATTTCTCCGGTTTTTTGCTTGAAATAGAGAATGCTTTTTGGAATTTCAAAATATGCTCTAAAGTTTTTTCGGACCATGCCGATAAAGAATATGAACACAAAAGTATGGCCAAGAAAGGAGGAGTCGAAATGCGTATTGAAGCGTATAACCAGATTCAGCAGGTTTACCAGTCACAGAAAGTAAATCGTGCGCAGAAGGCTCAGAAGGCATATTCCAGCGACCAGTTACAGATTAGTAGCTTTGGCAAGGATATCCAGACTGCAAAGGCTGCAATTGCCGGCAGTGCAGACATTCGTGAGGATGTTACCGCACCCATTAAGGCAAAGATTCAGAGCGGCACCTACGAAGTAAGTGCAGAAAGCTTTGCAGAAAAACTTTTAAAGAAGTATGAGGAAATGAGGTAATCTAAGTGGCAAGTTTAATGGAAAACCTGATAGATGTACTGGAAAAAGAATGCAGTGAATATGAGGGGCTACTTGGGTTATCTCAAAAAAAGACACCGATTATCGTAAGCGGTGATTTGGAACGTTTACAGCAGGTCACGGATGAAGAGCAGACGGCTGTAAACAGAGTTACTTCGCTTGAAAAGAAGCGGGCAGAAGTAACAGCTGATGTTGCCAATGTGTTAAACAAGGATGTTAAAACACTGAAGCTTACCGATCTGATCGAGATGCTGGCTTCCAGACCCAGTGAGCAGAAAGCACTTGCGACTGCTTACGACCGTCTCCAGGTATCCGTCAGAGAGCTGAAGCGTGTCAATGAGCAGAATAAGGAACTTTTGGACAATTGTCTGGAAATGGTGACTTATGAAATGAATTTGTTACAGTCCATGAAATCTGCTCCTGAGACAGCGAATTATAACAGAGGTGCTTACAATACCGGGAATACCATGGGCGTAAGTGCCGGAGGCTTTGACGCGAAGCAGTAGCCTCCCCTTGTGGAATGTTGAGGTGATATATTATGTCGTTGATGGGAAGTTTATATATAGGAACATCCGGTTTACAAACCAGTCAAAATGCGCTGAACACCACAGCGCATAATTTATCTAATGTGGATACCGTAGGCTACACCAGACAGCAGGCACAGCAGTCTGAGAAGAACTACGTAACCCTGTCAAAAACCGCCTCTGCCGTATCTTACCAGCAGGTAGGTCTCGGAACAACTTATTCCCGTGTAAAACAAATCAGAGATTATTTCCTGGACAAAACCTACCGTGAGGAATCCGGTCGTTGTATGTTCTATGAAGTCTCTACCAATGTTATGAGTGAGACCGAATCCTTATTGGGTGAACTCTCCGGCGAAGCGTTCCAGACCAATGTCAGCGACCTTTGGACTTCTATCCAGGAACTGGCCAAGGATCCTGCCAGCTCCGTAACACAGGGCCTTTTGGTACAAAGATGTGCAGAGTTTGTAGAGCGTGCCAACGAGGTTTACGAGGGCCTGTCCAATTATCAGGACAATTTGAATGCCCAGATAAAGCAGCAGATTGATAAGGTAAATGACTACGGCAAACAGATTTTAGAGTTGAATGATAAGATTCGTTCCATCGAAAGCGGTGGAATTGAAAAAGCAAATGATTACAGAGATACCAGAAATATGCTGTTGGATGAATTGTCCCAGCTGGTAAATCTCTCATGGACCGAGGAAATTACAGGAAACGTTTCCGTAAAAATAGAAGGTACCGACTTCGTAAAAGGAAGTATGTGCTATGAAATTGGGTTGAAGCAGGATGAAGTAACCGGCTTCTACACCCCCTTCTGGCCACAGAATGCGCATTATACCGAGGACGAATTCGGCCACAGAAATTACAGCACAGAAGGCGCATTGGTTTTTGATTTGTCCAGAACCATTTCCACCGAGCTGGACAGCGATGTAGGTGGCGTAAAAGCAATGCTTTTGGCAAGAGGCGACCATCGTGCCAATTATACTGATATTACAACCGACTATTCCGCTGTGGAGCAGTCCGTTATCATGAATATTCAGGCAGAATTTGACCAGCTGATTCACGGCGTTACTACTTCCATCAATTCTATTTTGGCAGAGGGCGCCGGCGTAAAGCAGGGCAACCTTACCTTGAGTGATGGAACCGTTTTGGAAAATGCCCGTTATTGTGAGGGCCAGATTGGCGGATATCTTCGGGATGACGAAGGCAAGCCGGTGCAGATGTTCAGCAAGACCTCTGCAAAAGATGGTTTCAAGCAGATTACCGCTACCGATGAGTACGGCAATTATGGCGATTACTGGGTATATGTTGAAGAAAGCGCAACCGATCGGGACAGCCTTTATACCGTAGGCAGTATCGTTATCAATCAGGATATTATGCAGAAACCCGGTATGCTGGGCTTCCGTTTAGAGGACGGCAGCTACGATAAAGAAACCGTACAGAAGCTTCAGGATGCTTTCTCCGAGGAGGCATACACCCTGAATCCCAAGGTACAGAAACGAACCAATTTTATTGAATATTATTCCGATTTGGTAAGCCAGGTAGCCAACAGCGGTTACGTATTCCAGAGCGTTTACCAGACCCAGCAGGACACCGTGGAATATACCCAGAATGCCAGAGAACAGGTCATCGGCGTATCTTCGGACGAAGAGCTGGCCAATATGATTAAGCTACAGAACGCATACAACGCTTCCAGTCGTTATATCAACGCCGTAAGCGAAATGCTCAGCCATATGATTTCTACATTATTCAGTTAAAGAAAAGGAGGGTAAAAGATGGCATCACAGTTTTTTGGATTAAATATTGCTTATACAGGTTTGCTTGCAAGCAATGCCGCTTTGAACACTACCTCCAACAATATTTCCAATGTTCAGACGGATGGCTACAGCCGCCAGCAGGTAAGCCAGCAGGCCAGCAGCCCCATCCGCGTATTCCAGCAGTACGGTTGTGCCGGCGCCGGTGTGGAAACACTGGCGGTAGAACGCGTGAGAGATCAGTTCTATGACACCAAATACTGGAACAACAATGCCACTGTGGGCGAATACGACATGAAGCAGTACTACATGAAGCAGATCGAGACCTACTTTGATGATGATGGTTCCAAGGCCGGATTCCAGACTGTCTTTGATCAGTTGATGATTAACGGTATGGAGGAGCTTCTAAAGACTCCCAGTTCCGTTACCGCCAAGACCCAGTTCGTGGGCTATGCCGGTGCACTGACCGAGTATTTTAACGGACTGGCAGGCAATATGGAAGTCTTACAGAAGGATTTGAACCTGGAATTGAAGACCAAGGTAGATCAGTTAAATTCTTTGGCAAGTGAAATTGCTACTTTGAACAACCAGATCAATACCATTGAATTGACCGGCATTTCGGCCAATGAGCTTCGTGACAGAAGAGATTTGATTATTGACCAGCTGTCCGAGCTGGTAACCGTAGAAGTAACGGAAACCCCTATCGTAGACCCCAATCAGCCCGAGCGTGTCACCGGAGCAAATCGCTGCCTGGTACGTATTGCAGGCGGAGAAATCCTGGTAGACGGCAGCGCCTACAATGGCCTGGAGGTTCATGCCCGCAAGGATTACGAAAAGGTCAATCAGACCGATGTAGACGGTTTATACGATATTTATTGGACGGATAGCGGTGAAAAATTCAATATGTACAACACCTATCTTGGCGGTACCCTAAAGGGCCTGATCGAGATGCGTGACGGTAATAACGGAGAGAATTTCTACGGCAAGATTTCCGGTACCGGCATGGCGGCAGACAACGTACGGGAAACCGTAACCATCCAGGTCACCGCCGATTACCTGAAGGATTTGAATAAGCTGAACCTGACCGACCAGGGAGGCATTATTAACCTCAATAATCAGCTTTTCTACTTCGACAGCTGGAGCTATGAGAAGAGCTATGATACCGCCGGACAGGAAATCGTAGAGTATACATTTACCCTCTCCGACAGTACCAGAAATGACAGCAGACTTCCTTCCAACCTAAAGGGCAGAGATGCCACCATAGGTAAGGATGTAAACTATCAGGGAATTCCCTATTATATGCGTCAGATGAATGAGTGGCTTCGTACCTTCTCCCAGAAGTTTAACGACGTGTTAAAGTCCGGATATTCCGATGTGGGCCAAAAAGGCACCCTGCTTTTTACCGGCAAGGATGACATGGCCACCGAACAGATGGAATTTAAGGATGATTACCGTTACGATACCTTTGATTACAACACCTATCTGTCCACCGGCAAGAGCATGGTGGTAGATGTGACCAGTGACAGCTACTATCGGCTGACCGCAGGCAATGTACAGATTCTGAAGGCATTGGATTTGGATGCCGGCAGATTGGCAAACCGCTTCCAGGAGGGTGACGGACCGGATCAGGGAGACCTTTTAAAGGAACTTCGTGACATGGTAAATGACAAGACCAAAATGAATTTCCGAGGAGCAAGCGCTTCCGAATTTTTGCAGGGAATTTTGTCCGATGTGGCATTGAATGCCTCCAGAGCAAACTCCCTTTATCAGAACAGCAGCAATATTTCCGAGACCATTCAGAACCAGAGATTATCCATTTCCGGCGTCGATGAGGACGAAGAAGCGGTAAATTTGGTAAAATATCAGAACGGATATAACCTTGCCTCTAAAATGATTCAGATTTTGACCGAAATATATGATAGACTGATACTTGAAACAGGAGTATAGTCCAAAGATCCACGGAGGGGTCTTTTGATCGGTGAAAGGATATCGCCACAGGGAATGTAAAGGATAAGAGTGAACGCTATGAGAATTACAAACAAAATCATGCAACGCAATAACCTGGCGAATATCAATACGAATAAAGTATATCAGGACACCTTGAGTACCCAGATGTCTACCCAGAAGAAAATCAGCAGACCGTCCGATGACCCGGTTGTAGCCATCCGAGCCCTTCGACTTCGAAGCAATGTAACCGAGGTCAGCCAGTACTATTCCAAGAATATCCCGGATGCAGAGAGCTGGTTAAATATTACTGAGGATGCTCTGAAGAATCATACCGAGGTACTGACCAATATGATCAGCCAGGTTACCAAGGGCTCCAACGGAGATCTGACCAGTAAGGACCGTCAGATTATCTTAGAGCAGTTAAAGGCACTTTCCGGCGAAGTGTACAGTACCGCCAATGCAGACTATGCAGGCAGATATGTATTCGCCGGATACCGTACCGACAGATCCTTAAGCTTTACAGAGGAAACCAAGGCCCAGTATCAGATTACCCAGCAGCTTCACAGCTCAGACGTGGATCAGGTAACTAAGGTAAATACCGGCGCTTTATTGAATATTACCGCAGGCAATTATTCTGCTTATACCGGTGTCAATGAGAATACCATCGATTCCGTAGACTGCTATCGAATCCAGCTGGCCTACAGCAATTGCGACGATGGTTCGGATTTGATGATCAATTACGGCGGAACCACCAAGCTGGCGACTACCATGAGTATCAACGGCGCAGTGAATCCCTATCAGGCAATCCAGAGCCAGGATAACGGCCTGATTTTTATCCCCGAAACCGGTGAGCTTCTTATGGGTAAGAACATTCATACCGAGATTATGAACCTAAAGGACGATGCTGCCACCATGGCAGACGAGTCCGAGATTCGCATTACCTATTCCAAGAAAGAGTGGCAAAGCGGAGACCTTCGTCCCGAGCATTATTTCGCTTGTACGGACAGTACGGATCCAACCAAGCCCATTGAATACAACATGGATTACCTTACCGATACGGCCAAGGGCCAGGTAATCGAATACGACATCGGCTTCAATCAGACCATCCGTGTCAATTCTACCGCCGACGAGTGCTTCCAGCACGGCATCGGTCGAAGCGTAGAGGATATGGTGGTGGCATTGGAGGATGTAAACAACATCGAAGAAATCGTAAACACCCTGGAGTCCCAATTAAAGCTGGCTTCCACAGATGCAGACAAGCAATTGCTGCAAACCCAGTTGGACGCAGCCAATAAGGCCTTTACCTTAGCCAAGGACAAGACCCAGAAGCTGTTTGAAAAAAATATTACCACCCTTCAAGGGTATCTGGATGATGCCAACCTTTCCATTACCAACTGCGGTACCAGAAGCAGCAAGCTGGAGCTGGTAAAGAACCGTATGCAGAACCAGAAGACCACCTTTGAAACCCTTAAGAGCGAAAATGAGGATGTAGATATTACGGAAGTAGCCATCCAGTTAAACAGTGCGGAGCTGACCTATGAGGCGGCACTGATGGCCACCGGTAAGATTATGCAGGCTACACTTCTCAATTATGTATAAAAACGAAAAGGAGAGCAAAGCTATGATTATTAACACCAGAGTATTTGGCGCAATTGATATTACGGAAGACAAGATTATCACCTTTGAAAGCGGTATTATCGGTTTCCCGGATTTAAAGCACTTTACCTTATTGCATGACGACGAGGAAGGCAAGGATGCAGGCATCCGTTTCCTTCAGTCCATCGAGGAGCCCGGCTTCGCAATGCCCGTCATGGATCCCCTCATCGTAAAGCCCGACTACGATCCTCAGGTAGAGGATGAACTCTTAAAGTCCCTGGGAAAGATCGACGAGAGCAATCTCCTGGTATTGGTATCCGCTACCATCCCTTCCGATCTCACCAAGATGAGTGTCAACCTGCAGGGACCTTTCGTCATCAACGTAGAGGAACGCAAGGCTTGCCAGGTCATCGTAGACACCGACAAGTTCCCTGTGAAGTTCCCGATTTACGAGATCTTAAAGTCCAGAAAGGATGGTGAGTAATATGTTAGCATTATCCAGAAAGAAGAACGAAGCAATCGTCATCAACAATAACATCGAAATCACCGTACTGGAAATCAAAGGTGAGCAGGTAAAAATCGGTATCTCCGCACCCAAGGAGGTTCCCGTATACCGCAAGGAAGTATATATCCAGATTCAGGAAGCAAACAAGGACGCAGGTAGCGTGGAAGGTTTGGCAGCACTGAAGAATTTACTGGGTTAATTGGCTTGATCGAAAAATGACTAGGGAAGCGAAAAATATTTCGCTTCCCTATAAACTTTTCCGGTATAATAGTCGATACAAAGACTAGAAAAATAATCTGCACAGATGCAGATAGGCAACAGAACACAACGGAGCACTCACGGAAGAGGCATCCCGCAGCACACAATGGAGGTGTAAGAATGGCAATCGAACCAATTTCAACAATTATAACCGCACAGGCACAGACCGCAGCACCCAAGGCGACTATGAGCACTGCACCGGAGAAGGTAAACGTAGAAAGTGCAAATACACAAAAGGCTGCCGAGCAGGTAGACATGACCACTAAGGTGGTAGAGAATGCACAGAATAAGGGCGAAGCAAATCAGGAAGGCCAGCAGCTTCTGAATCAGCAGGAGCAAAAAGCAGAGCCGGAGAAGATTAAGAAGGCAGTGGAGAGCATCAACAAGAAGATGGCAAATTCCGAAGCGATTTACGGTATTCATGAGGGTACCAACCGTGTTACTATCAAGATTGTAGACAAGGACACCAAGGAAGTCATCAAGGAATTACCGCCTGAGAAAACACTGGATATGATTGCCAAGGCTTGGGAGATGGCAGGAATTCTGGTAGACGAGAAACGATAAAGTATTATGCAGGGAAACGGATGTCCCGGTGAAAGAGTAAGGAGGCATATATGGCAGGAACGAAATTATCCGGATTGATGTCCGGTATGGATACAGATAGCATTGTTCAACAGTTGGTAGAGGTTCGAAAGTCAAGAGTTGATACGGTAAAGAAAAAACAGCTGTCTTTAAACTACAAACAGGACGCTTGGAAAAGTTTAAATACAAAATTAAAGAATTTACAGTCAAAGTATGTCAGTAACATGCGTTTTTCTACATCGTATGCCAAGAAGACCACTAAGGTCTCCAATTCGGCAGCGGTTAGCGTTATTACCGGTGAGAATGCAGTAAATGGTGTACAATCATTGGAAGTAAAGCAGCTTGCAAAAACCGGCTACTTAACCGGAGCACAGCTTGGAGATGGTGAGCAGAATTATACGGCTTTGACCAAATTAGAAGACTTAGGAGTGACCTTTGATGGCAATGGCGAGGGTAGCTTCGCTGTAACTGCGGGTAAAACTACTGTTGATATTAAGGTTACCAAAGATAGTACGATTTCTGATGTGTTGACAAAGATTAAAGAAGCAGGATTAAATGCCAGCTTCGATGCAAAGACACAGCGATTCTTTATTAGTTCCAAGGAATCCGGCGTCAGCAATGATTTTAGTATCACTGCGACAGATGCAAATGGTGCGAATGCTTTGAGTAAGATGGGCTTGCAAGTAAGCCTTGCACAGGATAAAGCAACCAAAACACAGTATGAGAAATTAGCTGCTTATTTGGATGGTACCAGCTCGGATGATGATATTATGGCAAATATGAGTACCTTGATTACAGATGAAATCAATAATCGTGTGGCCGCATATCAGAAGAAATATACATCTCTTATGGATACCAAAACCGAAGCAGAGAAGAAGATTACGGAAATCAATGAGAAATATGCCGAATCTCCTTTGAAGAGTGTTGATGAATATAAAACACTGGTGGAAGAAAAAGAGAAAGCGATTGCAGACTTAGAAGCTGAAATTAAGAAGGATGAGTATGCAACTCCGGAAGACAAAAAGGCAGCACAGGAAAGCCTAAAGGATTTACAAAAGGAATTAGAAACCCTTAAGACAGAACAGACTGATGCAAATACTCTGGTTTCGAAACAGGAGGCTATTGAAAAGGCACAGGCTGACATGGATGCTTTTGCGGGAGCTGATCAGTATGTTACGATTGAAGCTAGTGAGGTGGATGGAAAAACTGTTTACACAGCTACCGCAACCCAGAAACTTCAGGATGAAGTAGCAGATACCTTTGTGGCCAAGGCAAAATATGCGGCAGCAGCTTTGGCGGATAGTAGTAGTGAAACTGCTACCGGTGCGACCAAGGTTTCCGGACAGGATGCAGAGATTATTTTGAATGGAGCGTCCTTCAAAAACAACACGAATGTTTTTGAGATTAATGGTTTGACATTTACTGCCCTCAGTGAAACGAAAGAAGGCGAGACCGTTACTATTACCACCCAGGATGATACAGACGGCATTTATGATATGATTAAAAACTTCATCAAGGAGTATAACTCTATCATAAATGAAATGGATAAATTGTATAATACGGAGGATCCCAAACTCGATCCGTTGACCTCGGACGAAAAGGACGCTATGAGCGACCGCGAAGTGGAGGAGTGGGAAACAAAGCTAAAGGATTCTGCTTTGCGTAAAGACTCTACCATCAATTCGATTAGCAGTACCATCCGAGAGGTGATGTCCTCCGGAATAGAAGTAAACGGAAAGACCATGTATTTGAATTCCTTTGGAATTGATTATTTGAGCTATTTTAATGCTGCAGATAACGAAAAACATGCATTTCATATTGACGGAGATCCGGATGATGGTGATACTTCCGGTAATGCGGATAAGTTGAAATCTATGATTTCCAGTGATCCAAGCACGGTTATTTCCTTCTTTACAAAACTTTCGCAAAATCTTTACGATAAGATGAGTAGCTTATCAAAATCCGTTGACGGATATCGTAGTTATGGTAATTTCTATGATGATAAGAAGATGACTTCTGATTATAATGATTACAATACAAAGATTAGTGAGATGGAAGAAAAACTAAATGATTATGAAGACAGCTGGTATAGCAAGTTCTCCAAGATGGAAACGGCTATGGCAAAGATGCAGAGTAATGCAAATGCTATCAGTGGTCTGCTCGGAGGTTGATAAATAATGGCAATGCCAAACCCTTATGCACAATACAATAATAATAAAATTTTGACAGCATCTCCCGGAGAATTGACGTTAATGCTTTATGATGGTGCAATTCGTTTCTGCAACATTGCACAGACAGCAATTGAGGTTAAAGACATTCAGAAGGCTCATAACAATATTATGAAAGTGGAGCGTATCATTGATTATCTGCGCCAGACTTTGGATATGAAGTATCCTGTGGCAGAAGATTTTGAGCGTGTCTATGTATATTTGTCTCAAAGGTTAGTTGAGGCAAATATGAAGAAGGACAATGAGATTCTGAAAGAAGTCAATGAGCATCTTCATTCTATGCGGGATACCTGGAAGGAAGTTATGCGCCTGGCCAAGAATCCGGGGGTGTAGTCTATGGAGAATAGCTTGGAAATATTATCCGTGAGCCTGGATAAGAAGTTAGCGGTACTGGAGCGAATTCAAGAGTACAATAAGGTCCAGGAGCAAGCATTTAGCGGTACGCCCAATATGGAATCTTTTGATGAGGCTCTTGCGAAAAAGGATGAACTGATTACTGAATTGGAAAAGCTGGATGATGGATTTGAAGCATTGTATGCCAGAATTACCAAAGAATTGCAGGAAAATAAGGAAAAGTATGCAGAACAAATCCATAAGCTTCAGGATAAGATAGGACAAATCACAGAAATGAGTACTACAATCCAAGCCCAGGAAAGCCGGAATAAGGCGTTAATCGAGAAGTATTTTACCGGGGAGAGGGCGAAACTGAAGTCCGGACGAGTAGGATCCAAGGCGGCATATGACTATTATCGCAATATGAGCGGGGTGAATTTAAATACCTCGCGATTTATGGACCAAAAAAATTAAAAAAATATTTGATTTCCCTATAAAGTATTCCCGGAGCAATCCGATATACTATACAAGTAAAACAAATACAATTTACTTAAGAAACTTAGTAACAATATTCCATCCGCACAGTGGAGTAATGTTATATTACAGCTATCAAATGAATGGAATGTGCGAACCAGTCAGGAGATAGTCAACCAAACAAACTAGTCTCAAGGATGAGACTTTTTAATTCAAGGAGGAAAAAATTATGGTAGTACAGCACAA
>DCGY01000018.1:54768-61391 GCA_002314715.1 Lachnospiraceae bacterium UBA1766 | reverse complement strand
TGAAGTCTTAAAAAGTGCGCAAAACACGGCAAAACACGGCATTTTAGGAGGATATTTTTTATGATTAAGGTTCTTTTCATCTGCCACGGCAATATCTGCCGCTCGACTATGGCGCAGTCGGTGCTGCAGTATATGGTTGAGGAGAGAAAAATTGAAAATGAGTTTTATATTGAGTCTGCGGCAACGAGCCGCGAGGAGATAGGCAATGGGCCGCATTATGGGACTGTTGGAAAGCTGAGACAGGTGGGGATACGAGTGGTGCCTCACAGGGCCGTTCAGATGACGGCGGCGGATTATGATAAATATGATTTCCTAATTGGAATGGATAGTGCTAATATTAGAAATATGAATCGTATAGCTGGCGGTGATCCTGAGGGAAAGATATATAAAATGCTGACCTTTGCGGGAAAGGGCGACGATGTGGCTGATCCCTGGTATACGGGGGATTTTGAGGCGACCTATAGAGATGTGGTTGAAGGCTGCGAGGCGTTTTTGGCATCGCTTGGGTACTAAGTAAATCGTACTAAAACACATTTGGCGAAATTAGTCAATCAATCCTTTTTGCCACTATACTTACAAGTATTTGAAACACAAAGAATAACGAGGTGATATTCTGTGGATAAAGATATTTTTGCGAAAATTGATTACCTATTTGAAACTGCTCCGCAGGAGGCCGAGGCCTATATGCTAGGGACTCTTGAGGAGGCAAAAAAGGAGCAGGATACTGATATCAGTTTGAAATTGTATAATGAGCTCATAGGCTACTACAGGCAGACTTCAGAGAAGGATAAGCTGCTCGGAGTATTCGGAAATGTAGAGAAGCTGCTGGAGGATATGAAGGCGCAGGGGACACTTGACTATGCTACGACTATGCTGAATATAGCTAATGGTTATCGGTCTATAGGTGAATTAGAGCTGGCGAAGGAATATTATGAGCGGACAGAAAAAATATATGCCGCGGCAATAGCGGATAATCGGCTAAGTGCTAATGATATGTGCATTGCTGGACTTTTTAACAACCAGAGCCTTTTATATCAGGAGTTTTCAGACTATCAAAAAGCAGAGGAACTGCTGTTGGCTGCGCTCAATATAGTGGAGGAGCGTGGAGAAAGATTTGAGATAGCAGTCACGTATGCGAATCTTGCAAATACATTGCTTTTATCTAAAAATTATGATGTTGCTTATGCTTATGCAAAGGAAGCGATAACGCGTTTCAAAGCTCGCAACTTTAAGGATCCGCACTACTGTGCTGCTCTCTCGGCGATGGCTACCTGCTATTATGAGTGGGGCAAGGTGAATATGGCAAAGACCCTATTTACTGAGGCAATGGAAATAGTTGAAAAAACGATTGGCAGAAACAGTCAGTATGAGCGCCTTAGGGAAAGCGTGCTTATGTGTGAAAGCAGCAGCAAATATAGTCAGACTTTTACTGGTATGGAGCTTTCTAAAAAGTACTTTGAAGAGTATGGACTGCCTATGATACAGGCAGAATTTGCGGATTATGCAGATACTATGACCGTTGGTCTCGTGGGTGAGGGTTCAGATTGTTATGGCTTTGATGATGCAGTGTCTGCTGATCATGATTTTGGCCCAGGCTTCTGCATCTGGCTTGATGATGATGTATATGAAAAAATAGGTGAAAGGCTGCAGGAAGCATATCTGAAGCTGCCACAGGAGTATTTAGGCTATAAGCGATTCGAGACTGCTATGGGACAGGGCAGAAGAGGCGTCATTAAGACTTCTGATTTTTATATAAAGCATTTAGGTACAGACATATATGAAGAGGTCGATTTTGCCCAAGTAGATGAATATGAGCTTGCTGTTTGCACGAATGGACATATATTCATGGGCGAACACAGCAGATTTCTGGATATGAGAGAGCGACTATTAAAGGGCTATCCACAGCAAGTAAGGCTTGTGAAGCTCGCAAGCGATGTGGCGCTTTTCTCGCAGACAGGTCAGTACAATTTTATGCGAATGGCAGAGCGGGAGGATGACTTTACCTCTCAGCTGATGTTGAATGAATTTTGCGTAAATGCGATGAAGCTGTACCATCATTTTGTGAATGTGTATGCGCCTCATGATAAATGGCTAAAGAAGAGTACTATGCGTTTGGAAGGCGGCGATGCACTCATTGGTTTGCTGGAAAAAGTGACTAGCATGTATAGAATAGGTGAGCAGATAAATGATGTGGCGACTGCTGCTGAAGAGGTGGGCGCATTTTTATCTGCACTAATGTATGATACTGGCGATATCAGTGATACGGATTCGTATTTGGGACATCATACTGGTGAACTAATGTTTAAGGCGGGGATAGTAGATTGTGATAAAGAAGAACTCGTAAAGAAAATAGCCAAGCTGGAGTTTGCTGCTTTTGATAAGGTCAAAAATGAAGGCGGCAGGGCGTCCTGCCAGAATGACTGGCCAGTGTTCTCTATTATGCGAGAAAGTCAGTACCTCACCTGGAACAAGCAGATGCTGCTGCAGTATATGTATGATTTTACAAGAGAATACGAACAGGGACACAACCTTATCACAGAAAAATACGGACGAATGATGGAGAGTACAGCGCCTGAGAAATACGAGGAATTAAAAGCATATTTTCCAGAAATATCTGAGCAGAAGAAGGCTGTTATCGAGCAGATAGTAGCAGTGCAGATGAGTATGACAGATGAATTTGGTGAGGAGTATCCAGGGCTTGCCAACAATGCGCGAAGCTTTCATACTTCTGAAGATAATTATAATAATACTTCCTATGAAACCTATCTGCGTGGTGAGATAAGTACATATTCGGACAAGATGCTGCAGCTCTATGCAGGATATGTACTTGAGTGTGTAAAGAATAATATTAATATTGCAAAAGAGACTATTGCCAATACGGCAAGACTATATGGATATGATAGTATCGAGGCTTTTGAAAAAAGTGCAGAGGCATCGATGTACATGTAAATGGAAGAGGGAAACGGATTGAAAAAAATATATTTTGTCAGACATGGCCAAAGCGAGTGGAATGTGGCGGATAAAATATGTGGAAGTACAGACGCTCCGCTTACGGAGAAGGGCCACGAGCAGGCTATAGAGACTGGAAAAATCATTCTGGAGCAGGAGATACAGGCGGATGAAATTTTATACTCTCCATTGTCGCGTGCAAGAGATACTGCGCTGCATATCTCGGAGATGACTAATATTCCTGCTAGGGCTGAGCAGAGGCTGATGGAGCAGAATTTCGGAAAATGGGAAGGTACTTCGCCTAGAAGTGCAAAGGCTTTTCAGGAGGCAAAGACGCAGTTCGTCATAGATTATGAGGGCGGCGAATCGATGCTACGGGTAGCACAGCGAATATACAATCTTTTGGATGATATTAAAAAGGACGATAAGGTCTATATTCTGGTGGCTCATAATGGAATAGCGCGAGTGGTAAAATCCTATTTCGAAAATATGACTAATGAAGAGTATGCTGCTTTCGGCGTCAGAAACTGCAGTGTAACTGAATTTGAGATTTAGGTAGGACGAATAATACTATAGACAGGAGTTTACAGACTATGAATTATATAATCGGAAGCCGTGGTTCGAAGCTGGCTCTGATTCAGTCAAATGCAGTTAAGGAGGCACTTGAAAAATGCTCTCCTGAGCATACATTTGAGATTAAAATAATAAAGACATCAGGTGAAAAATTTACTGATACGCCGTTGAAGAACATTGGTATCAATAATGCATTTACAAAGGAGATAGAGGAACAGCTCTTATCTGGTGAAATAGATCTGGCGATTCATAGTATGAAGGATCTGGGGACTCAGATACCTGAAGGCCTTGAGGTGAAGACTGTGCTGGAGCGAGCTGATGTCAGGGATGTCCTCATATCAAAGGATGGTAAGGGATTGATGAATCTGAAAAAGGGCGCAGTCGTAGCGACTGGCTCGCTGCGTAGAAAGTATCAGCTGCTCGCAAAAAGGCCTGATCTTTCAGTAGTGGATATAAGGGGCAACGTCGAGACCAGGATAAGAAAGCTTCATGAGAATGATATAGATGCGATTGTGCTTGCTGCTGCAGGGGTAAAGCGTCTGGGCATTGAAGAAAATGTGACTGAGTATTTTAGCATAGAGGATATGGTGCCTGCAGCTACGCAGGGGACGCTTGCAGCAGAGTTTGCATCGTTAAGAGCAGATGTAAAGGCGCTTGTAGCACAGATTTCGAACGAGAAACTGCAGAAGGCAGCGGAGCAGGAGAGACGTATTTTGGCAGAGCTAAATGTCGGCTGTCATACTCCTATAGGCCTTTATTTCTCTGAGGATGAGGGAGGTTTTAA
This sequence comes from Lachnospiraceae bacterium UBA1766, assembly GCA_002314715.1. Lineage (GTDB taxonomy): Bacteria > Bacillota > Clostridia > Lachnospirales > Lachnospiraceae > Acetatifactor. Next base: position 57,085 of record DCGY01000018.1, on the reverse strand, counting down.
AATGTGTTCATTTTATGCTGCTGATGACGGCAGCAATGCGCATTTTTATTCGGCAAAGGGCACAGAGCCTTCGGCGGTTACAGAGGATATATTGAGCAAAATGATTTGACAGGAGTAGGAAGGATAATGGCTTTTTTTCCATTTTATTCTGATATAGACAATAAAAATGCACTGATAATAGGTGGACAGAGCGTGGCTCTTGCCAAGGCAAAAAAGGTGCTGGAATTTGGTGCAAGGGTAAAGGTGATTTCGCTTACTGTATGTGATGAAATGTCTGCACTGCCAGTGGAAATATCACTTCGTGAATTTCGCGATACTGATATTACTGATGAGACGGATTTTGTCATTTCAGCCTGCACTGATACCGCTGTGAATGAGCATATTTTTGAAATGTGCAAGGCGAAGAGGATTCCTTTAAATGTTGTTGATGATAAGCGACTTTGCACCTTTATTTTTCCTGCAATTGTGAAGGAGGACGACCTGGTTGTCGGTATATCAACTTCAGGTAGCAGTCCCATTGCTGCAAGGTGGCTTAAGCATGAGATACAGAGCGTTATCCCTGAGGATTTTGGCGATTTGCTGGAATATATGTCAGAGCTGAGGTCATATGTCAAAAGCGTCAGCGGTGATGAAAAGGTGCGTGGACAGATATTGAAATGCATTTTTGAAAAATGCCTGCTGAAAGAGGGCAGGCTGGCTGATAATGAACGTGATGAGATAGTGAGTGAAGTAATAAATGGATAAACGAAACGGATATGTATATTTATTGGGTACAGGCTGTGGTGATATGGGCTGTATTACCTTGGAGGGACTGGAGGTGCTCCGACAGTGTGAGGTTGTCATCTATGATGATCTAATCGATACGGCACTGTTAAATGAGGTGCCTTACAATGCTGAAAAAATATATGTTGGGAAAAGAAAAAATAAGGCTTCATCGAAGCAGTCTGAGATAGAGGATATCATTGTCGAAAAAGCACGCGAGGGTAAAATGGTAGTGCGTGCAAAAGGCGGAGATGCGTTTGTTTTTGGCCGAGGAGGCGAGGAGGCTATCAGGCTTAATAAAGAGAGTATAAAGTGGTCTGTCATACCTGGTATCAGTTCGTCTATTGCAATACCAGAGATGTACGGTATTCCTGTTACTCACAGGGGTTTGAGCAGGAGTTTTCATGTGATCAGTGCATTTACAAAGGATGATAAGCTGCGTGATGATATTGAAAGTCTGTCAAAGGTTGAGGGTACACTTGTATTTCTGATGGGCTTCTATCAGCTGGAGGAGATAGTAAAGTCACTTATTGCAGGCGGCAAAGATGCTAGTACGCCTGTGGCGGTTCTGTCTGGTGGTAATTCTATCAATCATTACAGGATAACAGGAACGCTCGCAGATATTTCAGATAAAGTAGAAAACGCTAAGGTGTCGACGCCAGCAGTAATCGTAGTGGGTGATGTCGCTGGACTAGGTCTTTATTCATCGGAGGATAGAACTGATATTTGTGTTGGTCTCACTGGCACGGATGAATTTCAGGCGAAGGTAAAAAAGAATTTATACAGATATGGTATCAGAAGCGTTTCACTTATGGCTGGTGATTATACGGATTTAGAGTGTGAGATGTCCTGGGATTCACTTCTTGATTCGGTGTCCAAATGGTTTGTGTTTACCAGTGCCAGAGGTGTGCGTGGATTCTTCGACAGGATAAGGGCAGACAGAATAGACCTTAGAAGACTGTCAGATGTAAAATTTGCTGTTATCGGCAGTGAGAGCCAAAAGGCACTTTCGCAGTTTGGTTATTATGCAGATTTTTGCCCCGCGGAATACAATTCCATTGCGCTTGCAGAAGGCATGAGTAAACTGGTAAAAGAGAACGAAAAAATAGTACTGTTTTGTTCAAAGCAGGGCACGGGTCTTTTTGAGAGCGAGCTGGAAAAATCAGGAATTGCCTGCGAACGATATGATATATATGATACTTGCCTGGAGGCTCGTGAGATTGAAGCTGATGTCCTGGAGAAAGTCACACATATTGTTTTTGGCAGTGCTGCGGGAGTGCGTGAATTGCATAAAAAGAATTTCCGTGTGATGGACAAAACACTTTTAAGCATAGGACCGATATGCGAAAAGGCTATAAAAGAGCATTTTGGAGCGACACCAGTTGTGGCTGAGCAGGCTTCTGTAGAAGCGCTGATAGAATTGTTAATATAAACGATAAATATAGGTTTAAATAAAAATAAAAAAGTTCTTGCATTTGTAAAATTGTTGTGATAGAATACCATTTGTGCTTAGGGCTATCGCCAAATGGTAAGGCAACGGACTCTGACTCCGTCA